>CAZZBI010000007.1:0-501 GCA_964652385.1 uncultured Pirellulaceae bacterium | reverse complement strand
GCCGCCCGACGCGGCCGCGATCGGGTCGCGCGGTGAACGACGGGCCCGCCGTACGAGTTCGGCCAGCAGCGCGAAGGCCGCGGAGTCGTCGGCGAGCACCTCCCCTCCGCCGTGCTCGAGCTCGCCCGTCGCCTTGAGCAGCAACGTCGCTCCCTGGCCCGAGTCGCGGAGCGCGGCACGAAGCAAGGCGTCGCGGTTGGCCCGCATGCCTTCGGCCCGCTCGTCGACCGCCAAACGACTCAGGTCCTGCAGCACGAGCGACGAGTCCTCGGCGTCACCGCCGGACTTATGACACTTCAGGCATGCGCTCTCGGCCACCTTGGGCCAGAAAGTCGTTTCGAAGAACGTCGCCAAGTGCCCGTCATCGGTCGCCGGACAGGCCTCGAGCTCGGAACCGCGGGCCGAGGAGAGCGCAAGACAACCGACGATCCACCCGAGGCTCGCCAGACACCGGACCGTCCCGAGCCAGGTACCCTCCGGCAACGCACGCCATGACGAAGG
>CAZZBI010000006.1:35216-42461 GCA_964652385.1 uncultured Pirellulaceae bacterium | reverse complement strand
AGCGTCAGCAAGGGGCCCCTCCGCGCCCTCCCAGCCCGCCGCGTCAGCAAGGGGCCCTCCGCGCCCTCCCAGCCCGCAGCGTCAGCAAGGGGCCCCTCCGCGCCCTCCCAGCCCGCCGCGTCAGCAAGGGGTCCTCCGCGGCCTCCCTCACTCCCGATTCGCACCCCATCCGGATCGTGCGACGGCGCCGCCCCGAGCCCCAGCCGCTCGGACATCTTCTCGCTCGTCAGGACGCCGGCTTCTCGAGCGCGAAACGTTCGTAGACGAACGTGCCGTTCTCGAAATGGCGAAAGACGTCCGAGCCTTCGATCGCGGCGAAACGACGGAGCGTCGCGAGACGACGAGGGGGGACGTGGCGTTCGAGCAGTCGGAGTTTCCGTTCGCTGTCGGCTCGCAGCGCCGCGAGCACCTGCTCGGTGATCGTCTGGCGTTCGACGATCCGAAAGCCGGCTCGCTCGAAGGTCGCCGGCAGTTCGGCGGCGACCGAGGGGATCCGAAAGTCGGCGAAGAGCAGATGTCCGCCGGGGCGCAGAACGCGGAACGCCTGAGCGACGAACCGCGGCATCGAACCGTAGCAATGCGACGACTCGACGTTCAGCACGGCGTCACATGAGGCATCGTCGAGCGGCAGACGCTCGGCATCGCCGCGGAGGAAGTCGAGTCCGGCATGACGATGGGCGCTGCGGCAGAAGCGGACCGCACGCGCCGAGAAGTCGATCCCGGTCGTTGCGGCCGGTCGGTGGTAGCGATGGACGTACGAGCTTCCGCCCCCTCGGCCCGAACCGACCTCGACGATCCGCTTTCCCTGCAGATCGACCGCTCGCGCGACTCGGTCGTACAGCTGGATGCAGTAGCGGTTCGGCTCGTCTGCCGGTTCCAGCTGCGGGACGAACGTGTCGGGGGCAGGATCGAGGAAGCCGTAGTTCATGAAGTGCCAGTCGCGGACATCGTAGCCCGCGAGGTACTGGTACCAGTGCTTCCAGACGAAGCGGCGAAAGGCCGGAGAGCGATCGGCCAGGTAGATCAGCAGATCGATCATCCGGCGGCGACCTTCTCGGCCGCGGTCTGCTGCAGCCCCTTCAGGTCGAGCTTCCCGGAACCGAGGATCGGGATCTTCTCGACCGGCACGAACGAATCGGCCGACGGGATGTAGAGCGCCGGCAGACCGGCTTCCTGAAGTCCGGTGCGCATCGCTTCCGGTTCGATTCCCAGCGGGACGTAGAGAACGACCAGTCGCTCTCCCTTGCGCTCGTCGGGAACGGCCGAAACGGCGACGACATAGCCGTCGGCCTGATCGGAGCCCCCTGCGCGCGCCAGCCGTTCGTCGATGATCCGCGTCAGCTCCTCTTCGATCTGGATGTGCGGCACCATCTCGCCGCCGATCTTCGAGAAACGACTGACCCGGCCGGTGATGTGAATGAAGCCGTCATCGTCGACGTACGCGATGTCGCCGGTCCGGTACCAACCGTCGACCAGCACCTCGTCGGTCAGATCGCGGCGATGCAGATAGCCCTGCATGACGTTCGGTCCCGAGACCCAGAGCATGCCGGGGCGATTGGGACCGAGCGCGGCTCCGGTATCGACATCCTCGATCCGGATCCGGACGCCGGGGATCGGCAGCCCGACGCTCCCTTCGCGCCGGAGTACACGCCCGTCGTTCGGATCGCGTGCGGGAGGGACGTTGACCGAGACGAGCGGCGAGAGTTCGGTGGCACCGTAGCCTTCGACCGGCCGGCACCCGAACTTCCGCTCGAACTCGTCGCTCAGGTCAGTCGGCAGCTTCTCGGCTCCCGCCACGACGATCTCGAGCTTCGAGAACTCGTCCGGCAGGCAGCGTTTCAGATAGCCGCGCAGGAAGGTCGGCGTGGCGAGCAGCACCGTCGCTCCGAAGTGCTTGGCAAGTCGGCCGACGATCTTCGAATCGAGCGGGCTGAAGTGATAGACGGCGAACAGATCGAGGTTCATCGTGCCCCAGAGGGTCACGGTGTAGCCGAAGCTGTGAAAGAACGGCAGAGCGCCGACCATCACGTCGTTCTTGTCCAGTCGGACGACGTCGCGGATCGCGCGGACGTTGGTCGCGATGTTGCGCTGCGAGAGCACGACTCCCTTGGGAACGCCGGTCGATCCCGACGTGAAGATCACGGTCAGCGGATCCTCGGGTTTGACCTGATCGAGTCCCAGGCGACGTTCGAGGGAGCGGACGCTTCTCCAGCGCGCGTCGATGAAGCCGAAGAGCTTGTCCTGCCAGGTGACCTTGGGGCGCAGATCCTCGAGCATCACCATCTCGGCCGAGAGCTTCAGGCCGAGCTTGTCGACGACGCGGCGACTGGTGATCACCTTGCGGATGCCGCAAAGCTTCAGACACGCCTCGAGCGTCTCGGCCGGAAGCGTGTAGTTCAGGTTGACGACGATCCGACGATCGATCGCCATCGCCATGTTGGCGATCACGCTCGGCACGCTCGGCGGCAGCAGCAACGCGACGAAGCGATCCGAGTCGTCGAGCACATGCCGTCGCAACAGTCGGCGGAGGATCAGCGTCCGCAGCAGCAGATCGTCCCCCGTACAGTCGGCTCCGGTCGAGTCGGCGATCTTCTTGCGCTTCCCCGCTTCGCGACAGCGGCGCAGGAACGCGGCTGCCGGCATCAGCAGGTCGCTCGGATCGGCCCCGTCATCCGTCGTTCCGCTCATCAGACCGCTCCCGATCTCGTGCACCCAACGCCGCAACTCGCCGGTCTCGCGCGACGTCCAGGGCCTCGGTTCGCCGAAGCGGATCGTCAGCGGCCGGCAGCGCGCGGCCCACAGTCTACCCAAAAAGGTCCTTGCGCGAGCCGCCGCCGGAGGTTCGTCGACGAACAACGGGACCCACGGGACCTTGATCCCTTCGACGATCCGTTCGACCTCGTCCGGATAGGCATCGTCCCCCGTCACCGCCCCGCGCCCCGGCACGCGAACGGTCCGCGGCGGGATGACGAGCGTACCGCCGTTGAGCACCGTGCGCCGCGCCCGAATCAGCCCCTCCTGCACGGCCGACGGCCCGCCGGCGATCCGGATCACTCCCCACCATCGATCCCAGACCGGCCCCCAACCTCGCCGCGATCCCGTTTCCCATCGCACCTCGATCAGCGGCCGACCGACGGTGACGTGCAGCAGCATCCGGCCGAGCGAACCGAAGCGATTGGCTACGAGCACCACGACCTGGGTCTCGGGGAGCGGCGGGCGGCCGGGAATCCGAGCGAGCCCTGCCAGCCGAAGCAGGTTGCCGACCAGAAAACGGAGCGTCGCCTGCGGGATGCCTCGAAAGACCAGCAACGCGATCGGCAGCGTGACGAGACCGATCAGCAGGAAGACCTGCCGCGCCGAGAGCAGCGGCAATCGACCGCTCTCGCGGAAGACCTCCTTGGTGATCGTCCGCAGCTCCGGCCGGGCGAAGCGTTCGTAGTACTCGACCGGTACCGGCTTCTCCTTCAGCGCGCGACGCGCCGCGACCTCTTCCCACAGCAGCGCCGCATAGCGATGGGCGAGCAGGGGATCGGCATCGCCGTCGAGCGAGGCGGAAGAGTCGCGCATCGCCGCGTCGGTCTGCGCGAGGTCGCTCGCCTCGGTGGCGTTTGCGGTCCCGTCGCCCGCCGCAGCCGCGAGCACCGACTCGAGCGTCGGGCGTTCGCCGCGCCGCCAGGCTTCGCCCCACCGAGTCGCTTCGAGATCGATCTCGTGGACGGCGATCGCATCGATCGGCTCCAGCCCGTCGAAGACCCGATGCCTCGCTCCGGGATGAAACGGCGTGCGCAGCAGCAGAAAGAGCAGGGCCGAGAGGAGCACGCCCGAGAAGATGCAGAAGTTGGCCGCGGAGAGGATCGCGCCGCGTTTGTCGGCCGGCGAGCGGTGCTGCAGATAGGCGGCGAGCGGGACATCGAAGACGCCGGCGGCGGTGCCGAGCGCGAACAGCAGCGCCATCGCGCGAAAGAGATCGCCGTTCCACGGGACCTGCAATCCGCCGAGCAGCAGCGGCTCGATCGGAACGTTGAAGAAGGGGCGATCGGGAGCGACGAGCAGGATCGAGAAGAGCGCCATCGCGACCAGCGCCGGAGCGAGCAGGCCGAGTTCGATGCGGCCGCGACTGAGCACGCCCGCCAGGACGCAACCGACGCCGACGCCGAGCACCAGGCTCAGCAGCAGAGGAGTCCGCTCGGATTCGAAGAACGCCCCCGCCTCGTACGCGATCTGATCGATGTTCAGCTGGGCGATCGCGGCGATCGACCAGAAGAAGACGATGCCGAGCGCCATCAGAAAGAGCGAGCGACGGGCATAGAGGGTCCGCAGATCGCGGATCGTCTCGCCGACCGCGTTCCACGGAAAGCGACGCCGCGGGTCGGCCGGCGCATATCGGGGAATGACGGACGCCGAAACGATTCCGAGCGTCGCGGAACCCATCAGCACGGCGATCGCCGCGCCGAGATTGCGCGAGCCCTGCGGCGCCATGATGTCGGCGAGCAAGCCGCCGAGCCCCATGCCGACCATCGTCGCGGTGACGGTCGACAAGCCGAACCAGCCGTTGGCGGCCGCGATCCGCTCGGCCGACATCATCTCGGGGAGCAGTCCCATCTTGGCCGGCGCGAAGAGGGCGCTCTGGCAGCCCATCAGACCGACGACGACGAACAGCAGAGGCAGATTGCCCCAGCGGATCGCTACCATGCCGAGCGCCAGCGTCAGCCACTCGACCACCTTGCCGACCAGGATCACGTCCCGTTTGCCGAATCGATCGGCCAGGTAGCCGGCGGGAGCGGCCAGGAGCAGGTAGGGGAGCACGAACGAAGCGAGACCGACCGTCAGGATCGTCGTGTGATCGGCCGGCGGAAAGAAGTCCTTGGCGATACCGACGACCAGCCAGCGAAAGGCATTATCGTCGATCGCGGTCAGCCACTGGGTGAACCAGAGACCGAGGAAGCCGGGGGAATCGATCCGCTCCTTCCCCGGAACGGCATACGCGGTTCTCCGAGGCTTGAGGTTCATCCGCTGAGGGCTCGCCGGCGAAGGCTCGTGACGGCGGCGCGATCGGATCGCCGACGCGATCGCACGGAAGGGGATCGATTCCGGTCGAACGGCGGCCGGCCTCTTGCTCCCGGCGGGGCCGCTCGCGACACGAATCGGCGGATTGTCGAACGCCCCTGTGACCCCGTCAAGCTCCGGTCCCGGCACGCTCCGACTCGCTTGCCGGATCGGCAGCGCTTGCCTCATCGGATCGCCGACTATGCGCGCCCCAGCCCCTTCGACATCCGCTCGGATGGAGGCGGGAGCGAGCAAAGTCGATGGATGGGCAGACGGGTCGTTCGCTCCGTCGATCCCCCGTCGCCCGTCGCGCCTGCCGGCTCGACGCCCCTCGGTCCGCCCCGTCTCCTGTCCCCTTTCCCCGGATGCCGATCGGGAGCCGCACGATGCAGTTCAACCGTCATCACTACTACGCGATCGGCATCATCGTCCTGCTGCTCGGCATTCAGGTTCACCTGGTGAAGAGCTACGTGCTGACCGATCAGGCGACGACCTTTCTGGCCCGCAATGTCGACAAGCTGCCGGTCGAACAACCGCAGTCGTTCGGCACCTACCTGGCCGCTTCGGGCCCGCGCCCGACGATCAAGAAGACGATCACTCCTCCCAATTGGCTCGGCTGGGCAATGATGAGCGTCGGCTCGGTCCTGATCCTGCACAGCTGGGCGCTGCCGAAGCCGAACTGATCGCCGTTGCGGTAACGCCCCCCACATCAAGCGACGCTCCCGTCGCTCCATTGGCTCCGTTGGCTCCGGCCGAAGTCGCATCGCCGATCCGTTGCTGTCCGAACCTGCGAGGACGTTCGCCATGCGTGCCGTTCGCTCGATCGTCCTGCTGCTCCCGACCGGCCTGCTCGTGACGCTGCTGATCGCGTCGCTCTCGGGGCAGGATCCGACTCAGGCGGTCGCCGAAGGGCCGGCGGTCCGGCTGCGCGAGGGGTCGCGGCTGGAATCGGCGACCGGCTGGTTCCGGATCACCGCGGATCGAACCGAGTTTCATGCGTCGCCCGGCGAGACGAAGCTGATCTGTCTCGAGAACCTGGCGCTCGAGCGGATCGTCGACGAGCTCGAGGATGGGCTGACGCTGATCTGGCAGATCGACGGGCGGGTCACCGAGTACCACGGTCGGAACTATCTGCTGGTCGAGCGAGCGTTCGTCAAGTCGACGCTCGATCGCTGAAACGCGCGCGACGCCTCAGCGCGGCGCCGATTCCAGACGCAGCAGCGGAGCCAGGTAGCGTCGGGCGAACGGCCGCGACGTCCAGCCGAAGTGCCCTCCCGGATGCCCGCTCAGGAACATCTCGGGACGATACGGCACCTGGCGCAGCTCCGGTCCCCATTGCAGCGCTTCGAGCGGGACGGTCGAGCCGTCGGCGGAGAGCCAAGCTCCGGGTTCGATCTGGCCGATCAGCGCGTCGCGCGGCGAGCGGCGAAAGCCGACCATGCCGGCGCTCGGTCGGAAGCTGCCGTCGACCGTCCCGAACAGGGTCGTGCCGAGGCCGCAGAAGAGGGCATCGCCAGGGGACAGGAAGTTCCAGATTCCGCCGTCGGTCGCGGCGAGCGCACGCGTCAAGTCGTACTCCGGCGTGATCGCCGGCGCCAGCAACAGGGCGCGAGTCACCGTGACGTCGGGCGGTAGACGCTCCAACACGCGGACCGCCATCGCCCCTCCGCCGCTGTGCCCGACCAGATAGACGGGGCGGCCGGGCCATTCCCGTCGATAGGCGACGATCTTCGCGGCGATCCGTTCCGATTCGCGTTCGTGTCGAGCGGCACCGCGCAGGTGAAACAGCCACGCCGGCGCGAAGCCGCTCGTCCAATCGTCGACCTCGATCGCGGTCGGGACGCCCCCGTCGACCAGCCCTCGCGCCAGCTGGCCGTTGAACAGACTCTCCCCTTCGATCCCGGGCAGGACGATCGTGTAGCCCTGGTCCAAGCGCTGGGGATCGAGCCGCGGATGAAACAGGCTGCAGCCGCCGGACCCGAGCGCCATCACGGCGATCAACCAGCCGATGCACCGGCAGCTCGCCATCGGACCGTTTCCTTGCAGCGGCGCCGCGTCTCCGCCCGTCGGAGTCGCTCGGCGTTTCGTCGGGAAAGTGCTACCGGATCGCGTCGAAACGGGCAAGATCGAACGGCTCGGTCCCGAGCGGCGGCCGGCGGCCGATTCCGCTGCGGAACCGCGCGCCGACGCGTATACTGC
>CAZZBI010000006.1:34647-35206 GCA_964652385.1 uncultured Pirellulaceae bacterium | reverse complement strand
CCTCTTCATCGTTTCTTCTCGAAATCCGAACCGAGCGGGGTGCGGCATGAGCCCTCGGACGACGGCAGCAGCGGCGCGAGTGACCGGACGAACCGAACGCATCGGCCGCAGGATCGTCGCTGCGGCGCTCCTGCTGATGCTGGTGACGCGAGTCTTGCCCGAGACGGTCGGCGGGCGGGTCGCGGCGAACGACCGCCCCAAGGCGGAACGGATTCTGGATGATCGGCAGCTGCGCGAGATTCGGATCGAACTGCCGGCCGAAGCGTGGGACGAACTGCGTCGCGAGTCGCTGACGCCGGGGCCCGGCATGTCGTTGCCGAGCGAAAAGCCGTACGAGTACGTGCAGGGGAACGTGTCGATCGACGGACTCGAGATCGCCGACGTCGGCATCCGCAAGAAAGGGTTCTTCGGATCGCAGGATGTCGACACGCCGTCGCTGTTGGTCGACTTCGATCGCTACGTCGATCAGAAGCCGATCAAGGGACTCGGGCGACTGACGCTGAACAACAACAAGCAGACCACGTCGCTCTACAGCCAACTGCTCGCCTATCGGCTGTTT
>CAZZBI010000006.1:19236-34637 GCA_964652385.1 uncultured Pirellulaceae bacterium | reverse complement strand
CGAGTCGGGCTGGCTCGCGTGACCGTCAACGGTCGCTATCTGGGGATCTATGCGAACGTCGAATCGATCAAGCGTCCCTTTCTCGAGGACCGGTTCGGCGACGACGGCGGCGCGCTCTTCGAAGGGACGCTGACCGATCTGCTCCCCGACTCGATCGGCAAGATCGAAGCGAAGTTCGACGACGATCCTGCGGCGAACGAGCAGCTTGCGGCGCTGGCGCGGGTGCTCGCTGCCGACGGCCCGCTGGATGTCGCGGCGCTCGAGCGACTGATCGATCTCGATCAGTTCCTGACCTTCTGGGCGGTCGAGGGGCTGATCGGATTCTGGGACGGCTACACGAACAACCAGAACAACTACTTCGTCTATCGAGATCCGAGCGACGGCCGATTCCGTTTCGTGCCGTGGGGAGCCGATGCGGCGTTCGACACGATGCCCGGTTTCGGCGGCGGGATGTTCGGCGCCGGCGGGAACCAGGGGACGCCGATCGTCTATGCCCAGAGCGCGATCGCGAATCGTCTGTACTTCACCCCCGGCTTCGCCGACCGCTATCGAGCGCGACTGGAAGAGGTGATGGCGAAGGTCTGGAACGAGGAGCAGTTGCTCGCCGAGATCGATCGGATCGAACGGCTGACGGCCGGCGAACTGTCCGATCGTCAGGCGAACGCTCCGGCCGAGATGGAGCGGATCCGTCGGTTCGTCCGTGAACGTCGCGCCGCGGTCGAACGGGCGCTCGCCGATTGGCCCGTACCGGCTCCGGCCACCTATCGCCAGCCGATGACGACGGTGGCGGTCGGCAAGCTGAGCGGCGAGTTCGCGACCGTCGTGTCGGCCGGCGGCGGCTTCGGTCCGGGAGGAGCGCCGGACGAAGCGAACGGAGCGACGAGCGGACGGATCGAAGGACGCCTGGACGATCGCGATCTTTCGGTCGGCGACGGGACGGCGGCGTTTCGTCCGTTCGCCTTTCCCGGGTTCGGCGGCGGGCCCGGTCCGCGAGGACCGGGAGGCCCTGGCCTCGGCGGTCTGGGACCGCAAGGCCCGCGACCGGGAGGAGCAGGTCCTGGTCCCGGGGGAATCGGCGGTCCGCCGGCAGGTGGTCCACCGCCGGGCGGTCCGCCGATGGGAGGCGCCGGGCCGTTCGGCGGCGGCGAACCGCCGTTCACGCTGGTGGTGACCGGCATGCCGGACGGCGGCGACGAACCGCTGACGGTGACGCTGATGATCGAACGTCGGCGGCTGACCGAGGACGCGATGACGATCGACGTGACCGGCATGCTGACCGAAGGAGCGGGAGGCTTCGGCTTCGGAGGATTCGGCGGCGGACGGCCGATGCGGACGCTCGCCGGCAAGTTGACGTTCGACCAGCGCTCGACCGAGCCGGGCGAAGCGATCGCCGGGCGGTTCGAGGTCGACGTGAACGAGATGCGCGGCGGATTCATGAACAGCGCGCCGCTGCAGCGTCCGGAGCGCTGAGCGGCGACAGCGACTGGCGCCCGGCCTCGACTTCACTCGACCGTTTCGACCGCCTGCCCTTCTCGCAATGCCCCCGGCTGGGCCACAACGACGACATCCTCGGCGGAGAGCCCCGAGACGACCTCGACCTCCGCTCCGTTTCGCAAGCCCAGCACGATCGGCCGCCGCCGGATCGTTCCCCCTTCGACGCAACAGACCCAAGCGTCGGTCCCCTCCTGGATGATCGAGGCACTGGGAAGCACGGCGACGTCTTCGCGACGTTCGATCAGCAGATCGACGGTCGCATACATGCCCGGTCGCAAGTCGCCGGAGGCGTTGTCGATATCGACCTCGGTGCGGAGCGATCGATTGGTCGATCCGAGCGACCAGCTCGTTCGACTGACGGTGCTTTCGAGCTTCCGATTTCCCGATGCGGGCAACAGGATCGTTGCCCTGTCTCCGGCATCGACCCAGGGGGCATCTCCTTCGGGTACGTCGACTACAAGGCGAATCCTGTCGAATCTCGACACCACCAGCAGCGGTGTCGAGTCACCGGAGGCCGGTTGGACGAAGTTCCCGGTGTCGACCTGTCGCTGGGTGATCACGCCGTCGAAAGGGGCACGGATCTCGGCATAGCTCGCGAGCGTCTCGGTCAGATCGAGTTCCGCCACGGCCACCTCCCGCCTCGCAACGGCCGCCGCCAAGTCGGCTTGCGCCTTGACCACGAGGGACTGGGAGTCGGCCAACTCGGCGTTCGCCGATGCGATCTGGGCGACCAGCTCGTCTCTTTGGGCTTCGGCGGCCCTCAACTGATTGAGCGTCTCGTCGGCAAGCTTGCGTGTCACCGCTTCTCGCTCGGCCAGCGCGGCGATGCGTTCGTACTCCGATCGCCAACGTTCGTACTCGCCGTCGGCTCGACCGATGCCCGCCTCCGCTGCGTCCACACGCGTCTTGGCGGTCAGGACGCTGGACTCGGCGGCCTTGACGGACGCTTCCGCCTGGAGCCGCTCCGCATCGGCATGTAGAAGCAGCGCTTTCTTCCTCGTGATCTCGTCGAGCATCTCGGGGATCGAAAGCCGCACGAGGGGCTGCCCTTTCACCACCGTGTCACCGAGATCGACGAGTACCGTCTCGACGTAGCCGACCACCTTGGAATGGAGAGGTGTCGCCTCGTACGCTTCCATGCGCCCCGGCTGTCTCGTCCTGAGCTCCACGAGCTTGTGCGCCAAGCGACCGACACGGACTCTTTCGACCGTTTCGCCCCTTGCCGATTCCTTCACGGCATCCGGGTTCGGGCGGCAACCGCCGACCGTGAACAACAATCCGGCGATCAGACCCACGAAGGGATACGTCGGACGACGACTCATTCCGGGACTCCTGATCCGTGCGTCAGCTCGCCGTCGATCGAGTCGACTCGATAATGTTCGCTCAGCGGGTCGGCCGGATCCAACGATGCCGACTTTCGAGTTGCGCGTGACTGGAAGGATGCGAAGACCCCCGGCAGGACGATCAGTGTCGATGCGGTCGCGGCGAGGAGTCCGCCGATGACGGCGCGCCCTAGGGGAGCGTTCTGTTGCCCCGCTTCGCCGAATGCGAGAGCCATCGGCAGCATGCCCGCGATCATCGCCAGACTGGTCATCAGCACGGCGCGGAGCCGGCTTCCGGCTCCTTGGACGGCGGCTTCGCTCGCTTTCAGACCCTCTCGGCGGCGCTGTTCCGCGAACGACACAAGGAGGATGGCGTTTGCCATCGCGACGCCGATCGCCATGACCGCTCCGATATACGACTGGATGTTGAGCGTGGTCCCCGTCAGCCACAGCATCAGGACGACTCCCGAGATGACGGCGGGCACGGTCGAGACAGTGACCGTCGCCAACCGCACCGATTGGAAGTTGGCCGTAAGCAACAGGAAGACCGCGACGACGGCGAGCCCCAGGCCGATCGAGAGGCCGGACAACATCTCGCGCATCGGCGGTATCTGACCGCGAACCGCGACCTCGACGCCGGCAGGCGGTAGCCCGGCTCGACTGATCGCCTGTTCGATCTCGGTCGCGATCGAACCGAGATCGGCGCCGGCGGTATTGGCGGTCAGCGTGATCTGTCGCCGCATGTTGTACCGATCGAACTGTCCCGGCATCGTCCCCGGTTCGATCTTCGCGACATCGCGGACGAGGACCTGCCCTTCGTCGATCCGCTTCAGCGGAATGCGTCCGAGTGCCTCGACCGATCCGACCGTCTCGACATCGAATGGGGTTCGGACGACGGGACGAGGCATCTCGACCTGAACCTGATAGGCGACTCCGCTCTTCGGATCGGCCCAGTAATTCGGGACGATGAAGCGACTGGACGAGGTAGCGGTCACGAGGGCCCGCGACACGTCGACCGGCATGAGTCCGACGAGTCCGGCTTTCTCACGGTCGACCTCGACTCGGAGCGTCGGGTAGTCGAGCGACTGTCCGACCTGAAGATCGCGAAGCGAGCCGAGCTTCGCCAGTTCGTCGCGAATCAGTTCGGCATGGACGCGACTCTTGGCGAAGTCCGGACCGCTGATGACGACCTCGATCGGCGTCGGCGAACCGAAGCTCATCACCTCGTTCACGATGTCCGACGGCTCGAACGAGAACCTCACCTCAGGCATGTCGCGTTCGAGACGATTTCGGACTCGCTCCTTCAGGTCCTCGTCGGACAGACCGAGATGATCGCCCAGATCGACGTACAGAATCGCCTCTTCAGGACCGCGGGACCACTGGTAGACGGCATTGACCGGAAAGTTCGAGTGGATCATCCCGACGTACCCCATCGTCAGCTCGACGTTGTCTCGGCCGAGTTCGTCTCCGATCCGCGCCAGCGCGTCCTTGGCGAGTCGTTCGGTCCGTTCGATATGTGTCCCGTCAGGTGCTCGCATCCTCAGTCGGAACTGACCGGCGTCGACGACCGGAAAGATGCCGCGTCCCAGCCGTGGGCCGATCGCGACGATCGCGACGGCGCAGAGCATGAGGTAGATCGCGACCACGCCCCAGCGGACGCGGACCGTCCATGCTAGCCCGCGTTCGTAGGTCCTGCGCAGCCTCTCGAACGGCGAAACCGAATCGCGACGGTGCTCGCGGGAACGCAGCAGCCACATCGACAGCACAGGAACGAACGTGCCGGACAGCAGGTACGACGAGATCATCGCGAAGCCGACGGAGAGCGAGAGCGGAACGAAGAGCGCTCGGGCAGCTCCCTGCATGAAGAACGACGACAGGAAGACCGCCAGGATGCAGAGCATCGCCAGCAGACGCGGGATCGACGTCTCGACGGCTCCGTCGCGAACCGCTTCCGCCAACGGTCTCCCGCGATCGAGATGAGCGTGAATGTTCTCCATCGCGACCGTCGCCTCGTCGACGAGGATGCCGATCGCCAGAGCCAAGCCGCCTAGCGTCATGAGGTTGATCGTCTGACCGCTGATCCACAGTGCCAGGACGGCGGACATGAGCGCCAGCGGGATGTTCAGCACGACGATCAGCGAGCTGCGCCAGTCGCCCAGAAAGAGCAGGATCATCACGCCGACCAGGACCGCTCCGAGCAACCCTTCGGTGACGACCCCTTCGACGGCGCGCGTCACGTAAGGCGACTGGTCGAACTCGAACCGCACGTCGATCCCCTCACCCGCTTCCCCCAACGCTTCCTTCATCTTCGGCAGCGCGTCCTTGATGTTGTCGATCACGTTGAGGGTCGACGCATCGGCACGTTTCGTCGCGAGGATGTAGACGGCTCGGCGACCATTGACCAACGCGTATCCGGCCGGCGCGTCGGCCGAGTCCTGCACGATGCCGACGTCGCGCAGGTAGACCGGATGAGGCCCGGTCCGAATCGGAATGCTTCCCAGTTCCGCCGGATCTCGAACGACCGAGTTCACCGGCACGATCGGGTACGAGTCACCGATCGGGACATTGCCCGACGGACTGATCGAGTTGCCTCTCACCAACGCGTTGATGACCTCATCCGGCGACATGCCGAACGACTGGAGTCGTCGAGGGTCGGTCGTGACGACGATCGTTCGCGCGCTACCTCCGAACGGAGGTGGCGCTGAAACGCCCGGTAGGCTGGAGAACATCGGACGGATTCGAAACAGCGCCAGATCCTGGATCTCGGCGATACTCCGCGTGTCGCTCGACAGGACCAGATAGCCGACCGGAACGCTGCCGGTATCGAAACGCATCACGAATGGCGATACGGTCCCGGGAGGCATGAAGGCCTGCGACCGATTGACGTAGTTGATGGTCTCCGCCATCGCCTGAGCCATATCGGTGCCGGGATGGAAGTACAGCTTCATCAGCGCCGTCCCTTGGACGTTGCGCGACTCGACGTGATGGATCCCGCCGATGTACAGAAAGTGGTACTCGTAATAGTTGGTCAGGAATCCTTCCATCTGCGCCGGATCCATGCCGCCGTAGGGTTGGCAGACGTAGATCACCGGAAGGTCGAGACTCGGAAAGATGTCGACGCCCATGCCGCGGGGAAGCCCTTCGGGGTACGGCACACCCAACGTGCGACAGATCGACGGCGCAACAGCCAGAAGACTTCCCAGCGACAGAGCGAGGATCACCACCAGAACCGTCCAGGGACGCCGAAGCGCCGTCATAATCAACTGCATTCGTCGTGCGCCTCAGGGCAGGTGATACGGCGGACCTTGGTCCATCGTCACCCCGGAATCACCTGACGGCAACGCCCCCCGAACGTCAGGATGCGAGAGGGCGCTCGGGTTGCCGCGAGGCCGAGCGAGCTTCGTGAGCCTCGGATTCGAAGCTCGCTCCGAGAGCGAACCCGAAGATTGGCTGAACGCCCCTCTCGACTTGTCCGATGTTGATGATGATTCGCTTCGATTCCTCTTTCGCGAACCTGGGAAAGATGATGGCGTACTTCTGCCCAGGAAGAGAATCGACCGCCTGCCTCTCGATCATCGGCCTCACGGTGTCGATCGGGTGCATGACGGGAATCGGATGCGCCGCGACCGAGGACTCGAATCGAACCTGGTCTTCGAACCGCGGGACCCCGCATCGGTCTTCGTCTATCGTACCTGACGCTGTTGCGGCCTTCTCTTCGACTCCAGGTCGGCGCATCGGTCCGCTCAGCTCGGAAATGGCCGGTTCGGTGCCGCAGCTCGCCGATGCCGGAGCCGCTCGTCACTCGGCACCGGAAGCCGATTCCGCGGCTGAGGAGCGTCGATCGACGCCGAGTGCGATCAGGCCGACCGGCCTCGAGACTTCGGAACGGGTTGACGTTTCGGTGCGCCGTTCCGCCGGTCTCCAGGTCGAGCCGCTTCGCATGCCGATGACCGAGCCGATTGCCCCCGCGGAAATGCCGCCCGACCGTTCTGATGGGGCCGCCGCGACGTTCGAAGCGAGCTATCCGGTCCAGGTCCCGATCGATCTCGCGTCGGCGCTCGAGCTGACCGAAGGGGGGAATCCGAGTATCGATCTGGCGCGTCAGCGGATTCGAGAAGCCTATGCCCGACGTCGATCGGCGGAAGTGCTGTGGTTGCCGTCTTTGCGGGCCGGCGCAAATTACAACAAGCATGACGGGGTGATCCAGGACGTCGCCGGCAACATGGTGTCGAACAGCCGCAGTTCGGTCTACACCGGACTCGGTGGTCGAGCAGTCGGAGCCGCCTCCCCCTCCGTTCCCGGACTGGCGGCCGATTTCCACCTGCGTGATGCGATCTTCCAACCCCGCATCGCCGGTCAGGTTCTCGGTGCGACGCGACAAGCCAGTCGAGCCGCCGTCCACGACCAGCTGCTCGAAACCGCGGTCAGTTACGTCGACCTGCTGGAAGCGATTCAGGTGCTCGAGATCGCCGACGAAACGACTCGTCGCGCAGCGCAACTCCACGAGCTCGCCTTGTCGTTCGCGGAAACCGGTCAAGGCCTTCGAGCGGACGCGGATCTCCCCCACGCCGAATTGGCGGCACGGAAGATCGAGGGGAGTCGGGCCGCCGAGAACGTCCGAGTCGCCTCGGTGCGACTGGCTCGCACGCTCGGCCAACAGGATCAGTCACTCGTACTTGTGCCGCAGGAACCGGCAATCGTCCCTTTGGAACTGGTCCCATCCGAAATCGTGCTTGCGACATTGATCGCCGACGGCCTGTCGAACCGTCCCGAGCTTGCCGAGAATCGGTATCTGGTCGGCGAGGCGGTCGAGCGGTTGCGCCGTGATCGGTATGCCCCGCTCGTGCCTTCGGTGCTGCTCGGGCTGAGCTACGGCGGCAACGGCGGCAGCCCCTCCAGCGACATCACCGACTTCGATGATCGAGTCGACTTCGACGCCGCCGTCTTCTGGGAGCTGCGAAATCTCGGCCTGGGAGAGCGTTACGCCCAGCAGACGTCGCAGGCCCAGGTCAACCAGGTTCGTTCGCGCCAGATTCAGCTCATGGACCGAATCGCGAGCGAGGTCGCCGAAGCTCATGCCCAGGTCGAGTCTCGACGGACTCAGATCGATCTGGCGGAAGAAGCAGTGGCGGCGGCCGAGGACTCGTATCGTCGCAACTCCGAACGGGTCGCCGACGGACTCGGGTTGCCGCTCGAGACCCTTCAGTCGATTCAGGCACTGGACCAGGCTCAGCGGCAATATGCGAGAACGATCGCCGACTTCGATCGCGCGCAGTTTCGACTGCTTCACGCACTCGGATGGCCCGAGTGACTCGAACCTGATCGGGGCTCGCCGTGAGGTCGACGTGAACGAGATGCGCGGCGGATTCATGAACAGCGCGCCGCTGCAGCGTCCGGAGCGCTGAGCGGCGACAAGACGCGGGCTCCGATGACCGGCCTCCGATCGACGACATGGGTCGGCGGCTGCAGTCAGCGACGCACGTCAGCGCCGCGCTGCCGCTTCGTCGAGCAGGCGGCGGAGATCGGGGGTCTGCGAGACCGAAAAGCGGAGCGTCTCGAGCTCCGCTGCCAACCGCTCTTCGATCGCGCCGCGGGCGTAGGTTCCGCCCCATCGCGCGCTGCCGAGCAGGTGGCCTTCGACCTTGATCGTCAGCTTGGTCGTGTCGGAACCGACCTCCTCGAACTCGTACGTCTGCGTCGACGTGAACAGCTGGTTGGTGATCTTCAGGACGAACCGTTCGGGAACGTCGACCTCGAGCACCTCTTCGGCGAACTCGTAGCGTTCGGTCCCGTCGACCAGTGCGTAACTGGTGACCGCTCCGACGGCGAAGGTGTTCTTCGGTGTCCGCTGAAGGTTCTCGCGCCCGCCTGCCCAACGCTTCAGGAAGCGGAAGTCGGTCAGCAGCCGAAACGCCTGTTCGCGATTCAGGCCGAGCTCCACCTTCTTCTCGAACCGGAAGGTCGACGCGCCGATGCCGTACCAGATGACGACCGACAGCAGGATCAGACCGAGCAGCAGGGCGGCGATCAGCGGCAGACGCTTCATGTCGATTCGGACTCCCGGAACGGCAACTGGAATGGGCAGGCCGCAGGCGAGGTTCCAGTCTAACGAGCCGCCGGGATGCCTCCCGCTTCCGACGATCTTCCCGCCCCATTCGTTCGGGAATCGAGCCGACGAAACGGCCGGTTCGTGCGGATTGCGACGGCGATGACGAGAGGCTTCCGCTACCATGTCGGACATCTCGGCGATCGCCGTTGCGGACCCTGGCGGTTCCCGACGCGATGTGGCGTCCGGATCGTCGGGGCGATCTTCCGTACGAGGAGCCGACGATGTTCCGATTCGCAGGAGGGCTGGCGCTCGCGCTGGCCCTTTCCACCGCCGTGATCGCCGACGATCCGGTGCAGCAGACCGAAGCGGAGCATCTCTCCGCGATCCGAGCCAAGGTGTCGGAGCAGGACTGGGAGGGAGCGCTCGCCGCCTGGAAGGGAGCGGTCGAGGGGCATGCCGACTCGGTCCCGATCCTGATGCAAGGAGTGGCGCTGAGCTCGGGGCTGATGCGAGCCGGTCAGCCGGAGGTCGCGATCGGCGTCGCCGATCGCGCGCTCGAAGGGCTCGTTCCGCTTGCCGGCGACAACCCGGTCGCCGCATCGGGAATCCAATCGGCCGCGATGATCCGCGCTTCGCTGGCGACTCGCCAAGGCGATGTCGACGCCGGCCTGAACGTCCTCTCGGATGCGGCCGCGAAGCTCGAGGCGACTCCGGTCCTCGCCGAGAGGTTGCTGCTGCAACGCGTCACGATGCTGCTGCAGGCGGATCGTCGCGACGACGCGGCCACCGAGACGGACGCGGCGATCGAGCGGCTGCGCAAGAGCCTGGCCGCCGATGCCGAATCGGTATCGGCGCGCATCGCGCTGGCCGAATGGCTGCTGCAGGCGTCGACCGTGATGCAGGACTTCGGCAAGCTCGACGAAGCGGTCGAGACGCTGCCGACCGAGTGGATCCTGTCCCATCGCGATCAGCCCGAGGCGCTGCAGGCGTGGATTCGCCTGAACACGACCGCCGTCAACGCCGCCGCCTCGAACGATCCCGAGCGTGCGATGGAGCGACTGACCGCCTTTCGCGCCGCCATTGCCGCGGTGCGCGAAGGTTCCGAGTCGCTGCAGCCTCTGCTGGAAGCGACCGAGCGTTCGCTCGCGACGGTCGAGCGGCGGATCGAGGCGTCGCTCAAGCATGTGCGGTTGATCGGCGAACCGGGGATGCCGCTCACCGCGGCCGCGTGGGTCAACGGCAGCGAGCGGACTCCCGCCGATCTTCAGGGAAAGGTCGTGCTGATCGACTTCTGGGCCGTCTGGTGCGGACCGTGCATCGCCACCTTCCCGCATCTGCGCGAGTGGCATGACGAGTACGCGGAGCGCGGCTTCGAGATCGTCGGCGTGACTCGCTACTACAACTACGACTGGGATGCGGCGGCCTCGCGTCCGGTGCGCAAGGAGATGCTCGACCCGGCGGCGGAACGGACCGCGATGGAAGCGTTCGCGGCGCATCACGAACTGAAGCACGTCTTCGCCGTGACCGAGTCGTCCGAGCTGCAGGACTTCTACGGC
This sequence comes from uncultured Pirellulaceae bacterium, assembly GCA_964652385.1. GTDB lineage: Bacteria > Planctomycetota > Planctomycetia > Pirellulales > Pirellulaceae > UBA11682. The sequence continues at coordinate 24,216 of CAZZBI010000006.1, read as the reverse complement.
GTCACCGGAATTCCGCAGGCGGTGCTGATCGACCGTCAGGGGCGCGTCCGGATGATCAAGGTCGGCAGCGGCGAAGCGAATGCCGCGGCGCTCGACGAGATGATCCGCACGCTGCTCGACGAATAGTCGCGCGACCGGCCCGACGAATCGGCGCAGAAAAAAAGAAAAGGCGGCTCGTGAGAGCCGCCTTTTCTCGTCGGCATCGTGACCTCGTCCTCGGTCGCGACGCGTTGGAAGGATCGGGGGGACATCCGGTCCACGATCTTTCGACCGCCGACTGTCGGCTCCCTCTGTCGCCGCCCCTTTCGCTGCTTCGAGCGGAACTCGCGAGTGCTTCGCGAGTCCGTTGATCCTTGTCGTTCTCGACTCGCTCCGTCGTTCGGAGTCGTGTCGCAAGGCGTACGTTCGATCGATCGAGTCGCTCGTCCGTCGCGTTGTGGTCGACATTGTGGCGGAGCGAGCGCACCTGTCAAGCAACGTCCGGAAATCTTTTGCGGCGCTGCGCGTCGAACGTCGCTCTTCGCGCGATCACCACTTGATCGCGAACGACGAATGCGGTTGTCGATCACGATGCGCCGCGCAGCGCCGCACTCGCGATCACGCAGCGCTGCGCCACGTTGCGCGGTGCAAGCGCCGAGTCATTCGTCTCGCTTCGAGGCCAGTGTCGTTTTGCGGCGCATCGTCGTCGCGAGCGGCGAAGCGCTGCGCGTTCGATCGACGCGCCACGTGCGAGACGGAGCACAGCGCGCCGGACGACTCGTGTGACGATCGTTCGGCAGTCGCTTCGTCCTGCGACGGAATGTCGCAGCGACTCGGCGCAGCGACTCGGCGCAGCGACTCAGTGCAGCGACTCGCTGCGCCGGCTGCGAAACGTCGGTCACGCGCCCGATTCGCCCGAGAATTGCCGGCGATTCGCCGCCGATTTCGCCGCGTCCGACGCTGCCGCTTGTACGCCGCGACCGCCGCGACCTACGATGTTCGCTCCGCGACGGGGCCGTTCGTCGCGGCTCGCCCGTACTCGTTCACCGGCGATACCGCACTTCGACTTCCCGGCGCTCCCTCTCGGACCCACGCATGCCTCGCGTCCTTCGCTTCGCCGACTGCGAACCGCTCTCGCGCGAGGTGCTGCCGGACCGCTTTCGGCTCTCGGTGATCGTGCCGGTCTTCAACGAGGCGCGGACGATCGAACAGGTGATGGAGCGACTGCTCGAGGTGCCGCTGCCGCTCGAGATCGTGATCGTCGATGACGGCAGCGTCGACGGCACGCGCGCGCTGCTCGCCGAGCGGATCGAAGACTGGCGAACTCGCGTCTCGAACGGCACGAGCATCGAGCTGGTGCTGCACGAGGCGAACCGCGGCAAGGGAGCGGCGCTGCGGACCGGATTCGGTCAGGTGACAGGCCAGGCGGTCGTCATCCAGGACGCGGATCTCGAGTACGATCCGCTCGAGTTCCTGCGTCTGCTCCGACCGCTGGTCGACGGGCGTGCCGACGTCGTCTACGGCAGTCGCTATGCGCGCGGCGCACGGAGCGACTCGCCCGGCTGGCATCGTCTGGGGAACCGGATGATCACGATCGCGTCGAACCTGCTGACCGGCTGCGACTGGACCGATGTCGAGACGTGCTACAAGCTCGTCCGGACGCCGTTGGTCCGCACCATCGCTCCGACGCTCCGCGAACGAGGCTTCGGCATCGAACTCGAGATGACCGCCAAGCTGGCTCGATGCCCGGGAGTCCGATTGTGCGAACTGCCGATCGCGTATCGGAAGCGGAGCTACGCCGAGGGAAAGAAGATCGGACTGCGCGACGCCTTTCGCGCCTTCTGGTGCATCGTCCGCTATCGCCTGAAGGACTGACGCGTCGCGATCGAACCTCGCGACGAAGCTCGGCGCAGACTGTCGTCGCTACGGCAAAGGGTGGATCGAGAAGACCGCCGCCATGCCGTGCGGTTCGAGATCGATCTCGGCCAGCGATCTCCCCGTCTTCAGATCGTGCTGCGCGATGCGAGTCGGCGCGGTCGCATGCAGACCGACTCGGCGCAGCCCGTGCTTCAGCCAACTGACGTGACGGCGGAAGGCGGTGGGGCGGATCCGCGAGAAGCCGACCCAGGCGGTCCCGTCGGCCAGCGGCGCGAGACCGCGACACCAACCGGTCGCACGCTCGCCGTCGGCGTCGCGCAACTCGACTCGCGCGAGGTCGTCGGCCGAGTCGTCGACCTGCGGCGCCGACGTCCCGGCGACTCTTGGCGCTGAGCCGACCTCCGCAAACCGCTCGAGCGGCACCGTGACGATCGCGCCGTCGACCGTCGTGAAGCGGACGCCGTCGGCCGAGACGATGCCGTCGTGCGGTCCGGCGGCCGGAGTCGTCGGATCGCGAGGCAACGCGATGCGGACGGTGCGACGCGCAGGCGCCAGCTCGATCGCATCGCCGGTCAGGAACCGAGTCGCCCACCATCCGCCGTCGACTCGGAACAGGTAGTTCGGATGCGTCTCGTGCGGCTTGGTCGTCGCCACCAGACGCCAATCGGTCGCGAGATCGAAACGCTCCCGCAGCGGGCGCACCCCGATGTCGTACGTCGCGACGATCGCGTCGTCGTCATCCAGGCGAAGCACCGCATCGAGTCCGGTCGAGACGACGAGCAGTTCGCCCGAGGGTTCGGCGACGACATGGTGCAGGTCGTTGAACCAGGGATGCGAACGACGCCGCAGGACCGCGCCGCTCGCGAGTTCGACCTCGAGCACCTCGGTCGTCGTGCAGACGCGCATGCGGTCGCCGTCGACCGACGCAGCCTTGAAGACGATCGACGGCGATCCGCTCGGGAGCCGTTCCGCGCAGCCGAGATCGTCGAGCCACGGCACTACCGCTCCCGTCCGAAGATCGACGCGAACGATCCGCGCTCGGTCGTACGCCTGCCACTCGTCCCGCTCGACCGCATCGCGCCGCTGACGACCGCCGACGACCAGGAGGGCCGACGGAGCGGTGCCGGAACTGGGGGAAGATGTCGGCGGCATCAGCCGGGCCTCCGAAACTCGGCCGAGAGAAGCGCCTCGGATCGACGAGCGGCTACCGGGAACTCGACGAGCGTCCGCGACGAGCCCGGAACGCGAACGAGGCACGTCTCCGCTGGCGGAAGGCGTGCCTCGTGTCGCTCATGGGTCGAAGCGGCGATCGGGATATCGCCGCCGCGACGGCTCGATCAGCGGACGGCGATGCGGGCACCGCCGAGGGCTCGGACGTAATCGACGGTGATGCTCAGCACCTCGTCGAGATAGAAGTCACGTTCGATCTTGGTGCCGCCGTTGACCTGATCCTGCAGCGTCTGTTCGTCTTCCTTGTCGGCATCGAACTCGCGACGTCGCTCGAAGAACTTCTCTTCGTTCAGCGAGACCGAAGTGCGGGCCTTCTGCTCGCGATACCGATCGATATCGGCTCGCAGCTTGTCGAAGTCTTCCGACGCGGCAACGCGTTCGGTCGAGGACTGGCGAAGGGTGCCGAGCATCGTGTCGTCGATCAGGCCGACCGGAGCGAACTCCGAGCTGGCGATCTTGTCGAAGGCCAAGGCATGCTCGAGATCGCTCTCGCCGACCGGCATGTGATCGCTGATCGACGGCAGCACGACATCGGCCAGCACCCCTCGCTGCTGCGTGCTGTCTCCTCCCGGGCGATAGAACTGCTGCATGGTGACCTTGAGTGCTCCCATGTTCTCGGGCGGAGTCGCCAGACGGAAGAGGAAGCGGCCGACGTCCATCAGGCTCTGCACCGTCCCCTTGCCGTGCGTCGCGGTGTCGCCGACGACGATGCCGCGGCGATAGTCCTGGATCGCACCGGCGAGAATCTCGCTGGCGCTCGCGCTGAACTTGCTGGTCAGCACGACGAGCGGACCGTCCCACGCGACTCCCGCCTGCTCGTCCGAGAGGACTTCGGACGAACCGGCCGAGTCCTTGACCTGCACGACCGGACCGCGATCGATGAACAACCCGGTGCAGTCGACCGCTTCGGGAAGGCTACCGCCGCCGTTGGTCCGCAGATCGACGACGACCGCGTCGACTCCCTGCTCGCGGAAGCCCTCCAGCAGTCGGCGCATGTCGCGCGTCGTGCTCTTGTAGTCCTCGACCCCGCGTCGAGCTCCTTCCATGTCGCTGTAGAAGCTCGGCAGGTTGATGACGCCGATGCGGTACGGCGTGCCGTCCTCCTTGGTCCCCTGCTCGAAGACCTCGCCGTGCGCCTCGCTGTCGGTCAGTTCGATCCGCTCGCGGACGATCGAGTAGGTCTTCACCTCGTTGGTGCCGTCATGCATGACGCCCAGTCGGACGACCGTACCGGCCTTCCCTCGGATCATGCCGACGACGTCGTCGAGCTTCATGTCGGCGACGTCGACCATCTCGCCCGTCTCGCCCTGACCGACGCTGACGATCTTGTCTTCGACCTTGATGGCGCCGAGCTTGTCCGCGGCGCCGCCGGGGACGACTCGCTTGATAACCGTCACGCCGTCCTCGCTCTGCAGCGAAGCGCCGATCCCTTCCAGATTCAGACGCATCTGGATCAGGAAGTTCTCGTAGGTCGTCTTGGCCAGGTAGGTCGAATGCGGGTCATAGGCGCTGGTGAGGGCCGTGATGAACAGCTCGGTCACCTCTTCCGAGTCGAACTGCTTCATCCGCTTGGCGAACGACTGGTAGCGGCGCTGCAGCTTCTCCTTGGCCGCCGCCCCTTCGGTCTCCTCGGCCTTGAGGACGAGGAAGCTGTACTTGATCCTCAGCCGCCACCGCTCCTCGGCCTCCTCGACCGTCCCCGGATAGTCGAGCAGGTCCGCGTCGGTCACCATCTCTTCGTCGAGGGTGAAGTCGTGCGGCATCTCGATCATGCGATCGATCGTCACGAGCCGCTCGTCGATCCGCTGCAGGAAGCGGTTGAAGACCTCGAAGGCGAAGGTCAGGTCGCCGGCCCGCGCGAAATCGTCGAGCTGGTCTCCCTGGCGCGAGAAC
>CAZZBI010000006.1:9633-19226 GCA_964652385.1 uncultured Pirellulaceae bacterium | reverse complement strand
AAATAGAGCTTCTGCGGATCGAGTCCCTTGACCAACAACTGCAGGGCATTGCGCGAGATGTCGTCGTCCATCACCCGATTGCTCAGGTGATAGACCGGCATGCGGCTGGCGATCGCCTTGGCGATCTGCTTGTCCTTGAAGTCCTCGCGGAGTTCGACCGAGCGGACCGCCAACGGGATCGCGCCGACGCATCCCGAGAGGAGCAGAGCCGAAACCCACGGGCGACGACCGCCGCGCCGCAAGACCATTTCCGATCGACGCATCACCGCTTCCTCGTGAAGTTGGAAGGGAATATTCGAATGAGCTCGGTCGCCGAAACGGACCGGAATCCGAGTTCGACGGCGCACGGCCGAACGCCGCGCGATCACCGGGATGAACGATGGTACGGACGAGCGACAAGACGCGATCGGGCCATTCGTGTCGCTGCATGAGACCAAGGCTCATGCGACGCGACGATCGCCGATCGAACGCGTTCGAAACCCGGGACGTCCCCTTCGCCGAGCCATCGTAGTCCTTGCTTTCCGGGGGAACAAGGTCGATCGACCGCCCCCGTCAATGGGGCTCGCCCCCTCGCTCCCGCCACGCTCGCCACCGTAACAGGCCGATGGTTGCCGCGGCATCGGGCGGTCTTGCCGAACGAGTTCGACCGGGTTCGATGAGCGGGAGGAGCGAGCGGCCCGGCGCGCCGGAGGCGCCGGTGGTGCGGCGGCGCCCGAGGCCGAGACGGCGCTGGGAGACGTGCCGCCGCACGGTCGCGATGTCGCGGCGTCGGCTCGGTTGGGCGGACGAGCGGGAGCCGGAAGCCGGGAAGAACAGAAAGGCGGTAGGGGCTCGGGGCAAGTGGGGCAGCAATCACCCGTCACCCACTACCGCACTCTCGTAACGACTCGCTCGTGACAACTCCCGCGCGGGGAGCGAACGTCCAGTCGGGAGGTCCGACGAGTCGCGATTTCGATGGGACGCCGGAGTGCGTTCGCCAAGCACCGGGAACCAAGCCGGTCCCGGCGAGTGACGATCGCCTGAAGAAGCTCCGCGTCGAGTCCCTTCCTTTGGCAAGTGCCGTGCCGAATGCGACTCGCCGACTGTGCCTCGGCGCGATCCCGCAAGTTCGCCGCGGTTCCTTTCTCGCCGATTCGTCTCGACCCGAGACGAACGTCCGCTGCATCGTCTCGAATCGGGAAATCACCTCTCGATTCGAGACGCCCCCTGTCTCGTTTCGATACGGCGGCCGAGTCGACGGAGCCATCGCCGGCGTGCAAGGCGTCTTGATCTCACCAGCGGGTCCTCGTCGATCGACAAGGTCCGGCTTTTGCGGGATCGAGCCGGAGCGTCGGCGGCGGCGCGGTCGCTCGGCCCGCGCGGCAGCGACCGGAACCCTCGCTCGGCGCCAGCCGTTGTCGGTCACCCTCGAGCGAGCTTGCGACTCGGGGCGAGAGTTCGCGGAGCGTCTATAATCGCCGCTTCGGGGTAGCCGTTCGGGCGAGTCGGTCGAGTCGGTCGAGTCGGTCGGACGCTTCTAGCCACGCACTTCCGCTGCTGCGAGACACTCTGCCGGTGAACGTCTTTCTGCTGATGACCGAAGGGCCGCATGTCGGCGCGCGCTATCCGCTGACCGAGGACCGGCCGAATCTGGTCGGGCGCGACAAGGAATGCGCGGTGGTGCTCGCCGACCTTCGTTGTTCGCGCGTGCATGCCTGCATCTATCGGGCGGAAGGGCTCTGGTGGATCGAGGACCGGAACAGCAGCAACGGGTCGTACGTCAACGGCCAGAAGATCGATACCGCTCAGCTGATCGACGGGACCGAGATCCAGGTCGGATCGACTCGCTTCACCTTCGGCCTCGCCGAACCCGAGACGACTCAGCCGACCGAGGCCGGAGTCCCTTCGCCGTCGATCGTGATGGAAGAGACGCTCCGGTCGGAAGAGACGGGGCAGTTCCTGTTGCCCGAGATCAAGGGGCTCCAGTCGGGCGAGGATCTCTTTCAGCTCTTCCGGTTGACCTACTGGCTGTTGGCTCATCACGACGCCAACGACGTCATCCACGAATGCCTGAAGGTGCTTCGCGATCGGACCGGCGCCTCGGTCGTCGGCTTCCTGTGGCTCGACGACCAAGGTTCGCTCAAGCCGCAGGTGGTGATTCCGACCGATCGGGAGGGGGAACTCCGCCTGGACGAACTCGCGTCGCAGCTCGTCGCGCAGCGTCGGCATGCGGTTCGGATCGAGCAGCCGGCGCCCCTGACCCGCGAGAACGACACCGGCTTCTCGCACTCGTACTGGGTCCCGCTGATCGACGATGACGACGTGAAGGGGGCGATCGCGATCAGTCGCGAGAAGGGGCGATTCACGCGCGGCCAGGTCCACTGGACCGGATCGCTCGCGAACGTGCTCGTGCGGTCGCTGATGCGAGCCCGACGTCAGGCGACGCTCGAACGCCAGCATCAGCGGCTGAAGGAATCGGCCGGAGACACCGACGAGTTGATCGGCGAGAGCCCGTCGATGCTCGATCTGAAGAGTCGGATCCGCCGGGTCGCGCGAGCCGCCGGCTGCGTGCTGATCCGCGGCGAAAGCGGCTCGGGCAAGGAACTCGTCGCGCGGGCCGTCCATCGCTCGAGCCTGCGGAACGACCGCCCGATGCTCAGCGTCAACTGCGCCGCGATCCCGACCGACCTGATGGAGAGCCAACTGTTCGGACACAAGAAGGGGGCGTTCACGAGTGCCGACGCGGACCATATCGGCTTCTTCCAACAGGCCGATGCGGGGACGCTCTTTCTGGATGAGGTCGGCGAGCTGACGCTCGAGGGGCAGGCGAAACTGCTCCGGATTCTCGAAGGGCATCCCTTCCTGCCGGTCGGCGGCATCCACGAGGTCCGCGTCGACGTGCGCGTGCTGGCGGCGACCAATCGGGATCTGCGCGAGTACGTCGCCGAGAAGAAGTTCCGCGAGGACCTGTATTATCGTCTGAGCGTCTTCGAACTGGTCGTCCCGCCGCTCCGCGAACGAGGCAAGGACATCGAGCAGCTCCTGCGTCATTTCCTGGATCACTTCAAGCGGACTCACGGGCGCCCCGAACTTGAACTGTCGGACGAGGCGCGACAGCAGCTGCTCGGCTATCAGTGGCCCGGCAACGTCCGCCAGATGCGCAACGTCATCGACAGCGCGGTGGTGATGGCCGAGGGGAGTCGGATCCAGCCGGAAGACCTGGCGCTGCGCGGGACGAATCCGGCCGGACTGGAATCGCTGAGGATCGACGTCTGGGAACAACGGCTGATCGTCGAGGGGCTCCAGCGGACCGCCGGCAACGTCCCCGAAGCGGCGAAACTGCTCGGCATCAGTCGCGCAACGCTCTACCGCAAGATCGAGGAATACGGTATCCGTCGTTGATCGGAGTGCCTCGGCCGCCGGCGCCGCGTTCCGCTCCCGACGACGAACGGAGTCCGCCATGTCTCCCCTGGATCGCCACCGCCGTTCCTCAGGCCCGTCGTCGCCGGCGTCCTCGGACGCGGCGCCGCGCAAGCGACCGTCGTTCGGAGCGGGCATCGTCGGCATCGCGATGCTGCTGGCGTTTCTGGGGGGAACGACCGCTTCTGCGTGGCACGGGAACACCGGCGATCCGTCAGGGAGGCGCCGCCGTTAGGACTAGACGTGTCCAAATCCCAACGAAGCGCCCGAGGGGTACTTCAACCTGTCGCTCGGAACCTTCGGCGGCATGCAGTTCTGGACCGACTTCGTCGTCCGCGGCGAATGGCGGATCCAGCGGAACGAGATGACCGGGCACTACCGCCTGCTCGACCCGCGGAACGTGCGGCAGGGGTGGGGGAACTACGCGCATTGCCTGCAGGAACTCGATCGGCGGTTGCCGACCGATCCGGCGGCGGCCGATCGGCATCATGTCGTGGTGCTGCTGCACGGCCTGGGGCGAGCCCGGACGAGCTGGCGCGAACTCGCTCCGCGTCTGGAAGAGGAGGGCTTTCGGGTCGTCACCTTCGGCTATGCGAGCACGCGCGGCACGCTGAGCGATCACGCGGCGGCCCTCGAGCATGTGCTGCGGCATCTGGAACGCTGCGAAACGGTCTCGTTCGTCGCGCACAGTCTGGGAAATCTCGTCGTTCGTCGCTACCTGGACGAACGTCCCGAACCGCTGCTGGGGGACCCGCAGCGGGGGCGGATGGTGATGCTCGGCCCGCCGAACCTCGGAGCCCAGATGGCTCGCCGCCTGAAGGACAACCCGCTCTTCGGTCTCGTCTGGGGCGCCTCGGGAGAACAGCTCTCGGACCATTGGGCCGACGTCGAGCCGCATCTGGCGACGCCGACGTTCGAATTCGGCGTGCTGGCCGGAGGGGGCGACCTGGCGGTCACCAACCCGCTGGTCGACGGCGACGACGATCTGATCGTGAGCGTCGACGAGACGCGACTGCCGGGGGCCTGCGACTTTCGCCGCGTCGGCATCAATCACACGTTCATGCCCGAGAGCGACGAGGTGATCGAGCTGACGATCCGGTTCCTGAAGCAGGGTTGCTTCGAGACGCCGGAACTGCGGCAGCCGATTCCGGCGACGGAGCGACGATGAACGCGCGACGCCCTCCCGACGATCCGCTCCCCGAGACCGGTCGACTGGCCGGAGTCGATTACGGCACGGTCCGGATCGGGATCGCGATGACCGATCCCGATCGGATCCTGGCGAGCCCGTGGGACACCTACGTGCGCCGCTCGCCGTCGCTCGACGAGCAGTACTTCGTCCGTCTGGCGCGCGAAGAGCGGTTGGTCGGTTGGGTCATCGGCTGGCCGATCCACCTGGACGGGAACGAGAGCGGCAAGTCGCGCGAGGTGACGACCTTTGCCCATCGGCTCCGCGAGACGACCGGGCTGCCGGTCGCGCTGCAGGACGAACGGTTCTCGACCGCCTTTGCGCGCGAGGTGCTGGGAGAGGCCCAACTGACTCGCAAGAAGACCAAGGCGCGGATCGATCGGGTCGCTGCGCAGATTCTGCTGAGCGCGTATCTCGAATCGCATCGAGCGGCGACCGGCCAGCGTCTCGATCAGCCCGACGGTCCGACCGGCGGATTCCGAGGGCCGGGGAGTCTGGACGACTGAGCGAAGAGGACCGGGCCCACGTCATCGGCGTCGCGCCAGTGTAGGCCCGCGTCGTCCCCGACGCGCGGCCGAGCGCTGACGGGCGTTCGAGAAGCCTCGATGCTGAGACCGCGTCGAAATCGCACGCCCGCGGCTCGGGACGAGCCGGGGTAACGTTGGGTGCCGACCCGGTCAACGACCCGACCTGCCCGAAGCGAAGCGTCAGGATGCCGCTCCGTGCCTCGGATGCGGTCTCGCTCGAACGTCGTTCACGCTGCGATGCCATCGACGCAGCGGAGCGAAACCATGCCTCGGCCACGGAGTGGCCGGGCCCACGTCAACGACGTCGCGCCAGTGTAGGCCCGCGTCGTCCCCGACGCGCGGCCGAGCGATGACGGGCGTTCGAGAAGCCTCGACGCTGACGCGGTGTCGACATCGCACACCCGCGGCTCGGGACGAGCCGGGGTAACGATCGGTGCGACCGGGGTCGGTCGCACTACGCCAGCGGTCGCGCCACGTCAGCGGTCGCACTGCGTGAAGGTACTTACTTCGGCTTGCGCTTGGTCAGATTCTTGGAGCTCGCAGCGGGGCGCGGAGCGGGCTTGCTGGCGCTCTTCGAGCCGCCGCTCTTTCCGCCCGAGGTGGTCGGCTTCTTCGGCTTCGGCTTGTTCGACGGGCGGTCGGGAGGCCCCTTCTTGGCGATCGGCTTGCCGGCCGGCTTAGCCGGCGGCTTGCTCGCCCCCTTCGGCTCGGGCTTCTTCACCTCGGGCTTCTTGGCGGCGGCCGGAGCCGTCGGGGCAGCGGGCTTGGGCGCCGTCGACTTGTCGGCCGGCTTGGCCGGTCCCCCCTTGTCGGCCCCCGGCTTGACGACTCCCTTCGGCGGTTCCGCCTTCCCGGCGCCGGTCCCCTTGGGGACGGCATGCTTGATCTTCGCTGCCTTGGCTTCGTCTTCCTTGCGCTGGCGAGCCTGCTGGGCCTTGGCCGCCGCCTCGGCCGCCGCCTTGGTCGCCTGGTTGTGTCGGGTCCGCGCCTCGGGATCGATCTCGGCGATGATCGCCCAGGTCTTGGTCGAGTTCTGAGCGGCGAACCACTGGACGGCAAGCTGATGGACGGTTCCGAAGAACTCGCTCCCCTTCGCCTTCGGAACCGCTCGTTCCAGTCCGGGGACGGTCGAGGCGGCGATGTCCTTGGAGCCGGCGAGATCCAGGATCGCGAAGAGCTTCAGCATCGCCTCGTCGAGCGGAATGACGTGCCCGCCGAGCACGGTCTGAGCGACGTACGAGGCGACGAAGTCGGTGACTCCCTTGTACGCCTTGAGTCGCTCGATCGCCTTGCCGAGGTTTTCCTTGCGGAGCGGTTCGAGATCGAACGCATAGTGCGTCTCGAAGATCGCGTGCAGACTCCGCTTGACCCGCGCGGCGCTGGCCTGAGGATCGACGTACCCGACCATCGACTCGGCGAGTTCCGGCACCGTGGTGACGCGGACCTCGTTCCAGTCGTAGTAGTTTTCCTGGAGCCGTGCGAACGCCTCTTCGGCCAGTTCGAAGGTGGCGTTCTCCAGACAGCAGCCGAAGATCAGCGTCTCGAAGACGCTCCGATCGACGGGGGACTTGGTCGGCTGGAAGTGCTTGCGGGCGACCTTCTGCACCTTGGCGATCAGGTCGTTGCGATTGACGGCTGCCATGTCGGGTCTGCCTGAGGCGAGGGCGATACGGTGCGGAAGGGGGTTCCGAGACGGGAGCGTCTAGGAATCGAGTCGGCGACCGGGGGTCGCATCGTCATCGTCGTCGTCTTGCTCGCGTTCGTCCGCGAGCGTTTCGTCGGAGTCGCTCTGATCCGCGAACTCGTCGTCGGCGAGCTCGTCGTCGTCGTTGGCGAGCGGCTCCGTTTCGCTCGTCGGCGCTGCCCGAGTCGTCGCCTCGGGGAGCACCTCCTCGAGGATCCGGGCGACCGCCAGCGAGTGCTTGACTCCCTTGTCGATCTCGAACTTCAGCCGCGGGATGTAGCGGGTATCGAGACGGTCGGCGATCTTCCGTTGGAGGAAACCGGCGGCGGCATCGAGACCGTGGAGGACGAGGGCGGTCTTGCGATCGTCCCCCATCACCGAGATGTGGACCTTGGCGTGCCGCAGGTCGGCCGACACCTCGACGAAGGTGACGGTGACGTCGCGGACTCGCGGGTCGCGCAGTTCGGTCAGGATCGCGAGACTGACCGTCTCGCGGATCGCTTCGGCGACCTTCAGGACTCGTCGGGATGTCATGCGGAGGGGTTACCGGGCGCTGGAGCTGGCGGGGAGCGGGACTCGGGGTACGGTCGAGCCGTAAACGACGGCCGCCGCCGTGATCCGCGAGCGGAAGACGGCGGCGACCGAACGGAAATCGGAACGGCTCACAGGGTTCGCGCGACGTGCTCGATCTTGAAGGCTTCGAGCGTGTCGGCTTCCTTGACGTCGTTGAAGTTCTGCAGCTTGATGCCGCATTCCATGCCCTGTCGGACCTCCTTGACGTCGTCCTTCTCGCGCCGCAGCGACTCGATGCCGTACTCGCCGATGACCCGATTCTCGCGGATGACCCGGATGCGGCTGTCCCGCTCGATCGTCCCGCGCATCACGCGGCAGCCGGCGATGGTGCCGGTGCGGCTGACCGAGAACGTCTTGAGGACCATCGCGGTGCCGGTGTCGACCGTCGTCTCGGTCGGCTTGAGCTTCCCTTCGAGCGTCGCTTTGATGTCGTCGGCGACCTTGTAGATGATGTCGTAGCGACGGATCTCGACCTGCCGCTCGTCCGCCTGGTTGCGAGCCGCTTCGTCCGGCACGACGTTGAAGGCGATGATCACCGCTTCGGACGCCTGAGCCAGCATGATGTCGGCGACCGAGACGCCTCCGACCGTCGCCTGGAGGATGCGGATGTCGATCTCGGGGTGGCTGAGCTTCGACAGCTCCTTCCGGATCGCCTCGATCGAGCCGCGCGTGTCGGCGCGGATGATCAGGTTCAGGGTCACCTTGTCCTGAGTCCGGAGCGTTCCGGATTCGAGCCGCTGCTGGAACTCCTCGAGCGAGACCTTGGTGGTGATGCCCGAGAGACTGCGCTGACGCCGGCGTTCGGCTCGCGTTTCCGCGATCTCGCGGGCCTGAGCGATGTCTTCCAGCACGTAGAAGCGATCGCCGGCCGCGGGAGCGAGATCGAGACCGGTGATGTTGACCGGCATCGACGGCCCCGCCGTCTCGTGCCGCGTGTTCGACGAGAGGGTGTCGTACATCGCCTTGACGCGACCGTAGGAGCCGCCGCAGACGACGATGTCGCCGACGTTCAGCGTCCCTTGCTGGACCATCACCTTCGCGATCACGCCTCGATCCGATTCCTGCTCGGCTTCCAGACAGATGCCGGTCGCCGGGCCGTCGAATCGGGACTTGAGCTCGTAGAGCTCGGCGGTCGCGAGGAGCGTCTCGAGCAGCGAGTCGATACCGGCTCCGGTGATCGCGCTGGTCCGGATCACTTCGACGTCGCCACCCCACTCGCTCGGCAGCAGGTTGTGGGTCGCGAGGTCCTGCAGGACCTTGTCGAAGTTGACTCCCGGAAGATCGCTCTTGTTGAGCGCCACGACGATCGGGACTTCGGCCGCCCGAGCGTGCGAGATCGCTTCTTCGGTCTGAGGCATGACGCCGTCGTCGGCCGCGACGACCAGGACGGCGATGTCGGTGACGTTGGCTCCGCGCGCCCGCATCTCGGTGAACGCCTCGTGACCGGGCGTATCGACGAACGCGATCCGTCGCCCGTCCTTGTCGACGCTGTAGGCGCGGATGTGCTGCGTGATGCCTCCGGCTTCGCCCGAGACGACGTTGATCCCGATGATCCGATCGAGCAGGCTCGTCTTGCCGTGGTCGACGTGCCCCAGGAACGTGACGATCGGCGGCCGGGTCCGGACGTCGGTCCCTTCCTCGCCCGTATCGCCGAACTGCTCGAGCATCTGTTCTTCGAGACTCTGTGCCTGACGGATCTCGAGGGTGAGCCCCATCTGTTCGGTCAGGAACCGAGCCGTCTCTTCGTCCAGCATGGCGTTGATGTTGACCATCTGGCCGAGTTCCATCAGCGCCCGGAGGACCTGGCCGGCTCCGATCCCCGCCGCTTCCGAGAACTCACGGACGGTGCAGGGGAGGTTGAGGACCGCGGCTTCCTTGCGGGGGGCCGAGGTGCTGGAGGGGACGTTGCGTCCCTTGCGATGAAAGCGGCGACTGCCGTAGCGGTTCTCGCCGTCATCGTCGACCGACCGACGCTTGACTCGCTTGGCCGTGCGGGCATCGCGGGCATTGGCCATGCCGGCGTCCCCTTCGGGCCCCTTGCCGTCGGTGCGAGCCCGCGGCTTGACGCCGCGCTTCGCCGCCGCCGCTCCCGCGCCGACCGCTGTCGGATCGACGACCAGCGGACCGCCGGGGCGTCCGGCATCGCCTCGACCTCGGTCGAGCTTCGCCTTGGTGGCATCGGTGAACTGCTGGAGCGGCGCGACGCCGCCTCCCGCCTTCACCT
>CAZZBI010000006.1:6314-9623 GCA_964652385.1 uncultured Pirellulaceae bacterium | reverse complement strand
CTTGCGGATCGCGTCCTGAGGCAGCGCGATATCGGGCTTCTGGACCTTCTCTTCGGTCCGTCGCGGCGTGAGCGTCGGCTGCTTCACCTCGGGCATCGCCGTGACGCGAACGACCGGACCGCGCGGCGGCTGATCCCGACGACCTTGGAGCGGCCGGTCATCGTCGGCTCGCTTCGGACGGTTGGTCAGATCGCGCAGCGGCCCACGGGCACGGCCCATCAGGTCATCACGCACCGGCCGAGTCGGCGGCAGGGTGGTGACCGGCGGCAGCGACGACGGCGTGACGATCGGCGCCGCGGGAGCAGGAGCCGGAGCGGCGGCGACCGGCGGAGCCGGGACGCGCTCGGCGAGCGGTGACGACGCGGGAGTCGCGACGGCGGCGGGGCTGACCGGCGCTTCGATCGGCGGTGCGACGGGAACCGGCGCGGAAGCCGGTTCGACCGGAGCCGCCGGTTCCGGACGCGTCGGAATCGGCTTGGAGGGAGACTTGAGAATCGGAGGGGCCGAGCGGATGGGGGCAGGGGCCGGGCGTACCGGAGCCTGCGGTTCGGCAGGGCGCGAAGCGGCAGCGATATGCCCCTTCACCTTGACGGCTTCCTCGTCGGTCAGACTGGCAAGCGCCGAACCCTTCCCGTGGATGCCGAGCTTGGCGCAGATATCCACGAGCTGCTTGTTCTCGATCCCGAGATCTTTGGCGAGCGTATAGATCCGAATGGGCACCTAGGTGGCCCTCCTTCGCGGTTCGTCCCGGTCGAGCGGCCGACTCGCCGGGGAGTATCGATCGTTGTTACATGTACGGGTCCCTTGCTAGGAATCGCGCTGCGCCGCAGCGAGCGGCATCGGGGCGCGGTTCGGGTCCGGTCGGCTTCCCGTCCCTCGATCCTCTTCCGTCCGACCGGGCTGTCGAACGGAAGGTTCGTCACGCCGGCGTTTCAGGAAGACGGATCCCCTTCGGTTCGAGACGAAGGATCCGGCTCGGCTTCCGTCGACTCGCTCTCCGCCGCAGCGGCCGAGGGGTCTTCGGTTCCGGTCGAATCGCCAGCAGCGTCGGTCGCCTCGGTCGAGGCACCGTCGCCGGGAGAGTCCGCTCCCTCGGAGATCGGCTCGAAGGCGGCTCGCTCGCTTCCCGCGTCGGCCCCTTCCGAGGCACGCAGAGCGGCATCCGCCGCCTCGATCTTGGCCTGTTCGCGTTGGCGTCGGCGCTGTTCCTGCGCGATCGCCTCGGCTTCCATCGCCTTCTCTTCCGCCTGAATGACGATGGACTCGACCTGCTCTTCGCTCAGGCCACCCATCTCCATCAGGTCATCCGGCTCGATTACCGACAGGTCATCGTAAGACAAATAGCCTTCACCCACCAGTCGGTTCGCCAGTTCTTCATCGACTCCTTCGATCTGCGAGAAGCCTCGGACCGCCCGGTCGATCTGCTCCTCGAGCTCTTCCTGAGTCATGATTTCGATGTCCCAGCCGCAGAGCTTGCTCGCGAGCCGGACATTCTGGCCGCGGCGACCGATCGCCAGCGAGAGCTGATCCTCGCGGACGAGAACGATCGCGCGCCCCATCATCTGGCAGAGAATCACCTCGTCGACCTCGGCCGGCTGCAGGGCGTTGCGGATCAGCACCTGCGGATCGGGGTCGAAGCGGACGATGTCGATCCGCTCTCCCGCCAGCTCGTCGACGATGTTCTTGATCCGATTCCCTCGCACGCCGACACACGCCCCGACGCAATCGACTCGCTGGTCGATGCTGCTGACCGCCACCTTGCTCCGGTAACCCGGCTCGCGGGCGATCGAGTTGATGTTGATGACGCCGTCGGCGATCTCGGGAATCTCCTGCTCGAAGAGCCGCTGAACGAGCAGCGGTCGGGTGCGGCTGAGCACCACCTTCACGCGACTCCCCTGAGGCCGGACTTCGATGATCATCGCCCGGACGCGTTCGTTCGGATGATGCGTTTCCCCCGGAATCTGCTCGCTGCGAGGGAGAATGGCTTCGAGTCGCCCGAGCGAGACGATGGTCGCTCCCCCTTCATGCTGCCGCACCATGCCGGTGATCAGCTGATCGCGAAGCGCGTCGTACTCCTCGATCAGGACGTCCCGCTCCGCCTCGCGCACCTTCTGGATGATGACCTGCTTGGCGGTCTGGGCCCCGATGCGGCCGATCGTCTCTTCGTAATCGAGCGCCTGGTCGTCGACCGCGCCGGTGATCGTCCCCTTGTCGCGATCGATCGCGAACCAGACGTTCGCCTCTTCGCCGTAGTGCTTCTTGGCGGCGGTGACGAGAGCCGACTCGATGGCCTTGAAGACCACTTCCTTGTCGATGCTCTTCTCGCGATGCAGCGAGTCGACGATCCGCAACAAATCGTTCGCGTTCATGCTCGACCTGCCTTCAGTAATCGCCCGTCGGCGTCCCCGTCGAACAGGGCCGCCGCCGCTCGGCGACAGACCATCCGTATCGGTTGCCCGAGACTCCACGGGGGGCGCTCCTTCAGCACCACCCAGCCTCGCGCCGCTTCCTCGTTCCGTCGATCGCCCGGCATCGCCGCGCGATCCGACCCGCCCTGCGTCGCCCTCGATCCACGCCCCTCGAGCCCCTCGATCGACACGCCGGCGATCCATCGATCGCCCCAGCGGATCGAGCGGACGAGCGTCGCGTCGACCGCGAACTCCGCATCGTTCTCCGACCGTCCGGCCTCGCCTCGCGACTCGATCCGCCACGCCTCGGCCGGAATGCCGACCCGCAGTCGCTCGTCGTCGCGTTCCCGTTCCTCCGACCGTTCGCCGCCCCTGACGACCTGCCAGGCGAGCGACTCCCAGGCCCCCGTCTCGCGAGCCCGACGGACGTCGCCGCGCGACGCTCGGACTTCGAGCAGGGTCCGCGGCGGGTCACCGACCGCCCGAGCCACCGCGAGGTCGGCGGGAGCCGAGACGAGTTCGTCCCAGTCACCGACCTGCCTCAGTCGCCCGGCGATCAGCACGCCGATCCGCCCGCCGTGCGCCGACGCCTCGCGCTCGTCGTGGGTGACGAAGATCGCCGTCTTCCCCGACCGCGCCAGTACCTCGGCTACCGCCTCACGCAACTCCCACCGCGTCGCCGGATCGAGCGCCGAAAACGGCTCATCAAACAAAAATGCCGCCGGCTCCCGCCCGATCGCGCGACCCAAGGCCACGCGATGACGTTCGCCGCCGGACAGCTGATGAGGCTTCCGATTGATCGATCCGGCCAGGCCGAGCCAGGTCGCGATGTCGCTCGCCGAGGGAACCGTTCGCTCCCCGCCTGTCGCGGACATCGCTCCCGACAGCGACGACCCCGCTC
>CAZZBI010000006.1:0-6304 GCA_964652385.1 uncultured Pirellulaceae bacterium | reverse complement strand
GGGCAACCATCTCGAGAAGCGATCGGAACCGCTTTCCAGATGACGCCCGACGGTCCAGTCGGGATACAAGGCCGGGTCCTGGAAGACGAACGCCGTGCGCCGCCGCTCGGGCCCCAGTCGCTCGACACGGTCCGCTCCGAAACGGATGCATCCCGCACTGCAACGATCGAGACCGGCGATCACGCGCAGCAGAGTCGTCTTGCCGCTGCCGCTCGGCCCGAGCAGCGTCAGCACCTCGCCCGAACCGATCCGCAGATCGATGTCGGACAACGCCCTGACAGTGCCGAGCCCAGGTCCGAGCGAACGCTCACAAGACACCCGCTCCAAAACGATCTCGGTCATCGATCTCCCCTCGCCGAACCGAAGCCGGCGAGTCGTACCGTGACGGAGCCGCGGAACGAGCCCGAGGCAGGGAGCTTGGAGGACTGCGAAAATCGCAGTAAAGCCAACTGCGCAAGGGGCTTATGTGCCGTTCGGACCCAAGTGCTTCAGAATACCGGGCCCCCGAGCGACTGTCAACCGAAGCCCCACGCACCAAGGTCCCCCGTGCCTCACAGCCCGAAGCGCCAAGCGCAGGGGTCCCCCGTGCCTCTACCCGACCCAGGTCCGAACAGTCCCGTCAGGGACGTCAGAAAATAGCCCGGCGATTCATCGCCGGGTCGCGAGGCTCATCGCGCAATCTTCCGAGTCCCGTCAGGGACGTCAGATCAGCCTCTTGCAACGGCCGAGCACTCCCTCGGCGAGGCAGGCTCTTTCGTCCCTGACGGGACTCGGCGCTTCGCGTTGCCGGCGGCGGTAACCCCACCGATGAATCGGTGGGCTATGGTCGGCCGTCCCTGACGGGACTTGATGCGGTCGAGGAGCGGTGCCGGTCCGGTGCGACCGGGGGCGGTCGCACTACGACAGGTCGCACTACGACAGATCGACAGATCGCACTACGACAGGTCGCGGACTCGGCGAGCGATCGATTCGCTGAGGGCGTCGCGGACGCTTTCGAGCGTGATCCGGTCGAAGACCTGCTGGAAGAAGCCGGTCACGATCATCCGCACCGCTTCGCGACGCGTGAAGCCGCGCGAGCAGGCATAGAAGATCAGCTCCCCGTCGACTCGGCCGCTGGTCGAGCCGTGGGTGCAGCGGACATCGTCCGCCTCGATCTCGAGCCCCGGAATCGAATCGGCTCGCGCCGCACTCGACAGGATCAGGTTGTCGTTCCGCTGATAGCCGTCGGTGCGCTGCGCCCGCGGATCGACCTTGATCATCCCCTGCCAGACCGTGCGCGACTGGTCCTGCAGAGCCGCCTTGTACAGGAAGTCCGAACGACAGTCCGGAGCGGCATGGTGCTGCAGCGTGTGATAGGCCAGGTGCTGACGCCCCTCGGTGAACATCACGCCGTTCACCTGACAGGTCGCCCCTCGCCCCACCAGCTCGACATGCTGATTCACCTTGGCCAAGCGGGCCCCGAGCGCACCGATCGTCCACTGCAGCGACGCATCCCGATCGACCAGTGCCTTCTGATGAGCGAAATGACGGACGTTGCGCCCCCAGTCCTGCAGGTTCACGAACCTCAGGTTCGCCCCCGCTCCGACATGCAGCTCGATCCCGCCGCAGTGCAGACCGTTCGCCTCGTCGTCCGGACTCAGGTACTCCGTCAGCAACGTCGCTTCGGCTCCCGGCTCCAGCACCACCAGCACGTGACTCAGATCGGCGCCGCCGCGGATGCCGGCGAGCAGATGGAGCGGATGCTCGATCGTCACGCCGCGCGGGACATACAGCAGGGCTCCGCCGGTCCAGAACGCCGCATGCAGCGCCGCGAACCGATCGGCATCGGTGCGATACGCGGTCGTCATCAGGTACCGCTCGATCAGCTCGGGATGCTCGACCGCCGCCCGCTCGAGCGGCAGGAAGAGCACTCCCTGAGCCGACAGGCGCTCGTCGATCCGTTCCGACACGGTGGTGCCGTCGATCGAGACGATCTGACCGCCGAGCTCGATGCTGCCGGTCAGCACGCTCCCGCCGACGAACGATTCGATCTCCGACGGACCGATCTCGCCGCCGGTCAGCTGGAAGCGATCCAGATGAAACGTGCGCAGATCGGTCCGGATCCACTCCTCGTCCCGCCGAGTCGGCCAAGCGAGACGACCGAACGTCTCCCACGCGGCGCGTCGAGCGGCGAGCGCGGCCGGCGTCTCGCGGCGCGTCTCGAGAAAACGAGCGAATCCGGCGTCGTCGAACGCGATACCCGGAGCGAGCGTCGTCATGGCGTAGCGGTCTCGAAACGGAAAGAAATGAGGGGATTCGTCGAGCGGTCCCGACCGGGAGCCCCGAACGGGAACCTGGACCAGGAGACCCGCGAGCGTCGAACGGCGGACGTAATCGAAGTCGGCAGCGAAGGGGAGGGAGTCGGACCGACGAACGGCGAACGAAGCTCTCGTCGCACACCGCCGGTCGCTCGTCCGCCGGCTCAGCCGACCGAGCCTTCCATCTGGAGCTGGATCAGCCGATTCAGCTCCACGGCGTATTCCATCGGCAGCTCCTTCACCAGCGGCTCGATGAAGCCGTTGACGATCATCGTGCTCGCCTCGGCTTCCGAGAGCCCGCGACTCATCAGGTAGAAGAGCTGCTCTTCGCCGATCCGCGACACGCTCGCCTCGTGGCCGATCGAGACGTCCTGCTCGAGGATCTCGATGTACGGATACGTGTCGCTCCGACTCTTGTCGTCCAGGATCAGCGCGTCGCAGACGACGTTGCAGCGGGCGTCATGAGCCCCGCGTTCGACCCGAGCCAGGCCGCGGTAGCTCGACCGCCCGCCGTTCTTCGAGATCGACTTGGAGACGATCCGCCCGGTGGTGTGCGGAGCGCAGTGCACGAGCTTCGCTCCGGCATCCTGATGCTGACCGGCTCCCGAAAAGGCGATCGACAGGATCTCGCCGCGCGCCCCCGGTTCCATCATGTGGACCGCCGGGTACTTCATCGTCAGGTGGCTGCCGAGGTTCCCGTCGACCCACTCCATCACCGCATCCTGGTAGGCATACGCCCGCTTGGTCACCAGGTTGTAGATGTTGTTGGCCCAGTTCTGGATCGTCGTGTAGCGGCAGCGAGCCCCCTTGCGCACGATCACTTCGACCACCGCCGAATGGAGACTCTCGGTCGAGTACATCGGAGCGGTGCAGCCTTCGACGTAGTGGATCTGAGCCCCTTCGTCGACCAGGATCAGCGTCCGTTCGAACTGCCCCATGCTCTCGGCGTTGATCCGGAAGTAGGCCTGCAACGGCGCCTCGATCCGGACTCCCGGCGGGACATAGATGAACGAACCGCCCGACCAGACCGCCGAGTTGAGTGCGGCGAACTTGTTGTCCTCCGGCGGAATCACCGTGCCGAAGTACTCGCGGAACAGCTCGGGATGCTCACGAAGGGCCGTGTCGGTGTCGGTGAAGATCACCCCCTGGCGAACCAGATCCTCCTTGACCGACCCGTACACCACCTCGGACTCGAACTGCGCCTTGACCCCGGACAGGAACTTCCGCTCGGCCTCGGGAATGCCGAGCTTCTCGAACGTGTCCTTGATCTCCTGCGGCACGTCCTCCCAGGTGCGTCCCTGGTGATCGGTCGGCTTCAGGTAGTAGTAGATGTCCTGAAAGTCGACGTCGATCGCGCCACCCCAATTGGGCATCGGCTTCGACTCGAAGATCTCGAGACTCCGCAGGCGGAAGTCGCGCATCCACCCCGGCTCCCCCTTGATCTCGGAGATCTGCGCGACGATCTCGGCGTCGATCCCCTTGCGAGCCTTGAAGACGCCGGTCGTCTCGGTCCGGAAGTTGTACTTGTTGATCTCGCCGATGTCGTCGGACTCGTTCGTCACCAGATCGGTCGCCATCGTCGTTCGTCCTTAGGTCGTCGGCCGCTCGTCGTTGCCGGTCAGGCAGGTCGAGTCGGGAGCCGGGAAACGGGGGAGGGGAGAGGAGGTCGGTCAGGTGCCGACCGGCTGTCCCGACTCGGCATCCTCCATGCTCCGATTCAGGCGATCCGCCTCGGGATGCTCCCGGCGAATCCGCTCGTAACCGTGCGAGTGGAGTTCCTGAGCGAGCTCGACGCCGCCCGTCTCGACGATCCGCCCGCCGAGGATGACGTGCGTGAAGTCGGGCGGATTGTGTTCGAGCAGCTTGTCGTGATGCGTGATGATCAGCAGCCCCATCTTCTCGCGACCGATGTCGGCGATCGAACGGCTCGCGAGCCGCACCGCATCCGCATCCAGCCCGCTGTCCGTCTCGTCGAGAATCGCGAACTTCGGCGCGAGCATCGCCATCTGCAGGATCTCGGCTCGCTTCATCTCGCCCCCCGAGAAGCCGTCGTTGACGTAGCGGCGGGCGAAGTCGAGGTTCATCTTCAGGTCTTCCATGCGCGACTTGAGCTCCTTGCGGAACTCGCGCATCGGCATCAGCTCTTCCCCTTCCTTCCGCTCCGGATTCCGGACGTTCGTCGCGGCATGGCGGAGGAAGTCGGCGAGCTTCACGCCGGGGATCGCGACCGGCCGCTGAAAGGCCAGGAAGAGCCCGCGGCGAGCCCGCTCGTCCGGTCCGAGCTCGAGCAGACTTTCGCCGTTGAGCAGCATGTCGCCGCCGGTCACCTCGTAGTTCGGATGCCCGAGGATGACGAGCCCGAGCGTGCTCTTGCCCGATCCGTTCGGCCCCATCAACGCATGCGTCTCGCCCCGCCGGAGCGTCAGATTCACGCCGCGGAGAATCGGAGTCCCTTCGACACTGACGTGCAGATCACGGATCTCGAGTACGTCGCTCATGACGGTTCCGGTCACCTGGAGTTTCAAGAGCCGCGGCAAGCACCGCGGTCGATCGGTTGTCGTGATGGTTTGCGACGAGACGGTTGCTCGTCGCCAATCGTTCGGTTCGTCGTTCGGTTCGATGTCGGTCGGCTAGTCCGCCGCGGTCTCCGTGTGGCTTTCGGCCACGCTGAAACGACAACACTGCCCGCCCGAGAGCGTGCATTCGCCCAGTTCGAGCGGGCTGCCGATCAGCTCGCTCAGCAGCGTCTGTTCCATCCGGCAGATCGAATCGTCGCCGTGCGTCAGATCGGGATAGGGACAGGCGAGCACGCTGAGGACCGGCCCGACCGATCGCCCCGCTCCCCGCGCCGCCGCAACCGCCTCGTTGCCCGACGCGCCGTCGAGATCTCCCGCCGAGGCGTCGACCGAGATCGGGATCTGCCGCTCGCCGAACAGCGCCGAAACCGCCGCCATTCGCTCGGCGACCGAATCGCCACGGACCTGTCTCGCATACTGGCGAGCCAGACGACGCGCGATCCCTTGGATCAGTCGCCCCTTGATCTGCGGATCCTCGAGCGACCGGACCTCTTCCCACAACGCGGTCGCCAGGTCGGCGAAGTTCTCCCCCGCCTTCCGCCGGCCGGTCGGAGTCAGACTGTAGCCGTGCGTCGGACGTCCGCGCGACTGTCGACGATCGCTCCGCCGGATCAACCCCTGGAACATCAGACGCTGGAGACGCTGGCGGATAGCCGTCGGAGTCACCTCCATCGCCTCGGCCAATTCCGCCACCGTCGCTTCCTGACGGCGTCGGAGCAGGTCGAGAATCGTAATGTCCGAGGAGTGAAACGTGTCGCTCACGCCGGAGCCCCGCTGTCGAACGAACGAAGGATCGCGGCGACGGGGGGAGGGGATTGATCCCAGGGAACCGGCCCATGTCGGCTCCCCAAAACCATTCGCCTCACGCTCGTCGCCTCGGTCGCGTTATAGGCAGTTAGATCATTTTTCGCAACCAGATGTTTCCAAAAGAATTCGACCGAAGCGATCGGAACGCGGCTCGACGTCGCCCTCGCAGCCCGAAGCGCAGGGTTTCGCTGCGCCCTCCGCGCTCTCCCAGCCCGCAGCGTCAGCAAGGGGTCCTCCGAGTCCTCCCCAGCCCGAAGCGCCAAGCGCAGGGTTCCTCCGCGCCCTCCCAGCCCGAAGCGCCAAGCGCAGGGTTCCTCCGCGCCCTCAATGCCCGATGTCAGGCGGATGTCGATCCAATTCGAGCACCGAAGCTCGCGCGGCGTCGGTGTCCTGCGTAGCCCCGGCTCGTCCCGAGCCGCTGGAGTGCGATGGTCTAGTCGATCGAACTTCGGAGCTTCTCGAAGACCCGTCGACGGGCTGCGGAGAGCACGGAGGAACCCTGGCTGACGCCGCGGGCTGGGAGGGCGCCGAGGACCCCTTGCTGACGCTGCGGGCTGGGAGGGCGCCGAGGACCCCTTGCTGACGCTGCGAGGTTGTGAAATTTTTCGGAGGCCGGCGGATTGA
>CAZZBI010000005.1:47529-48354 GCA_964652385.1 uncultured Pirellulaceae bacterium | reverse complement strand
CGGCTCGAACTCCGAGCCGTCGATGGCGTCGGCCGAGCGGCTCGCGAACGACGAACGCCCCTCCCCCGCGACGCCTCGCTTGGATGGTGGTCAGGTGGTGGCCGAGCTTGATGCAGCCTGGAAGAACGTCTGGGTCGCCGCGTCGATCGAGCCGACTCCTGCCGTCGACGATCGCCTCTGGTCCGAGCGAGCGTTTCGAGCGATCCTCGGTCGCTCCCCGGACGCTTATGAGATCGAACGACTGGCGGCCGAAAGTCCGCTCGATCGAGCCGCCTGGGCCGAACGACTGACGAGCGATCCGAAGTATCGCGAGGCATTCGCGAACCGCTGGAGCGGCTTCCTGGTTCGCGACCTGCTCGATCGCTCTGCGACCGATCCGAAGCTGATCGCTCCCGATGCCTTTCGTCGCCTGTTGGCCGAACGGATCACGGATGGCGTCGGACTCGATGCGGTCGTCGTCGAACTGCTGACCGCCGAAGGGGGTCTGACTCCGACGCGCGACGACTTCCGTCCGGCCGTCGGTTACCTGGTCGCGCTCGACGACGGCCGAGGGGTGACCGCGGCCGCCAATCTGCTCGAGAAGTTTCTCGGCGTCCGCGGCCGCTGCGCCGTCTGCCACGACTACACCGGCCCCGGCCCCCTGACTCAGCACGAGTTCTGGGGAACCGTCGCGCATCTCAAGCAGATGTCGCTCGAAGGGAACCAGGAAACCGGCCTCCGACTGACCGACGTCGACTTCGTCGGCGAGACGCGGGATATCGATCGGGCGGCCGTCTTCTACGAGACCCCTGCCAAGTCGCTCGCGGCCGCCTTCCCGCGATTCGT
>CAZZBI010000005.1:44749-47519 GCA_964652385.1 uncultured Pirellulaceae bacterium | reverse complement strand
TGCTCCCGAGAGCGGTCGGCTTGCCGACTTCGATCGTCGCCCGGCATTGGCTCGCGCGATCGTCGCCGATCCCCGCTTCCCGATCGCCTGGGTCGATCGCGTCTGGAACGAACTCTTCGGCTATCCGATCGGCGATTCGTCCCCCGCTTCGCCGCGTGACGAACTCGCCGCTGCGTTCGCTGCCGACGGCTATCGCTTGGATGCGCTCGTCCGCTGGATCGTCCTGTCGGAACCGTTCGCGCGGAGCGAGAGTCGCGATCCGGCGCTCGCGGCCGACATGCCTTGGTCCGGCACTCCCGCCCGATTCGCTCGCTGGTATCCGCAGCGCACGAAGTTCGACTCGACCGGCGCAGCGCTCGCCGCTCTCGATCGAGCCTACGACTCGGGGACCGAAGCGATCCTCGCGCTGCGAGCCGGTTCGCCGTCGACGGTGCCGACACCGAACGATCCCGGCATCGCTGCCGACGTGCAGGTCGAACCGATCGATTGGCGGACCGCATCGGGTTGGACGACGGATGCCGGGAACGAAGCGCTGCTCGAACGGATCGTCGCGTCCAAGCTGACCGATCGCGAGAAGATCGAGCACCTGTTCCGACTGGCGGTCGGCCGCAACCCGAGCGAAGCCGACCGCCGCCTTTGCGAACGTCGGCTCTCGGCCGCTACCGACGCCAAGGCGTTCTATCAGGATCTCTGGTTCGTGCTCCATCGAGTCGGCCGGAGTCGTTGAGCCGTTCTCGCGGGTCGACATCGTAGCCAGCGCCGCTCGCGGCGTCGGCTCACGGCTCTCCGGCGGATCGCTTCTCGTCGCCGGCAAGCGGTCGGCGGCCGAGTCGACAACTGCGACGGACGAGCCCCTTGAGCCGCTCCAACTCCTCGGGCGTATTCGCACCGGCGATCAGTGCCGGATCGAACCCGAGCGAACGGAGTTCGGCCTCCGGCACCTGACGGATCGCGCACCGCGACAGGAAGCTCAGGAGCGATCGATCGTCGGTCGACTCGCTTCGGAGCCGCTCGGCGATCGAACGGCGATAGACCGCCCCGAGCGGCTGCAGTCGGCCCTCGGTTTCGACGACCGCCCCTTCGGCCGACGCGTCGAAGGCGATCCGAGCCAGAGCGCGAGCGAGCGCGACCGTCACCAGCGGCTGATCGGTACCGATCAGCAGGAACCACTCGGGCAAGGCGTCGCCGATCGTTCGGACCGCATGGCGCCAGCCGGCGAGCGGTCCCTGATGCGGTGACACGTCGCGCACGATCCGAGTCGCCTCGGGGAGCGGAGGGAGCGGGGTTTCGGGGCCGACGGCGACGATGACCGGCGAGAGACCGCTCGCCAGCCGGCGAGTCACGTGCGTCAGTAGCGGGAGTCCTTGCCAGTCGACCGTCCCCTTGTCGCGCCCCATCCGGCGCCCCGCACCGCCGCCGAGCACGATGGCCCCTCCCGGCCCCGGCGCGCGTTGCGGCTGTGGCGTTTCCGCCGACCCGCTCTCGGTCATGGTGCTCGCTCCGCGTTCGTCCGAATTCATGTGGCGACTCGCGTCGCGAGGCTTGCCGATCGACCGATCGGCCCACCATCTCTCGCGCCCCCTTGCCGGTCGCGACGCCACGGGGGAGCCTACATGGACGGCGCCGCACCCGACAGCTCCCTCGCGCCGCTCGGTCGGCCCGTTCACCGGCGGTCGGCCGATGCTCGCCCGCACCGTCGATCGCCTCACGTCGAGACCCGTGCCGCTCCCATGACGTCGCTAAGCTTCCGCATCCGCGAGCCCGGCTCGCTGCCGATCGAAACCGAAGGGTGGCTCCCCGAGGCGTTTCTCGAATCGACGCTCGATCAGGTGCTCGCACACCGGCTGATGGTCGGCAATCGATCGACGAGCGTCGGCGAACTCTTCGACGTTCGGCCGTTCGACGGCGCTCCCGACCGTTGGCTGCTGGAAGGAGACTTGCGTGCCGTTCATCATCTGGGCGCCGGAATGAGTCGCGGGCAGCTCGAGATCCGCGGCTCGGTCGGCCGGCATCTCGGTCGAGCGATGCGCGGAGGGACGATCGAAGTCGACGGCGACGCCGGAGACCGTCTCGGAGTCGGCATGTCGGGAGGGACGATCCGGGTCGGCGGCCATGCCGGTGACGGGGTCGGTGCGGCCGAACTCGGAAACCCGATCGGCATGACCGGCGGCCTGGTTGTGGTCGAAGGGAACGTCGGAGACGAGCTGGGGCGCGGACAGCGCCGCGGACTGATCGCGGTCGGCGGCGATGCGGGTGAAGGGGCCGGTTTCGCGATGCGCGCCGGGACGATCCTGATCGGAGGTTCTGCGGCGGGGAGTCCGGGAGCGGGGATGATTCGCGGCTCGATCATTCTCGCCCGGCCGCCGCGCCGACCGCTGCTGCCGAGCTTCCGCTTCGCGTGTCGGCTGCAACCGCCGATGATTCCCCCGCTGCTCGCTTCGCTTCGGCGAGTGACGACCTGTCTGTCGATGCTCGATCCGCGCGCCCCGTTCGACCTGTATTCGGGGGATCTGCTCGAAGGGGGGCGAGGGGAAATCCTGATCGCCGCGCCAGGCGCCTGAGACGTCTGATCCCCGTTCTTCGCTCCGCTCGCTCCAGACGGAACCTTCGCCGCGTTCGAGCCGATCGGCGAGCGCGCGGCAGCGAAGCTGTCGCGGCTCCGGGTTCGCGCCGCTCTAGGTTCGCGCCGCCTGATGATCGCGTCGCGTTGCGTTCCCCGGCGGTCGGGTCGGATCCGGCGGCACCGGCCGCGGCGGCGCGTCGGCGCGGC
>CAZZBI010000005.1:34355-44739 GCA_964652385.1 uncultured Pirellulaceae bacterium | reverse complement strand
AGGCTGTGGCCCGCGTTTCCCCCCGACGTCGTCGCGCCAGTCGGCTCATCCGCGCCGAGGGCCCTCGGCTCGACGCCGCGGCAGCGATGCTGTCGGTTGCGTCAGGAGGGGGCCGACCTAGGTTTGCGATGGTCCGGAGGATGCGCTGCGATCGCTCCGCTCCGTCACCGCTCTCCCCACGCAGCCAACGCACCGAAGAAGGCCACGACGATGGCGTCCACCTCAGGCATTCCGCTCGAGGAGCAGCTTCGGCAGGCCCAGCTACCGGCCTTGCCGCAAAGCGCGATCCACCTGCTCGAACTCTCGCGCAACCCCGACAACGGTCCGGCGGAGTACGCCGTTCCGATCGAGGCGGACCCGGGGCTCGCGGGGCAGATCCTCCGGTTCGTGAACAGCTCGTTCTTCGGCTTCCGCACCGAGGTGACGAGCGTTCGGCTGGCGATCAACCTGGTCGGCGTGCGTACGATCCGCAACTTCGCGCTCTGGAGTGCCGTCTTCGGGCTGCTGCCGACGATGCGGCACGGCTCGTTCAAGATCAAGCATCTCTGGCAGGACTCGCTTCGTCGAGCGCTCTTTGCGAGGCAGTTGGGGCGGCGTCTGGGCGCGGACAACGAGGAGGATCTCTTCACCGCCGCACTGCTGCAGGATCTGGCGGTGCCGATCCTGCTGAAGGAGATCGGCGAGCCGTATGCGGAACTGATCGATCGCCTGCCGAACGAGGGACATCGTCTGTCCGAACTCGAGCAGGAGCGTTTCGGATGGACGCATGCCGACGCCGGAGCGATCATCGCGCGGCGCTGGAAGCTGCCGGAATCGCTCGTCCGCCTGATCGAAGGGCACGCGACGGTCGACCCGCGTTGGGGGCATGGCCGAGCGACGGTCAGCCAACTCGCCGTTTCGCTCTCCGCGATCCTCCCGGCGTCGGCCCACGACGGGTGGCGCGAAAAGGGGGAGTTCCTGCGAGTCTTTTCGCAGCTGCCGCCGACCCGCGGGAACCCGGACGAGTTCTTCGTCGCCCTCGACAAGGATATGGCTCAGTTCTCCTCGCTGTTGAAGCTGACGGTCCCGAGCCGGCCCCTCGTCTCGTACCTGATCGACTGAACGGTACCGACGATCGAGTCGCCCGATTCGTTCCGCACGGCACGTCTCGGTCCCCGGAGCCCGCCCGGTCCGCCCGAGGTCCTTGGGCGGTTCGCAGCCTCGGACTAGAATCCCGTTAGCGACGGCGAACCGTCGATCCGAGTCCGAGCTGAAGAGGCGTCATTCCCGTGGTCAAGCCCGAGCGAGTTCGGCGACAGCAGCTGATGCGCCAGGCCGAGGGCTACCTCGAACTCTGTCTGGCCGGAGACGAGTGGGGAGGGGCGACGACGGCGGTGCGCGATCGCCTGGTCGATCGCGGACTCGAATGCCTCGAGGAGTTGGAACCGAAGCCTTCGATCCGGGCGCACCTGTTCCGCCTGCGAGGCCAATTGCTGCGAGTCGCCGAGCGGTTCGACATGGCGGTCGACGTGCTGCGACAAGCGGTCGCCGCGGCCCCGGGTGACCTCTCGCTCTACGTCTCGCTCGGCTGGTGCTACAAGCGACTCAACCGCCTGGATCTCGCGATCGAGATCCTCGAACAGGCAACCGACTTCGAGGACAAGACGGGGATCATCCACTACAACCTCGCCTGCTATTGGGCCTTGGCGGGGCATGTCACGGTGTCGATCCGCCATCTGGCTCAGGCATTCGAGATCGATGCCGAGCTTCGCGATCTGGTGGCGAACGAATCGGACTTCGATCCGATCCGCGAGCATCCCGACTTCCAGTCGCTGATGACGGTCATCGTCTGAGGCGGCCGGCCGTCGCGCCGCGGGCGACTCTCAGTCGGTGGCCGCCGCATAGAGCTCGGCGAACTCGACGATCCAGACGTCGACCATCTCGCGGAACTTCGCCAGATCGACTTCGGCGATCGCCTGAAAATGGTGTCGGCGGAAGAGCTCGCGATTGCGGATCGTCCCCTTCGCCTGCAGGTCGAGCACATCGTGCTCGGTGATCGACTTCACCGCGACTTCCAGACGCGAGTAGACGTTCGAGCGACGACCGTCCGAGCCGACGAGCGAGTCGTCGCGCCGCACCGCAGCACCCCAGCCGAGTTCGCCGTAGAGACGTTCGAGCACGAAGCCGGGGAAGTGATCGGGAAGATGCTTCATGCAGGCTTCGATGTGCTCGGAGAGATCCAGCCGATACTTCGTGTACAGACTGCGGATCTCTTCCTTGCTCAGCCGTTTCGCCTTGGCCTGCTCGGACTGCTCGACCCCCTTCGCCAAACCGCGGTGGATCGCCTTTTGTAGCCGCTCTTGGAAGTCCATGTCCTGTTCCGATCAGCGATCGTCGCGCTTCTGGTGATAGAACTGCAGGAGTTCGGTGAACGATCGCATCGGCGCCTTGCCCTCAGCGACCTCGGGGCTCAGCGGAGCGGCAGGCGCAGGAGGCCGCTTTTCCTGCTCGTAGCGCGGCTTGACGTACTTGGCACCGGATCGCGGAGGGCGAGCCCCGCCGCGCGGTCCTCCCTCGTGCCCGCCCGGACGCCCCTGCCCTGCCGGACGACCTTGCCCCGCCGGACGCCCCTGGCCGGCTGGTCGCCCTGCACCGTCCCCTCGCCCCGGAGGTCGATTCCCTTCGGGACGGCGCTGACGCGGCGGACGCGCTTCACCCGGCTCGTTTCGTCGTCGAGGCATCGCCGGTTCGGCCGGATCGATCGCCGTCAGGCCGACGCGACGACGCTGCTTGTCGACGCTCAGGACCCAGACGCGGATCGGCTGGCCGACCGCGAACCGCTGATGCGGGTCCTTGATGAAGTCGCGCGCCAGGTGACTGATGTGGACCAGACCGCTCTCGGCCAGACCGATGTCGACGAAGACGCCGAAGTCGACGACGTTCAGGATCCGCCCCGACAGCGACATCCCCGGTTCGAGATCGTCGATCCGAGTCGCTCCGGTCCGGAAGACCGGCGGCGGGAGCGATTCGCGAGGGTCGCGCCCCGGACGGAGCAGGTTCGACAGGATGTCGCGGATCAGATGCGTGCCGGTTCCCAGGTCGCGGGCCAGCCGATCGACATCGACTCCGTCGATTCGCCGCTGGAGTTCGGCGCGAGTCGCCGACGAGACGGCCGGTTCGGTCTCGGGACTTGCCGCGGGTCCCTGCTCGGCCGCGGGTCCCTGTTCGGCAGCGTCTCCTTGATCCGCCGCGGCTTCCGACGACGGCAAGTCATCCGGCGAGGCGGACTGGGCATCGTCGGCAACGGCAGCCGGAGCTGACGTCTCGACCGGTTCGCTCCGCGTCGGGCGATGATCGATGATCCGGCCGAACTCTTCGAGCGAGTAGCCGAGCTTGGCGACGACCTGTTCGGCGATCGAGTAGCTCTCGGGATGGATCCAGGTCGAGTCGAGCGGGTTCGGGCCGCCGACGATCTTCAGGAAGCCGGCCGCCTGAACGAAGGTCGCGTCGCCGAAGCCTGGGACTGCCGAGAACTGCGAGCGATCGCGGAACGGCCCGTGCTCGCCGCGGAACTCGACGAACCGCTTCGCGCTCAGCTGGTTCAGCCCCGAGACGTATCGCAGCAGCGCGGGGCTTGCCGTATTCGCGTCGACACCGACGAAGTTGACGCACGATTCGACGACCGCATCGAGCGACTCGCGCAGATGTTTCGCCTTGACGTCGTGCTGGTAGAGCCCGACGCCGAGGTTCTCGGCCGAGATCTTCACCAGTTCCGACAGCGGGTCGAGCAGGCGACGACCGATCGAGATCGCGCTGCGGATCGTCGCGTCGATCGACGGCAGCTCTTCGCGTCCTTCTTGGCTGGTCGAATAGACGCTCGCCCCTGCCTCGTTGACCATGACGTAGGCGACGCCCGAGTCCTTGAGCTCGTTGTCCAGGATATCGGCGACGAGCGCTTCGGCCTCGCGGCTCGCCGTTCCGTTGCCGATGGCGATCGCCGAGATCTCGTTCCGACGGATCGCCTCGACCAACCAGTTGCGCCCCGCCTTGCGTCGCTCGGCGTTGCCGACGACGAAGACGACATGCGACTCGACCAGATTGCCGGTGTCGCCGAGGATCGCGACCTTGCAGCCGCTCTTGTAGCCCGGATCGATCGCCGCGACACGATGCTCGCGGACCGGCGGCTGGAGCAGCAGGTTGCGCAGATTTCGAGCGAAGACCGATACCGCATGCGTCTCGGCGCGCTCCGTCAGTTCGCGACGGATCTCGCGCTCCAGGCTCGGCACGACCAATCGCCGCGTCGCATCCTCGAACCAGCCGATCAGCAATCCGCGCTGCGGATGATCGTCGGGAATCAGCTTGCGGACCCCCTCGGCGAGCGCCGACGCCTCGTCGAACGTGATCCGCACCCGAATCGCTCGTGCCCGCTCCCCTCGATTGATCGCCAGGACGCGATGCGGCGGGAGCTTGTCGAGGCTCTCGGAAAAGGCGAAGTAGTCGGCGAACGCGTCGTGCTCCCCCTTCTTCTTGTTCTTGGAGCGGCGTTTCGACTTTCGCTTGGTACCGGCGGCTGCGGCCGTTCCGGTCGTTGACGCAGCGCCGGCTGCCGTGGGAGCCGAGCCGTCGACCGGAGTTCCCGGCGCGGTCGAGTCCGCGGCCATCGGGTCGGAGCCGTCTGCGGCGACCGTCACGTCAGCCTCGCCGCCGGCCTTCACGTCCGACGCCTCTTCGTCCGCCGTCTCGTCGTCCGAGGATTCATCGTCGTCCGAATCGTCCTCGTCGTCGCTCGAATCGAACGCTTCTCCCTCCGCTCGATCGCTTTCGTCCGTCCCGTCAATCGTCCCGTCATCTTCGGTTGCGAATCCGGCCGTCGCCGCTGCCGTGTCCCCTTCGCTCGCCGTCGCCGGCGCCTCGGTCGCCCCTTCGGCCGACGTCGCCGACTCGTCGGCGGACGGTGCTGCGGCGGGCAGCGACGCGGTCGCGGTCGCCGCCGCGACGGACGACTCGACCGAAGCGACAAGCGTCGTCGTGACTCGCCCGGTCCGCCAGATCCAGCGTCGCAGGATCGAACGGAGCTCGACCTCTTCGCCGAACTTCTCGGCGACCAGATGACCGATCCCCTGATACACCTCGTCGAGATCGTTCAGTCCGCGGTCGACGCGCACCAGTTCGAGCGCTGCCTTGGCGAGCGCATCGTCGGAGTGAACTCCGGCCAACAGTTCGATGGCGAGCGGTTCGAGACCACGCTGCCGAGCGACGGTCGCGAGCGTCTGCTTCTTCGGCTTGAACGGCAGGTAGAGATCCTCGAGCCGCTTGATCGAACGCGCCTGCTCGATCGCTCCGCGGATCTCGTCGGTCAGCTTCCCCTGACTCTCGATGCTCTTCAGGATCGTCGCCTTGCGTTCGGCCAGCGCACGACAACGCTCGAGTGCGACCTTCACGTCCCGGATCTGTTCCTCGTCCATCGCGCCGGTGAGATCGCGTCGATAACGAGTGATGAACGGAATCGTGTTGCCGTCGTCCAGCAACTCGATCGTGCGTTGGACGCGAGCGGGGTCGAGGTCGAGATCGCGCCCGACCAGAGCCGCTTCGGCAGAGATCGCGAGGGTCATGGGGACAGGGATCCGCAGAGGAATATCGAACGGCCGGCAAGCGGTCGTCGTTGACCTGATCAGGGAGAATCGATGCGGCGCTGCTTCGTGGACTCCGAACGCTCCGTCGTAGAGTCGGGCGGCGGCCGAGCAATCGAGGTCAGAGAGAGGTAATGTCTTGAGCGGACCCGGCGCAGGCCGGTGGATGCTAGGAACTGCTCTCGGCGTTGTCAAGGATCGCCTGACCGCGCAGGACCTCCTCTCCCGCCTCCATCGTAAGTGGCGTCCTCGGCCCCGCGAAGCGGGGTGTCTCGTTTCCGCGCTCGTTCGCTCGGTCTCGGCCTGCGGCGCACGTCACCGTTCGTCGTGCGGTGCGAGATCGATTCGCGTTGCCCGGCGATCACCGTCGACCGAGACGCGCCGGGGGCTCCGAACCTTAGCCCCACTCCACTATAACGACCTCCGAGCGCGTGCCGGATGTCGACGGCGCTGCGCCGGTCGATCCGCGACGCGACCGTCGTTCGACAGGCTCGTACGACACCTCGACCGTCCCTGGGATACCGCGCGAGACCCCGCCTTGAGCGACGAGCAACGAATCGGTCAGGCGATGGTGCGCGACCGCCGCGCCTTGCGCGAGGCGCTGCGACGACTCGGTCGAGACGCGCGGCGCGCCGAAGGGCCCGCGGGCGAAGCTCCCGAAGCGCTGCTGCGCTGGCGCGACCGCCTCGAACAGTCGGTCGCCGAGGCCGAACGGCGGCGCGCCGCGCTGCCGAAGATCGCCTACCCCGAGTCGCTTCCGATCACCGAGCATGCCGAGGCGATCGCCCGGACGATCCGCGAGCATCAGGTGACGATCGTCTGCGGCGAGACCGGATCGGGCAAGTCGACTCAGCTCCCCAAGATCCTGCTCCAGGCCGGCTACGGAGCGACCGGACTGATCGGCCACACCCAGCCGCGGCGGATTGCCGCCCGAGCCGTCGCCTCGCGATTGGCCGAAGAGCTCGGCACGACGGTCGGCGAAGGAGTCGGCTTCAAGATCCGCTTCACCGATCGGACGAGCGATCGCGCGTGGGTCAAGCTGATGACCGACGGCATCCTGCTCGCCGAGTCGCAGACCGATCGCGACTATGAACGCTACGACGCGATCATCGTCGACGAGGCACACGAACGCTCGCTGAACATCGACTTCCTGATCGGCTATCTCCATCGGCTGCGAACGCGACGTCCCGATCTGCGGATCGTCATCACCTCGGCGACGCTCGATGCCGATCGCTTCGCATCGCATTTCGGCACCCCCGACGCCCCGGCTCCGATCTTCACCGTCGCCGGGCGAACCTATCCGGTCGAGATCCGCTATCGGACCGACGGAGACGGCGACGACGAGAACGAGCGAGTCGACGAGGTCGACGAATCGACGTCGCTGGCACTCCTGCAACAGGCGGTCACCGAAGTGCTCGCCGACTCCCCCGGAGACGTGCTGATCTTTCTGCCGACCGAAGGAGAGATCCGCGCCGCGACGAAACGCCTGCGCGGCGCCTTCGACCCGCGTCTACGGAGCGGCGAACTCGAGATCCTGCCGCTCTACGCCCGTCTGAGCGCCGAGGAGCAGAACCGGGTCTTCCGCCCCGCGCGCGGACGGCGTCTGGTCCTCGCGACGAACGTCGCCGAATCGTCGTTGACCGTCCCCGGCATCCGCTCGGTCATCGATACCGGCACGGCGCGCATCTCGCGCTACGCACCGCGAACCAAGGTGCAGCGACTGCCGATCGAAGCGATTTCGCGCGCCTCGGCCGATCAGCGTGCCGGACGCTGCGGACGCGTCGGCCCCGGGCTCTGCCTGAGACTGTATGCCGAGTCGGACTACGAGACGCGCGATCGCTACACGACTCCCGAGATCCGCCGGACCGATCTCGCATCGGTCATCCTGCGGCTCGAGTCGCTCCGCCTGAGTCGGGTCGACGAGTTCCCGTTCCTCGATCCTCCGCGACCCGACGCGATCAAGGACGGCTACCGCACCTTGTTCGAACTCGGAGCGGTCGACGGAGGGAGGCGAATCACCGAGCTGGGGCGGCGTCTCGCTCGACTCCCCGTCCATCCGCGAACCGCCCGCATGCTGCTCGCCGCCGACCAGGAACACTGCTTGGCGGACATGCTGATCGTCGCCTCGGGGCTCGAGATCCAGGATCCGCGCGAGCGACCGGCAGAGCGACGTCAGGCGGCCGACGAGAAGCAGCGGATCTTTCGCGACGGCCGTTCCGACTTCCTGTCGCTGCTGCGACTGTGGGACTTCCAGCACCGTCTGCGCGAGGAAGTCTCGTCGTCGCAATGGCGCAAGGGACTCGCCGACCGCTTCCTGTCGGTGCCGCGCATCCTCGAATGGCGCGAGCTGCACCGCCAGCTGATGACGATCGCGCAGGACTCGGGGCTGACGATCGGATCGAGACATCCTCTGCCGCCGGCCGACGAGCCGAGTGCCGACAGGTCGGACCGACGATCGGGCCCTCCCCCCCGGTCCGCTCCCGCGCGAGCCCCCGAAAGCGACGCGCTGCACCGCGCCCTGCTGACCGGTCTGCTGTCGGGCGTCGCCAAGAAGACCGACAAGGGGGACTACCTCGGCGCGGGCGGATTGCGGTTTCATCTGTGGCCCGGCAGCGGACTGGCCGATCGCCGCCCCGAGTGGATCATGGTCAACGAGATCGTCGAAACGTCGCGGCGTTTCGGACGGACCGCGGCGGCGATCGACGCCGGCTGGATCGAGCCGCTCGCCGACCACCTGGTCAGTCGCTCGTACGGCGATCCGCGCTGGATGGCGAAGCCCGAACGGGTCATGGCCGACGAACGGGTCTCGCTCTTCGGCTTGCCGATCGTCGTCGGTCGACCGACGCCGGTCGCGCCGCGCGATCCCGATATGGCGAGACGCATCTTCATCGAGAGCGGACTGGTCGACGGCTGCTTCACCGGCGGCATCGCGGTCCTCGAAGAGAACCATCGGACGATCGCGCGGCTGCAGGAGGACGCGGCCAAGGTGCGCGAGACCGGGCGGATCGTCGACGATCGCGCCATCCTCGAGTTCTATCGGTCCCGAATCCCGGACGACGTCGTCGACGGCGCCTCGCTGCGACGTCTGCTGAAGGAATCGGCCGAGGCGCGGCGCGCGCTGACGATGACGGCCGAAGACCTGTTGCCGGCCGACGTCGCGCCGCCGAGTCCGGACGCGTTCCCCGATCGAGTCCGGATCGGACGCCTCGAGATTCCGCTCGACTATCGCTTCGAACCGGGGACCGACGAGGACGGCGTCACCGCGACCCTGCCCGCTCCCGCCGTCAATCAGCTGAGCTCTCGCCAACTCGGTTGGCTCGTTCCGGGACTCGTCGAACCGCGCATCACGGCGATGATCCGCTCGCTCCCGAAACCGCTTCGGCGCAACCTGGTCCCCGCTCCCGACGTTGCGCGAAAGGTCGCCGCCGAGCTCCGTGTCGGCGAAGGGGATTTCGTCGATGCCGTCGCCAAGGCGTTGACGCGTCTGGCCGGCGAACCGATCACGCGCGACTCGTTCGGCGAAGAACGCCTCCCCGATCACCTGCGAGTCAACCTGCGCCTGGTCGACGAAACGGGAGCGGTCGTCGCCCAGGGGCGCGACCTCGAACGTCTTCGCGAACAGCTCGGCGACGTCGAAGGGGCACCAGCCACGATCGCCCACGATGACTGGACGCATACCGGACTGACCGATTGGGAGTGGGGAGATCTGCCGGAGCGAGTCGCGGTGCGACACGGTGATCTCGAACTGGTCGGCTACCCCGGCGTCGTCGACGAAGGGACGACGATCGGCCTGAGACTGTTCGATCTGCCGGCGCCTGCCGAGGCGAGTACGCGTCGCGGATTGGCTCGGCTGGCCGCGCTGCAGTGCCGCAAGGAACTCCGCTCGCAACTCCAGTGGCTCCCCGGCAAGGAGAAATGGGGGGTGCTCGCCCGCGGCTCGTTCGACGTCACTCGGCTGGACGAGCGACTCGGCCTGCTCATGGCCTCGGTCGCGATGATCGAACAACGCCCGCTGCCGCGCAGCCGCAGCGAGTGGGAATCGCGACTGGGGAAGAAGGTCGAGGCGTTCGGAGTCGCCGCCCAGTCGATGGCGCGCGTCCTGCCCGAACTCTTTCGTCTGTTGCACGAGACGCGACTGGCGTTCGAGTCGCTACCGAAAGGGATCGACCCCCAAGCGCTCGAGGATCTGAAACGGCAACGCCACGACCTGCTCGCCGACGAGTTCCCTGCCGACGTCCCCTGGATCTGGCTCCAGCAGGTGCCGCGCTACCTGCAGGGCATGATCGCCAGGATCGAGAAGCTGCCGAGCGGTGCGGCGCGCGATCGCGAACTCCGGCTGCTCGTGGAGCCGTATCGACGGCGCTGGAGCGAACGTCGCGAAGCCGATCGCGCGGCCGGTCGAGTCGATCCGGAACTCGAGACCTTTCGTTGGTATCTCGAGGAGTATCGCGTGTCGCTCTGGGCCCAGCAGCTCGGCACCAGCGTCAAGGTCTCTCCGCAACGTCTGGACAAGCAGTGGGAGCGAGTCGGCACCTGAGCGACGCCGATCGCTGCAGAAGCGACATCGTGCCCCGCTCCGTGCCCCCCAGCCCGCCGCGTCAGCAAGGGGTTCTTCTCCGTGCTCTCCAGCCCGCGGCGTCAGCAAGGGGTTCTTCTCCGTGCTCTCCAGCCCGCAGCGCAAAGCGCAGGGGTTCTTCTCCGTGCCCCCCATCCCGCCGCCTCATCAACGGCATCGCCCCTGCGTAGGCCCGCGTCGTCCCCGACGCGCGGCAGAG
>CAZZBI010000005.1:30115-34255 GCA_964652385.1 uncultured Pirellulaceae bacterium | reverse complement strand
TCATCAACGGCATCGCCCCTGCGTAGGCCCGCGTCGTCCCCGACGCGCGGCAGAGAGACGACGATCGACCGGTTCGTTGAGCCGTTCGTAAGCGAGGACTACGATGGCGCGAGTCGGTCTCCTCGGCTGCCGCCGCCGACGCACGGGAGTCGCAACGTGAACGCGTCGACCATCTCGGGAATCGTCTGCCCTGCCTGCGAGTCGTCGGTCGGCGACGACTCGAAAGCGGACGGCCGGCTGCGCCCCTGCCCTCACTGCGGCTTCTCGTTCGAGTGGATCCTCCGTTCCGCGTGGGACGGCTCGCGAGGCACGGAGCCGTGGCGCGATCTCCTGGCACGTCTGCCGATGCCGCAGACCGTCGTCGAACACACCTCCCGGCGCGCCGCCGGCGACGCCTCGGTCTCGGCGTCGACGACACCTCTTCCGCCGTTGCTCGCTCCGCCGCGCGCGGCGCTCCGGACGTCGACTCCTCTACCGATCCCTCCCACCCCTCCGCCCCCCGTGATCGACGCGCGCAGTACGGCGGAGCGACGCAGCGACGCAGGGCAACTCGCCGATGCGGATCGCTCGTCGGCTCGCGATCCCGAAACCGGCGACGATGCGATCGCGATTCGGATCCGCACGTGTTCCGCTCCCCTCGCGAGTGATGCCGCGACCGCGCCGTCGCAACAGACCGGAGGCTCGGGCGATGCTCGGTCGGAGACCGCGAACGACCCGAGTCATCGTCGCCGAATCGGGAATCAACAGCGTCTGGTGCTGGCGATCGTCGTGCTGCTCGGCACGCTCGGCGCCGCAGCGGTCTGGTTCGCGCTCGGCGGGGCGTGGCGCTGGGGAGACTTGAACGCGGATCGATCCGAGCGAGCGGCGGAAGCGCCGGAGAGCTCGGCAGCGGAACGGAACGCCGACTCCGCTGCGATCGACGCGACCTGGCCGACCGAGCGGCTCGGATCACCCGGCGAGCTCTGGGATCGCGTCTCGGCCTATCTGGTCCAGGTCGACCTGACCGAGCCGACCGGAATGCGGCGCTCGGCCGGTGTGCTGGTCGATTCGCGAGGGTGGATCGTCACGGTCGGTTCGGCCGAGACGACCGGGTGGCGCGTCGCGCTCGCACCGGCCGACGGACCGCGAGTCGACGCCGGAGCGCCGGCGATTCGAGTCGACGGTCCGATCGCGCGCCGTCCCGGCTGGGGGCTGGTCGTGCTGCAGGTCGACCCTGCTCCGTTTCGCGCTTTCGATGATCTGAAGTTCGCCGGCGAGGGAGCGATCGGGAGCGACTGGACCTCGGTCGGGCCCGGAGCCGACGGGGCCTGGCTGGGGGCGCTGCTCGATCTGCGAGGCTCGGAACGGGAGCACGGGTTCGCGATTCCCGATCGTTTCGACGCCGCCCGACTCGGCGGCTTGCTGCTGGATCATCGCGGATTGCCGTTCGGTGTGGCGCGAGCGGCGGATGACGGCAGTCGCGCCGGCGTCGTGCAAGGGGCGGAACTCGTCGCATGGATCGACGAACTGCGCCGTGACGAACCGTCGTTCGAGCCGGCGGTAGCGGGCGGAGGGACCGACTCGCCGACTCGCGCCGCGCCTCCGTCGGATTCCGCTCCATCCGACGCAGCACCAGCGGCGACGACGGGCGGAGACCCGTTGCGAGAACGCGAAGGCGTGACGTCAGGCGCCGACGTTCCGCCGACTTCGCTCGACTCGATCGATCGGATGCGGGAGCTGCACGAACGACTGATCGCTGCCGCAGAACTCTCCGAACCCCAGACCTATCGCCTGGCATCCGAACTCGCCTGGCGGACGACGGTAGCCGAGGAGCTGGAGGATTCGCCGTCGATCGAAGGAGGAGCCCGCTTGCTGTTCGGCCAGGGAGCCGCAACGGTTCGCGATGCCTGGATGCGCTCCGCTTGGCAGGACGATGCGGCGCTCGGCCGGATCAACCGGCAAGCGATGTTGTCGTGGCCCGAGCGCGAAGGTTTCTGGGGCTATGCGGTCGTCGAGGATCCTCCCGGCATCGCTCCGCGCACCGAGGACGGAGACCATGTCGTGCTGCGGCTGATCGATACCGAACAGCGGATCGCCGTGCCGGTCTCTCTGGCGCACGACGATCTGAAGGTCGATTCGCGGTGGTTGGTCTGGGGAAGCGTCGAACCTCGCAAGCGCCTGACGCTCGCCCCGGGACGCCCGTCGGTGCCGGTGGTGCGGAGCCGCTATCTGATCGAGGAGCCCGAGGTGCTGATCCCGGCCGGTGCGGGAGGAGCGGCCGATTCGGACGAGCGGTAACGCACCGGCGTCTCGCTTTGGGGAAGCCCCCGACCGCTCCCTGCCGACAGTCGGCCCAGGCCGGTATCATGAGTCGAGCGAAGCTTGCGGGGGAACGGCGCCGCCCGGCGACGGCCCCCTATCGACTCCTTGCCCCTCTCGCCGATCGAATCCCACGATGGCTCATACCGCCGAGTTTCCCGCGACCCGCGATCGGATCGCGGAGGTCCCGATTCGCGAACTCGCCGAGACCTTCGGCACGCCGACCTACGTCTACGACCTGTCGGTCGTCGGCCGGCGCATCGACGATCTCGCCGCGTTCGACGTCATCCGTTACGCCCAGAAGGCGAACTCGAACCTCGCGGTCCTCGACTATGCCCGCCGCCGCGGCGTCCGCGTCGACGCGGTGAGCGCCGGCGAAATCGCTCGGGCATTGGCGGCCGGTTATCGACCGGGGCGTCAGCCGACCGAGATCGTCTATACGGCCGACATCTTCGACCGGGCGTCGCTCGAAGCGGTCGTCAAGTACGACCTGCTCTGCAATCTCGGCTCGCCCGACATGATCGAGCAGTACGGCCAGGCAGCTCCCGGCCGCGGGATCGTGCTGCGGATCAACCCCGGCTTCGGGCATGGCCACAGTCAGAAGACGAACACCGGCGGGCCTCAGTCGAAGCACGGGATCTGGCACGAGCAGCTCCCCGAATGCGTCGCGCTCGCGAAGCGCTACGACCTGAAGATCGCCGGCCTCCACATGCATATCGGCTCGGGGACCGACTTCGAGCACTTGGCTCAGGTCTGCGGCGCGATGGAGCGGATCGCCGTCGACTACGGAATCGAAGTCCGCTCGATCAGCGCCGGCGGCGGTCTGCCGATTCCGTATCGCGTCGGGCAGGCGACGATCGACCTGGACCGTTATCACGCGGTCTGGGCCGAGACACGGGATCGACTGGCTCGGCGGTTCGGCCATCCGGTCGAACTGGAGATCGAACCGGGGCGTTATCTGGTCGCCGAATCGGGCTATCTGATCACCGAGATCCGTGCGGTGAAGCGGATGGGCGACAACCTCTTCTATCTGGTCGACGCCGGCTTCAACAATCTGGCTCGTCCGATCCTCTACGGCGCCTATCACCCGATCTCGATCTGCCCGGCCGACGGCCGCGCGTCGACCGATCTGGTCGAGGCGATCGTCGGCGGCCCGCTGTGCGAATCGGGAGACATCTTCACGCAGGAAGAAGGGGGCTTCGTCGCCCGACGCTCCCTGCCCGCCGCCAAGGTCGGCGATCTGCTGATTCTCGAGCGAGCCGGCGCGTACGGCGCGGTCATGGGCTCGAAC
Organism: uncultured Pirellulaceae bacterium; assembly: GCA_964652385.1. Lineage (GTDB taxonomy): Bacteria > Planctomycetota > Planctomycetia > Pirellulales > Pirellulaceae > UBA11682. The sequence continues at coordinate 30,666 of CAZZBI010000005.1, read as the reverse complement.
TACAACTCCAAGCCGCTGGCGGCCGAGGTGACGATCGACGGCGGTCGCCCCTTCCTCGCTCGGCGTCGCCAGACGCTCGACGAGATCATGCAGGGGGAGGCGATCCCGGGTCGTTGAATGCGGGTGTACCGCGACCGCCCGCGGTCGCGGCGACTTCCCTCGACGGCAGCGATCCCGCCTCGTTCCGCCCCGCTCCCGCCCCGCTCGCGCCCGGAGCGAGCTCCGTTCGTCCCGCGTCCCGCTCGATCGGCCGTTGGGTTCCGCCCCCCTCGGCTTTCCCTTACCATTCGGGGATCGCCGGGCGGCGGCGGACGAGGAGCGTCCCTTCCGGCCGACGGCGATCCCGAGTCGCGAGGCCGCTTGCGCCGCCTCCGCCGCACTCCCCACAACCGGGACGCGCGCTCCTGCCGAGCGACCGTCCACGAGGACTCTGCTCAATGCAATTGGACGCCTATCAGCGCTGCGTCGGCGGTGCCGACAAGAAGATCAAGTTCTGCTGCGGCAAGGAGATCACGGGGGACCTGAACTCGATCTTCGAGGCGGTCGAGGCG
>CAZZBI010000005.1:22621-30105 GCA_964652385.1 uncultured Pirellulaceae bacterium | reverse complement strand
GCGCTCGATCGCTGCAACCGAGCGATTCAGAAGCACGGCGACAAGGACTGCCTGCTCGCCACCAAGGTCAGCGTGCTGATCCAGCTGAACGAGACGGAGCAGGCGGGGCCGCTCGTCGATACCCTCCTCGCGCGCGATCCGCGAAACCCGGTCGCGCTCGGCCAGAAGACGACGCTGCTGGCGATCGCCGACCGAGTCGAAGCGGCGGTCGATTGCCTGCAGGAAGCGCTCGAGCACTTCGATCGGACGATCAGTCGCGGCGTGCTCAACGCGATCCGGATCGTCGGTGCGCTGCTGCACGAGCACAACAACGTGTTTGCCGCCCGCGCCCATCTGGTGCTGTACAGCACGCTCGCGACGGAGCCCGATCCCGAGGTCGCTCGGCTGATGCTGACCGGCCTCTCGGATGCCTCGATCCCGATCTTCCTGAAGCATGACTTCGAGCTGCCGATCGCTCCGGCCGAAGGCTCATGGTCGGCAACGTACAACGCGATCCGCGCCTCGACGATGCGCGGCCGCTGGAAGTCGTCGCTCGCCAAGCTCCGCGAACTCGACGCCCAGTACCCGGGGCAGCCGATCCTGCGCAAGGCGATCGCGGTGCTCGAGAACCGAGTCGGCACGCCGCCGACTCAGGCCGAGGCGTGGCGTCGCTACAGCGAGACGCCGGGTGTACCGACCGAGGAGGCGATCGAGGCGGAGGCGATCGCCCAGACGCTCGGCGGCGACTCGCTCGACGACAAGGAACACCGCCGGCTGCTGCTGAGCTTTCCGGTCGCCGATCTCGAACGGGCGCTCGCCGGTCTGGCCAAGCACCCGCGAGCCGCGTCGCACGGTCAGGTGACGATGCCGCATCCCGATCTGCCGCCGCCGCGAGCCGCCTATTCGATCCTCGACGCTCCGCCGTTGGCCGACGACGAGGAGATCCAGCTCGATACGATCCCGATCGTCATCGGCTCGGCGATGATCTACGGGCGCGAGACCGATCGCGAACCGCGGATCGAGATCGAAGGGTACGAGGAGTTCGGTCTCGAAGAGACGATCCGGACGGTGCGCGAGGCGGTCGGCGATGCCGTCGGCCCCGAACCGACGGCGACCGAGACGATCGGCGCGATGGGTTCGATCGATCTGCGGATGGGCGTTCGCTGGTACCTGGCTCGTGCGGTCGAACCGGAGTTGCGACGCGATCTGCTCCGTCAGCACTTCGTCCGCTTCCAGAACGAGACGTGGCCGGCGATGCCGCTGTCGAAGTTCGGCGGCAAGAACGCGCGCGAGGCGGCGGCCGATCCGAACAACCACCGGCTGCTCCTGGCCTGGTTGATGAGCGTCGAGGAGCTGATCGATACCAGCAGCTTCGACCGGATCGACCTCGATCCGCTCCGTCGCGAACTCGGACTCCCCGAGCGAGGTCGGTTGGAGCCGGCAGGCCTGAACCTCGATCGCCTGCCGCCGTATCGCTTCTCGCGGCTGAACTTCGCGGCGCTGTCCGACGACCAGCTGACGCGGCTGATGCACATCGCCCGGTTCGTCGGCCATCCGTACGTCATCCGCCAGCTGATCGGACTGAAGCTCGAGCGGAGCGGCGGTGCGCTGCCGCCGCGCGAGGAATACGAATTGCGGATGCAGCGGGCGATGATGTCGCCGCATGTCGCGGAAGGGCGAGCCGACTTCGAGCGGATGGAACAGATCCGCGAAGGAGCCGAAGTCCCTCGCGGCATGCATCTGGTCTGGCTGCTCGACTGGGCGCTCGGCCGGGGCGCGGTCGATCTGCTCGAGAAGACGATGGAGACGCTGCAGCGGCGTCATTTCCAGGAACCGGGGATCGCCGATCAGGTGGCGCGGATCCTGGTCCGTCACGGCGTCATTTCGCCCGACGCGCTGGCGCGCGGCGAGTTCGCGCCGGGCTCGGCACATCGCCCTCCTGCTCCGGCTCCGGTCGCAGGGGGCGCCCCGCTCGCCGGCGGCGCGCCGATCGCGCCGGCCGCCGGTTCGCTCTGGACTCCCGATGCCCCGTCGGGCGAATCGGGCGAGTCGGGATCGAAGCTCTGGCTCCCCGGCATGGACTGACCTTCGGCCACGGCGCCGCGCCACGGACCGAGCGACGGACCGCGGCGCGGCCCCCCTTCCCCGCCTCCCATTATCCGCAGGAGAACCGACCATGGTTCGGGTCGGCATCGTCGGGATCGGCTTCATGGGCTGGATCCACTGGCTCGCCTATCGCCGCGCAGCAGGGATCGAGGTGCGAGGTATCGCGACGCGCGATCCGGTGAAGCGCGGCGGGGACTGGCGCGGGATCAAGGGGAACTTCGGTCCCGCCGGCGAGAAGGTCGACCTGTCGGAGATCCGGGTCTACGAGACGGTCGAGCAGTTGGCGGCCGATCCCGAGATCGACGTCATCGACATCTGCCTGCCGCCGCACGCGCATGAGGAAGCGGCGCTCGTGGCGCTCGCCGCAGGGAAGCACGTCTTCTGCGAAAAGCCGCTCGCCGTTTCGCTCGAAGCGTGCGACCGCCTGGTCGCGGCGGCTCGAAGCGCCGATCGGCAGCTGGTGGTCGGGCATGTGCTGCCGTTCTTTCCCGAGTTCGCCGAGGTGCGACGGACCGCGGAGAACGGCTCGCTCGGGCGTCCGATCGGCGGTCGCTTCCATCGGATCATCTCGGACCCGACCTGGCTGACCGACTTCTACGATGCCGAGCGGGTCGGCGGGCCGGTCATCGACCTGCACGTGCACGACTCCCACTTCCTCCGGACGCTGTTCGGCATGCCGCGCTCGGTCGACGCCGTCGGACGGATGCGGGGCGAGGTGGTGGAGTACTTCGAGGCGATCTACCGGTTCGACGATCCGGGGTTGGTGGTGACCGCCGGCGGTGGCGTGATCCTCTCCCAGGCGCGCCCCTTCACGCACGGTTTCGAGATCCGGTTCGAGCAGGGGACGATGCAGTTCGACTTCGCCGCCTACGTCGACCAACCCGAAACGATGCCGCTCAAGGTGCTGCGCAATGACGGCTCGATCGTCCGCCCGGAATTCCCCGGCGCCGATGCGCTCGACGGCTTCATCGCCGAAGTGCACGAGCTGCGCGATGCGGTGACGTCGGGCCAGGCCTCGGAACTGCTCGGCGGAGCCGCCGCACGAGATGCCATCGCCATCGGCCACGCCGTCACCCGCAGCGTCCGCGAAGGGAAGCCGGTCGCGATCGGGTGAACGAAAAGGGGGGAGCCGACAAGGGCGGAAAGGATCGGCGGGGGGACACGAACGTGACACCTCGCCCCGGAGCGCCGAACTCGCCGCGCCGTCGCCGGCCGTCGGCAGGCGCAGGTCATGCGCGGCGGGCGGCGGCCAGATGATCGTCCAGGCGCTCGAGCATCCGATCGAAGGCGTCGAGGAACCCGACCCCCTTGTCGATCAGCGCCAGCCCGAGCTCCTCGCAGCAGCGCTGCAGATCGGGACAGCGCTCCCCCGTGATCACCGCGATCGGCAGATCCTTTCGCTGCACGGCCAGGATCTCCTGGACCACTTCCAGGCCGTCGCCGTCGGGAAGGCCGAGATCGAGCGTCACCAGATCGAAATCCTGCTCGCGCAGCACGTACTTGGCGTCGGCAACCGTCTCGACCGCCTCCCACTCGTGCCCCTGGCGCGACGCGAGCTTGGCGATCAGGCGGGTGAAGCTCGGATCGTCCTCGACGAACAGGATCCGCATAGTCGTCTCTCCGACCGGGGAACGCACGGACTTCCGGCGCGAGCATCGGTCCCCGTCCGATCCTCGCGCCTGCGGCACGCCGACGGCGTCACTCGAATCGCGGTCGCGATCCGGCACGTGTCGGCATCGTGATCCGAAGGGAGCATCCTGCGTCCCTTCGTACCGTCGCCTGTCCTCTCGCTGGCCCCCTGCCGCCGACCGATCGAACATCGGTACGAGCGGCGCGGACTCGGCAAGTCGGCCGACCGATCGGCCTTCCCTGGTTATCGACCGACCGCCGAGAGGACGGTCGGAAACCTACTCCGGATTCCTCGATCCGGCAGCGCCGCCGACACGACCGAAATCCTTGCTCGACCGACAGAGTCGCCGTCGACCGGCATCATCCCCGCAGCCCCACACCCCCGTCCGAACCGGTCGACAGACGCTCGGTCGCTCGTCCCCCGACAGCGAACGACTCGCGGCACCGCTCGTCGTGCGGGGCTTCCCGTTCGGCATCGACCGGCGCTGCGGCCAATGACCGGAAGCGCGTTCGAAGCCGGCACGAAGCTACGGCAGGAGCTGCCGCGTTACAGCAGATGCCGCGCCTTGATCTGCAGATACTGGTTCACCAGCGGCGCGGTCATGTCCTCGGGAAAGACGTCGAGCGCCAGCACTCCCTTGTGCGTCATGTCGACCAGTACCTGATGGCGCCAATCCAGGATCTCGGCGGCCGCCGCCGCCTGAAAGACCTCCGATCGCGTCTCGGCGCGCCGGTCGGCGCGATCGAACAACCGATGGTCGCGCATCAGGACCCCGAGCGGCAGATGGCGACCGACCAGGCTCGACAGGTACTGCGAGACCTGCGCCGCGTTCACCTCATCGACCACGTTGGTCATCAGCACGACGAGCGAGCGTTTCGGACACTGGGTCCGCAGATGCAGAAACGCCTCGTCGTAGCGACTCTCGACCAGCGCCGCATGCCGATCGAAGACCGCGTGCAGCAACTGGTTCATCTGCCGCATGCCGCCGCGCGGCGGCACGTACGCGTGGATCCGATCGCTGAAGCAGAGCAATCCGACCGAGTCCCCCTGACGGAGCGCGACGTAGCTCGCCATCAGCATCGCGTTGATCGCATGGTCGAGCATCGGAATGCCGGCCGCTTCATTCGACATCATCCGGCCGCAGTCGATCAGGAAGATCAACCGCTGACTCTGGTTCACCTGAAAGTCGCGGACCGTCAGTCGATTGCGGCGCGCCGTCGCGCGCCAGTCCATGTGGCGAAAGTTGTCGTCCGGCGTGTAGTCGCGCAGCCGTTCGAACTCGTTGTCCTGACCGACCTTGCGGGTCCGCCGAACTCCCAGCAGGCTCAGGCGATTCGTGCGAGCCAGGATCGCGTAGTCGCGCAGCTGAGCCATGTCGGGATAGACGTACACCTCCGACTCGATCGGATACTTCGAGTAACGCCACCAGAAGTCGAACGGACTCCGGAGCTTCAGGTGAAGGCCGTCGAGCGAGAACTTGCCGCGGCGACTGGGGCGGAAGCGATAGGTCAGCACCAATCGCGTCCGCGGCTTCAATCGAACGCCGAACGACGCCGGCTCGGCCGACCAGGATTGGTCCAGATCGTCGATCAGATCCAGATGAAAGGTGAAACGCGAGCGGTTGTCGAGCGTCAGCTCGACGTCATGTCGCTTCCGCAGCGAAGCGATCTTCAGCACCTTGCGCTCGGCCGAGAAGCGCCGCCGGACGATCAGGATCGTCGCGGACAACAGGAGCAGATCGATCGCCGCCGCGGCGAGAAGCGTTCCGTCGAAGAACACGATCAGCGACGGCGAGCCCGAGGCGGTCACGGATCCGACGAGCGCCGCGAGCAGCGATCCGGCCGCGATCCGCGCGGCGAGTCGCCGCGTCACCGAGCCGAGACGGGGGAAGCGATCGTAGACGACCCAATAGGAGAGGACGACCGCTGCCGCCGTCGCCGGCCCCGTCAGACGCGCGTCGCCGGTCGCGCCGATCGACGCGGCGGTCATCAGCACGGCCCAGCGGATCGTCGACGCCGCCGGATGGATCCGGAACAGCAGCGCGAGCAGAGCCAGCGGCAACGCGATCGCCAGGATCGGCAGCGCCGGACGCGCAACGAGCTCTCCGCTCCACTCGATCACCTTCGAGTCGAACGCTTCGAGCCACGGCGGGAGCGGAAAGGAGAGCATCAGAGTCTCGGCACTTCGATCGCGCGGAGCATTTCGGTCAGCTGATGGTCGACCGTCAGCTGCTCCACTTCGGCCTCGGCCGTCAGCACGACGCGATGGCGGAGCACGGGGAGCGCCAGCTGCACGACGTCGTCGGGGACCGCATAGTCGCGACCGCAGAAGGCGGCGAGCGTCCGCGCCCCCTGCATCAGCGCCAAGCCGGCTCGCGGACTCGCTCCCAGATGAAACTGCGGCCACGAACGAGTCGCGCGGACGACTCGGTTGATGTACTGCACCAGCCGCGGATCGACTCGAACGTCCGCGTTCTGCCGCGTGATCGCCAGGATCTCCTCGGGACCGGTCACCTGCTCCAGCTCCTCGTCCAGTCGCTTGGACAGGTCGAGCTGGCGGCTGTGCATCTCGAGAATCCTCGCCTCCTCCGTCTCGTCCGGATAGTCGGCGATCAGCTTCATCATGAAGCGGTCGAGCTGGGCTTCGGGCAGGTTGTACGTCCCCTCGGACTCGACCGGGTTCTGAGTCGCGATCACCAGGAACGGCTTGACGAGCGGGTGCGACGTGCCGTCGACCGTCACCCGATACTCCTGCATGATCTCGAGCAGCGACGCATGGGTCTTGGCCGGAGCGCGGTTGATCTCGTCGGCCAGCAGCAGCTGCGTGAAGACCGGACCGGGGCGAAATCGGAACTCCTGGTCCTTGATGTTGAAGATCGGAGCGCCGGTGACGTCCGACGGCATCAGGTCGGCGGTGAACTGGATCCGGCCGAAACGACAGCCGAGAATTCGCCCGAGCGTTCGGACGAAGAGCGTCTTGCCGAGTCCCGGAACGCTCTCGATCAGCACGTGTCCGCTCGAAAAGAGCGCCACGAGCGTGCCGAGGACCAACTCGTCCTGGCCGACGTAGACCTTCGATACCTGTTCGACGATCCGATCGAACAGCCGCCGGGTCGGCGTTTCGGCCGATTGGTACTTGCCGGCCGCCGCCAGCATCTCGCGAATGCCGCGCGGACGGACCTCCTGCCCCGTTCGGATCGGCGCGTTGGCGACCGGCGACGTGGGCGAAGGGATGCCGGAGGGCGAAACGGGAGACGTCGCAGGGGGGGCCATCGCCGCCGAACCGCCGGTCGACAGCGGTCCGGTCGGTGCGTAGCCGGTCGGCGCTCCGGCCGGAGTCGACGAACCGAACGGGACGTTCGGCGCCGCGAACGTGGCGGCACCGGGCTGAGGTGTCGGGAACGTCGGCACCGCGCCGGCCGGTTCCGGCACTCGCACGATCGCCTGGCAGCTCGAGCAACGGGCGTTCCTTCCGGCAAGACCGCCGGGGACCCGCAGGAGCGTGCGACATTGCGGGCACTCGAACTGGATCGGCGCGTCGGCCGAGGACGGCGGCATCGGGTCGCTCATGGGGAACTCTCGCGAGGTGGGCGCCGTCGCGGCCCGGCGGCGGCGCCGAGCCCTCCGGAATCGCTTCGGACATGATCGTGATAGTGTCGGATCTTCTCGGCAGCGCGCCGCCGATCACCGGTCCGCTCCAGCAAGCCCCCGACCGCCTCGACATGGCGTCCGAAGTCGGAGACCTGTCTCTTATACACATCTGACGCTGC
>CAZZBI010000005.1:18151-22611 GCA_964652385.1 uncultured Pirellulaceae bacterium | reverse complement strand
AGACCGCCGGCTTCGGCAGTCGTCGCGGTCGACCGAAGATCGGCAGATAGACGAAGTAGATCAGCACGCCGATCAGCAACAGATGCGGCGTCAGGAACGACAGGGGCCAGACCTTCATCCAGTCCGAGAACATCGGCTGACCCGACTCCTCGGTGTCGGTCACCGGCAGCGGACGATCGCCGCTCTCGAGGAACAGGACCGGCTCCCCTTCGTAGCAGGTCCAGTTCGCCAGGTTCTCGGCCAGGATCCTGTTCCCGTCGTCCGTCATCCCGTAGTTGCACAGGAACGATGCGTTGGCGACGACGATGATCGACGCCTCGGTTTCCGGATTCCAGATCGAAACGACGAACGGTCGGCGATCGGCCGACAACAGCACGGCGTACTGTCGCCCCAGCGGATCCTCCTCGACCGGCACTCGCAGATCGCGGTCGATGACGACCTGCGGCACCCGATCCCCCAGACCGTCCGCCAGATCTCCCGTGATCCGTTCGACGCTGCGGCGCCCGCGTCGGCGCCCTCGATCGAACCACGGATCGTCGATCGGCTCGTAATCGCTCCCCAGTCGAGTCAGGTCGTCCGCGATCGCTTCGCCCAGTCGCCGCCGATAGGTCATCTGCTCCGACGGATCGACCTGCGGCAACATCCGTTCGAAATAGTCGCGGTCGGCGCGATACTCCGGCAGGATCACGACCAACGTCCGATTCCAGCCCTCGGCCATCCAACGTTCCAGCCGAGTCCGCTCCTCTTCGGTCAGCGGTCGCTCGACCGTCGGAGCCCAGACGATCGTCGAATACTTGTCGATCCGGGGCGAGAGGCGATTCCAGCGTCGCACCTCGCACCCCAAGCGTTCGTAAAGCTTCGCGAACTCGGTGAACCCGTTCAGACTCTTCGCCCCGTCGGCGCGAATCGACCCGTATTCGACCAGCGGATCGGCTTCCTGCGCCGCCAGCGGCGCTTCGACCGCCATCGGCAGCAGCACCGTCGGGAGCGCCACGGCAAGCAGCCCGAGCGTCAGCCCTCGCAGCGCCGAACGAGCCGCCGGATTCGTAGATCGTCGATCCGCTCGAGCACGATCGTCTCGCGTCCCCTTCCGGTCGTTCATGCTCGCGCCTCCAGCAACTGGTGGAAGCGATCGAGCTCGCGCCAACAGCGGTCGAACTCGCCCGGCTGAGGACTCAGGTCGCCGAAAAAGGCATCCTCGAACAGGACGATCATCCGTTCGAGCAGACCGCCGAGTTCCGGCGCCCGACGCAACTCGCGCAGGTAGTTCCGGTTCGTCTTGCCTCGCGCCAACGTCAGCCATCCGTAGTGTTCGAGCTGCAGCAACTCGTAGGCGAACAACAGGACGATCGCGCGCTTCAGGTCTCCCGCATCGCGAGCGGCGCGCGCCTGAGCGAGCAGATCCCCTTCGCCGCGCGCCACGTCGAACGGCAGCATTTCGACGCGAGCCGCATCGAGCGGAATCCGGCGACGCGACGCCGGCAGATCGTCCTCGTCACGGCGCCGCTTCAGCAGAACCCAGACGACGGCGGCGACGATCAGGACGGCGATCGTCCCGATCAGAACCCACATCAGGACCGACACGGCCCCCGACAGGAAGGCGCCGAACGATGAGGTGGCGGGAGCCGCCGGAGCTGGCGTCGCCGGCGCTTCCGGTTCCGCCATCCAGGTCGATTCTCGTTGTGTCGCCCGTTCGTCGCCGAGCGGCGGCAGGTCGATCGGAACCAGCGTCTCCCGCTCGGCATCGAACCAAGGGACCGCGCCCGACTCGAACGGTCGGCTCGCCGGTTCGCGTCGAGGGCGCGGATCGGTGCGAGTCATCTCCTTGGAGTACGGCGAGAGTTCGAACGAATCGGCAGCGCCGGTAATCGCCGCCGAGTCGCCCGACTCCGGAGCCTCGGTCGCCTCCGGCGCGGCGCCCGACTCCTGAACCTCGGCCCCCTCCGGCACGTCGGACGTCTCCTGCCGTGCCACGACCGGAGCCGCGACGTTCACGACCAGCGCAGCAGCGGCGATCGCGACTCGAATGCCGAACGACACGAAGCTCCTCCGGACGAACGCGATCGACGATCGGACGTCTCGCATCACGAGGCTCCTTCCTCGATCGTGGAGAGCAGATCGACCGGCGCGGTCGCCGTCGTCTCGGGGACGAACCCCAGACTCGCCCGATGCGCCTCCTCGAGATGCCGCCCTTCGGCTCGCATCAGCAGTTCGACCTCCCACCCCTCCTGACGGATCCGCACATCCAGATAGTTGACGAACCGGACGACCGTCATCAGCGCGGCGACGGTCCAGAGCGCCAGCGGCCAGATGAATCGCAGCGTGGCGCCGGTCGGCAGGAAATGATGGAACGCGAGCCCCCAGAGCGATCCGAGGCCGACGTAGCAGACCCAGACCATCGAACCGGCCAGAATCGCAAAGACAATGCCGCGACCTCCCGTCTCGGCGAAGCTTCCGGCATGGATCTGCCCCATCCGCTGCGCGAAGCTCGGCTGATCCGGCGCAGGACTCGACCACGGCGGACGTTCCAGCGCGATCACTTCGGGCGCGAACGGGCGGATCCAGCGGATGAACAGGACCAGCGGCAGCAGGCCCCACCAGCCGAGCACCCAGAGGACCGCGAGAGGGGAATCGCTCGACGCCAGGGGCAACATCAGCATGAGCAAGGCGGACGGAATCGCGCCGCGCAGCATGCCGAGCGAGACGAGCGATTTGGAGGAGCCGCGAAAGGTGTCGGCCAGGATCCGCCGCGGACTCGGCGATTCGTCGAAGACCGCATGACCGAGATAGACGGTGACCGGCAGCAGCGCCAACGGTGCCTGAACGAGCACCGCCAACAGCTGATAGAACTGCACCCCCAGCGGGACGTCGTGAGTCCCGTCGATCGGATCGATCAGTCCGATCGTCGTCAGGTCGTCGAGCAGGATCCACGGCGCCGCTCCGACCGCCGCCAGCAGCGCGATCGGGCGAAAGTGAACCCGGAACAGACGCATCGCCAGGTCGATCACCTCGAGAACGTTCCGCTCCCGGATCCGGACATGAGTCCGATCAAGTCTCACGCGCACCTCCTCGCGGCAGCCCGAGCACCACGAAGTAGGCGACGAGCGCCAGCGAACTGAGGACCGCGATGATCCCCTTGAAGGCCCACGGCAAGGTGGTCGGCGAGATGAATCCTTCGATCAGCGCCGCCAGACAGAACAGGACCGTCGCCGCGCCGGCGATCGGCATCGCCGCCGTTCCGGCTCGCACCAGCGAATCGAACCGATCCGCTCCGTTCGTTCGCACCCATCCCATCCCGATCCGCAGACCGGCCCCGCACGAGAGCACGATCGCCGTCAGCTCGAACGGACCGTGAGCGGTGACGAAGTCGCGGAAATGCACCCCCGCGTCTCCCATTTCGGGACGGAACATCACGCCGAAGCTCGTTCCGAGCACGACCGCGTTGTAGGCGATGGTGAAGAGACCGGGGAGAAACAGGATCGACCAGCCGAAACACTGCAGGCCGATCCCCGCGTTGTTGTAGACATAGAAGCAGGCCATTCGGAAATTGACCGCGAACGGCCGATCGCCGAACTCCTGAAAATTGGTCCGCATCCCCTCGATCTGCTCTTCGCCGAGCACCGCGTTCGCGAACCGCGTCTCCTGATGTCCCAGATAGGCCGCGAGCAGGAAGAGGCCCCAGAAGATCAGGAACGAGGCGTGGACGCACGAGTCGCCGAAACAGGCGCGAGGCACCTTGCGCAGCAGCACCTCGCCCCAGACGCTCCACGAGAAGCCTCGCGATCGATAGAGCGCGTTGTGACTGCGGGCGACCAGGCGATGCAGATAGTCGACCGTCTCCTGCGGCAGCTGATAGGCGTCGGCGAGGGCAAGATCGGCGCAGGCATCGCGATACAGTCGCGCGAAACGATTGACCGTGTCGGCATCCGGCTTCGCTCCCGGCAGACCGACCGCTCCGCAGAGTCGCTCGAGCTCGACCCATCGCTCCTGACGTCGTTCGAGCAGTGCGCCGACCTTCATCGTTCCCCCTCCTCCCCTGCCCTCGTCGAACCGGCGGCCGATCCGTCGAAGCGAGGTCCCTCGTCAACCGCCGCCGCCACCGCCACAGATTCCGCCACCACAGCCGTCTCGGGGAGCGCGGTGCTCGCTGGAGCGGGGGCCGCAGGAACTGGGGTCGCAGCCGGCGGCAGCGCCGATGACGGCGGCAGCGGCGCCATCGACTCGGCCGCATACGGACTGGCGCCGCGAGTCGCCGGTTCGTCGCTCCGCGCGACGACGAACGTTCGGTGATAGAGGGCGCACATCAGCAGATCGTAGCCGGTGTCGGGGAGCAGGCCGAACTGCCGGATCAGCGGCTCGGCCACATGCGCCGCGATCTCGCGCCGCCGCTGGATCGACAGGTAGCGCCGCTTGTGGACGTACGAGCTGACGGCGCGAGCCAGTTCGCGACGGACTCGGAA
>CAZZBI010000005.1:0-18141 GCA_964652385.1 uncultured Pirellulaceae bacterium | reverse complement strand
ACTCGGAACCCGGGAGGAATCAGCTCGGCGAGCGCGGCGGTACGAGGATCTTCGAGGACCGCCAGTCCGGGACGCCAACCGCGATGTTCATAGACGACACAAGTCCCCGAGACGAGATCGCCGATGCGGCGAAAACGAGGGGCGAACGACATCACCAGCAAGCCGAGCAGGCCGGTCGGCAGAATGAAGAACGGCGGTTCGAGTTCGCCGGTCAGCAGGTTGCGCCCCGCCTCTTCGCCGAAAAAGGTCCCCGAGATCAGCATCGGCGGAGCGAGAGGCATGACGTCGATCGAGCGGACGATCGTCCGGATCATCGCCTGCCAGCCGCGGATCGGATGCCCTTCGATCGTCACGACGCGCAGGCGGAACAGGAACTTGCCGAGCGTCCGTCCGTTGAAGAACGTCTCGCACAGCCCCCACATCATCCAGTAGGTCAGGAAGAGCGACAGCAGAAAGAGCCCCGACGCCATCTCGGAAAGCGATTCGACCAGTTCCCCGAGACCGATGCGGATCAGGTAGGTCGAAGCGAGGCCGAAGAGGATGGCGACGAGCAGCCAGAGGGCGCCGAAGCCGAAGAGCCAGACGAGGGTGTCGACCGAAAAGGCGAGAAAGCGGACGAACGGTCCGGCGCCGAAGTACGAGAACTCGATGTTCTCGGGAGTGCCGATCCGATCGGACGTGTCCAGCGGAGCGCCGCCGCGCGTCGCGACTCGTCCCCAGAGCCGAACGGCCCAGCGGCGATGCGATGCATCATGCAGTGTTCGTCTCGCGCTGATCGCGTCAGCCACGCCCCCTCCCGTCCGTCGGTCGCGTTGATGTCCTATCGCGGAAGTCTGCCCGAGCGATCTCCGCTCGGGGGGCTCCCCGAACGTCGGCGGCCTCGATTATTCTCTGCCGACGCCGGGGGCTCAAGCGCGCTTCGCCCCCGATTCCCGCTCGCCCAGCTGCCCCCCTCTCGCGCCGCCGGAGGTTCCCATGAGTCTCGCCGAACGCACTGTCGTGATCACTGGGGGAGGGACCGGAATCGGAGCCGGTATCGCTCGGGCCCTCGCCGCCGAAGGGTGTCGCCTGATGCTGCTGGGGCGGCGCGAAGGGCCGCTGAACGAGACGCGAGCGGCATGCACAGCGGATGATCGGATCGATGTCCGCACGCTCGACGTCGGCGATCGCGACGCCGTCGCCGCGGTCTTCGAGGAGCTCCGCACCCGCTGGGGGCGTCTGGACATTCTTGTTCATGCGGCCGGAGTGAACATCCGGACTCGCAGCATGGAAACGATGACGCCGGACCAGTGGGACGAGGTCCTGCGGATCAACGCCACCGGCGGCTACAACGTCATGTACCACGCGCTGCCGCTGATGCGTCCGCACCGGAGCGGCCTGATCGTCAACATCTCGTCGATCTCGGGGAAGCGGGCACTGACGCTCGGCGGAGTCGCCTATTGTGCGTCGAAGTTCGCGCTCTCGGCCCTCGGCACCACCGTCGGGAACGAGGAAGCGAAGCACGGGATCCGAGTCACCTCGATCTATCCGGGCGAGGTGAACACGCCGATCCTCGACCAACGCCCCGTTCCGGTCCCCGACGAACGCAAGGCGCAGATGGTCCAGCCGGACGATATCGGCGCGATGGTCGCCGCCATCGCCAAGCTCCCCGCCACCGCTCACGTTCCCGAGCTGATCATCAAGCCGCTCTATCAGGAATACGTCTGAGCCGGGGCCGTGTGGACGTCCGAGCACGGACGCCGGACCCCCGGAAGCCTGCCGCCGTGACGACCGACGCCTGACCTTCGCCGCTCGATGTCGAATGAGCGGCGTCCGTGCATCAGACCGGTGGCGCGAGCGCCAGTGCCCGCCCCTGGCGACGACGCGAGCCTTGCGGCAAGGGAAGATCGACAGTGTCTCGGACGCGACGGGGAGCGGCCCGTTCGTTGACGCTCCCGGAGGGGAACGGATACGATGCGCGGGGGATCGCTTCGAGCCGCTCGAAGTCCTCTCGCCGAGTCGTCCGTCCCGCGACGGCTCCCTTCGCACGCCCCCTCGAGATCGGCCTCCATGAGTCCTCGTCGCGCTCGCCGCAGGTCGGCTCCGCCTTGTCGCCGATCGGCGGCGAGGTCGCACGAGCCGCAGCGGCCGTTGCGGTGCGGCGACGCCGTCACGACCGCTGCGAGGGGACTCGCCGTGTCCCACGCTTGCTCCCCCCTGCTCTGCCGCGCAGGTCTGGCGGCGATACTGCTTGTCGCTCTCGTCGGTCTCGCTCCGTCGTCGATCGACGCCGATCAGTTGGTGCTGAGCGATCTGACGTCGCTGGTCGACGTGACGGTCGCCGAAGTCGATGCCGACGGAGTCCTGCTGATCGGCGCACGGCGGATCGGCTGGGATCGTCTGCGCGCCGGCGAAGTCGCGCCGGAGCTGCAGGAGGCGTTCGATCGTCATGTCGTCGAACTCGGTATCCCGCTCCGGCGTCTGCGCTACCGCCTGACGATCGGCGACTATCGCGGTCTGGCGGAAGGGGCCGAGGTGTTGGCACCGATCTACGCCGAGTCGGCCTCGCCGACGGCGGCGCTCGTCCGACTGGCCGCCTTTCGCGGGCACCTCGAAGCGGGGCGGCGAGCCGCGGCGCTCGGAGCGTGGCTGGCGCTGCAGCGGACCGACGCGCCGTCGTTCGATGCCGAGGACTCGCGACTCCCCTGGCCCGCCGTCTCGCAAGCCGGTCTCTGGTCCCCCGAACTCCCGCCGATCTGGTTCGATTCCGACGAAGCGACGGCGGCATTCGAGCAGGTCGCCGCCGAGTTCGCGGCGATCCCGCGACCGACTCCGACGGCGCGACTCCTCTTCGCTTCGCTGGCGATCGCGGCAGGCCGTTCGAGCGTCGCGACCGAGCAGATCGCCGCCGTCACCGCTCCGAACGAAAACGAGAAGGGTTGGATCGAGGTGCTGAAGCTGACGCTCGAACGAACGGGGGACGGCCCGACGACACGGACGATCGCGCTGCGCCAACGACTCCCGTCGCTCTCCCCCGAAGTCCGACCGCTCGCCCTGTACGAACTGGCGAAGGCGCGGCTGGCCGATGGCGCATCGACCGACATCACCGGCCCGACGCTCGACCTGCTGGCGATACCTGCCGAGTACCCGACGTCCGGCACCGACCTGATCGGCGCCGCGCTGCATGCGGTCGTCGAAGCGTCGATGGCCGCCGGAAGGACCGATGTCGCACTGCGCGTCCGTGAAGAACTCGAGCGGCGCCATGCCCGCTCGTGGCATGTCCGTTTCCGCCCCTTTTCCCGGTAGCGATCGATCGTTCCGCGGGAGCGATCATGATCTTGCCGCGTGAGCGACCGAGATCGCGCCGAGCGCGCCACCGGCTCCCCGGTCCCCCGTCGCCGATCCTCTCTTCACTCCGAATCCCGAAAGCGATCTCCATGCCTCCGCGATCTCGGCTTCTGCTGCTCCCGCTCTCGGCTCTGCTGTTGTTCCTCGTCGTGACGTGGCCGAACGCCGCGGCTGTCGCGTGGCAAGGGGATGACGAGGCCGAGACGATGGTGGCCGATCCGGCCGAGCCGGCCGGGGCGAATCTGGGCGAAACGGCGAAGAAGAAGACTCAGGGGCTCATCGGCCTGCTCTTCGCCGGAGACCCGGCCGGCATCTTCCTGTCGTTCCTGATCATCTCGCTGAGCGTCGTCGGCGTCTATTTCGCGATCGAGCATGCCCTGACGATCACCAAGGGAAAGCTGATGCCCGAGGATGTCCTGGCGGAGCTCGAACAGCGCATCGCGCGAGGCGAGATCGACCAGGCGATCGACTACTGCCACCAACCGGAAAACTACAGTCTGGTCTCGGAAGTGATCCTCGCCGGGCTCGAACGCTACCGCAGCAGCGAGTTCGGCTTTGCCGAATACAAGACGGCGGTCGAGGAGGCGGGCGAGGACGTCACGGGGCGGCTGTATCGCAAGACCGAGGTGCTCAACGTCATCGGCCAGATCGCTCCGATGCTCGGGCTGACCGGAACGGTGCTCGGCATGATCAGCGCCTTCATGATGATCGCCGAGAAACAGGGGATGGCGAAGCCGGAAGAGCTCGCGGGCGGAATCGGCGAAGCGCTGATCACGACGCTGCTGGGGCTGATGGTGGCGATCCCGAGCCTGGTCGCGCTCAGCTACTTCCGCAACAAGATCGATTCGCTCGTCGCCGAAGCGGGAAAGCGGGTCGAGCGGACGCTGTTGCCGCTCGGACGCAAGCGAGCCTGAACGCCGCGCCGAGAATCGCCGCCGAGGCCGAAGCATGAAACTCAGCCGCCATCGCCGACGCCCTGATCTGGCGTTCAACATGACGCCGATGATCGACATCGTCTTTCTGCTGATCATCTTCTTCATGACGGTGTCGCAGATCACGCAGGTGAACGACGAACCGGTCGAGCTCCCCAAGCTCGAAGGGCTCGAGGAAGTCGATCCGAAGGTCTTCACCATCAACGTCCGGCAGGACGGCAGCCTGGTGATCTCGGGGAGCGACGTCGATCTCCCGGCGGCCGTGCTGTACGTCGGCCAGGAACTCGCCGCAGCCGGCGGGGATCCCGGCAAGGTGCGCGTCATGATCCGCTGCGACCGACGCGCCTCGAGCGCTCCGGTCAACGAGCTCGTCCGACGGCTGGTCGATCTCGGCGTCCGTCAGGTTCGTGTCGGCGTCGAGATGCCGCGGATCGGCGGTTGAGACGGTGCGACAACGGTCCGAGCGTCGCGGCCCAAGCGCCACGGTCCGAACGACGCGTTCCCGCAAGGAGCAGGCATGAGACTGGCGAGAGCCCGACATCGGGATGCGGGACGGATCGAGTTGTCGATGACGGCGATGATCGACGTCGTCTTTCTGCTGCTGATCTTCTTTCTGGTGACGACCAGCTTCACCAAGGCGGAGCGGCAGCTGCGCCCCGTGATCCAGGTCCAGCAACGCGAAGCGACTCGGGCTGCCGCCGGGCGTCTCGAACCGGCTGTCGTCGAGGTGCTCCCGTCGTCGGCCGCCGCCTCGTACAAGGTCGGCGGTCGCGAGTTGGCATCGGTAGACGAGTTGACTCGACTGCTCGACGCCTTCGACAATAAGGATGAAGGGGCGTTCGTGATGGTTCACGACGGAGCGCCGTTCGCTCGGACGGCCGCCGCTCTCCAGGCCTGTCGTACCTCCGGATTTCCGTCGGTCTCCTATGTCCCTGCTGCGCCCGGCCCCTGACCTCCGGACCGCGTCGGCCGGTCCGGTCTCGGCTCGGCCCCGGCTCTCCGTACGCGCCGGCCGCAACTGGACTCTTCTTCTCGCGCGGCCGATGCTGCTCCGTCGATGCTGCGTTCCGCTGCTCGCCCTCGCCCTTCTGTTGCTGCCGCCGCGACTCGCGTCACTGGTCGCCCAGGGTGCGCGGACGCAACGGACGACGAACCAGACGGCAGCGTCGGCCGATCCGCTCGGCGACTATCTCCGCCGCCTGGGTCTTGACGATCTGCTCGGCGCGCACCTCGAAGGGCGGTTTCTCGCGGCGGCGACGCCGGCGGACAAGGAGCGGATCGGCGCAGGGCTCGTGGCGCTGCTCTCCGAGCGTCTCCGATCCGGCAAGCTCGACGATCTCGAACTGCAGCGAACGCTCGATCGGCTGGAACAGGTGCTGTCGGTCGTTCCGCAACTGAACACGGCCGAACTCGAGAGCGTGCTGCTGCAGGCGCGACATCAGCAGGCGTATCGCCTGGCGGTCGCCTGGTGGGATCAGCCGTACGACGCCGAGAAGCGAGCGGCGGCGCGAACCGCGTTGACGGCGCTCGAGCCGCGGTTCGTCCGCTTTCTGGCCGATCGCGAAGCGAACGACACCGACCTTCAGGCGCAACTGGATCGGACGGAAGAGGAACGGCGAGTCGACGAGCTCGTGGCGCTGCTCGGCCAGTCGCGAGCGGCATCGCTGCGAGTCCTCTTCTACGCGGCGTGGAACGATCTGTATGCCGCCACCGCCGCCGGAGCCGAAACCCGGTCGGCCGAACTCGCGCGATGTCGCGATCGCTTCATGAACTTCCTGTCGTTCGAGCCGGAGCGGGATGCCGAATCGATCGACGCCGAATCGATGGAGCTCGACGTTCCGTTGCGGGCAAGAGCGGCGCTCGGCCTGGCGCTCGCCTTCGATCTGCTCGATCAGCAGGCGTCGTCCGAGCCCTGGTTCGCGGCGCTCGGCGACGAACGGGTCACCGCCGAAGTCCGCTCCGAACGGTTCGGCGAGCGAATGCTCTTCCTGCTGGTCGCCGAGCGAGCCGATCGAGCGATCGAACTGGCACGGCCGCAGGTCGATCGCCTGCGGGCTCCGGCTCAGGTCGCCGATGTCCGCTGGGCCCGCACGCTCGCACGCTTCGGCGAACAGCGGCGTCGAGCCGGATCGGCCGACGGCGAATCGCTCCGGTCGCTCGGCTACGAGGCGCTCGTCCGGCTCAGGCAGTTTTCGTTGGCCGACGGCGTACTCGACGAGTTCGATTCCGAACCGCCTCGACCGACCGACGCCTGGCTCGGCTGGCTCGTCGGCCATCGCGCCTTGGCGGCTGCCGAACAGTCGAATCGGACCGAAGCGTATCGGGAAGCGGCAGCGCTGCTGGTCCGCGCCACGGAACTCCCCGGAGTGCGCGGCGATACCGGTTCGTTCGGACGGCTGACGCTCGAAACGGGTTGGGCGTTCTTCAAGAGCGAGGAACCGGTGCGTGCGGCCGAGGAGTTCGCCCGCGCCGTGCCGCTGCTGCAGCCGAGCGATCGGAACCTGGCGGTCGAGGCGGCCTGGATGCGCGGGGTCGCGCTGCAGCAGGCGGGCGAGAGCGATCCGACGCGCCGCGATCAGGCGATCGAGGCGTTCCAGCGACTGGCGATCGAGTTCGCCGACCATCCCAAGTCGGCCGAAGCCCGCTATCAGATCGCGCGCCTCCAGCGAAGCGACGGGAACTCGGGGCGTTCGATCGCCGCTCTCGAAGGGATCGCGCCGAGCGATCCGAACTATGTCGATGCCCGCTTCGAACTGATCTCGCTCCGCTTCGACGCCTGGAAGAAGGGGGCGACCGACGAAGCCAAGGCAACCGCGTATGCCGCGCTGACCGACGAGGTTCGGCGATTCGCCACCATCGCGACCGGCGACGATCCGACGAGGCGACGCCCCAAGGCGATGCTGATCGCCGCCGAAGCGGCGTTCGGTTCGCAGCGGGACGCCGAAGGGGATGATTGGCTCGAACAGGCCGGCGCGCTGCTGCAGGGGGTGGCCGAGTCGCAGCCGTCGGTCGCCCAATGGCACTACCTGCGACTGGTCCGCGCCCAGAAGCGATCGGACGAGGCGCAGGTGCTGACCGAAGCAAGCTGGCTCGCGACCCGCGCTCAGGTCCCGGCGTATCGCCAGGCCGGTCTGGTCCATGTGACGCGCGATCTCGAGACGCGCCGGAGCAAGTCCGACGCGAGCGAGCAGCTGCGGATCTCGGAACAGGCGATCGGACCGTACGAAGAGCTGGTCGCGCAGCTGGGGGACGATCCGGCGACGCTCGCCGCGAATCGAAATGCGCGGATCGCGCTCCAGCGTTTGGCATTCCACCTGACGGCGGCGGGTCGAGCCGATCAGGCAGCCGCGAGGTACGAGCGACTGTTGGCCGCCTTTCCCGACGATGCGACCGCGCTGCGCGGCGCCGGAGCGGCGAAGCATGCGGCCGGCGCGTGGGACGAGGCGGCGGAGCTCTGGGCGCGACTGGCGAACGGCCTCGATTCCGGCTCCGAAGGCTGGTACGAAGCCCGATGGCACGAGCTCGATTCGCTGCGTCGCGTTCGTCCCGACGACACGCGCAAGCTCTGGAAGCAGTTCCGACTGCTCCATCCCGACATCCCCTTCGCTCCGTGGCGCGATCGCTTCGCGGCGCTCGGCGCCCAGATCGGAGAGTGACGCGGTGAGCGACGTTCCGGAACCGGATCGGCAGAAGACTCCGCGGCGCGACGCGCGCCTCGAAGGGTTCCTGCGTCGAGCCGCGCCGATCCTTGCCGCCGAACGCGGGCTCACGCCTCAGGCGAGCGTCAAGCTCCGGACGATCGCCGACGAGATGCAGTTGTCCGAGGAGCTGCGACGACAAGCGTGGGAACTGCTCCAGCAGGGACCTCCGGCGGCACGGCACTACAGTCGCTACGAGCGGGCCTTCGCCGCCTATCTGAAGAAGCAGTTCGACGGGCGCAGCGGATCGATCGTCACCCATGACGTCGAACAGAAGGCGCTCCGGGTCGCGGCCGACAAGTATCAGCTCGACGGCCACGCGGCCCGCGAGATCCTGAGCGAGATCGTCCGCAAGCTCGGCCTGCGTCGCATCTCGATGACCGAAGCGGAGCGGCATGTCGAGACGACGGCGCGCGAAGTGATCGGCGACGCCGTCTGGGTCGACATCGACACGCGTCAGCGTCTGGTCGAGCTGGGCGAGGAGTGGGGAGTCGCCAAGGAACAGGTCGCGGCGATCGTCGAGTTCCTTTGCCGGGGCAATCGCGAACGCCGCCGCCGCCAGCAGGTCCGCAACAACCTGCTCGTCGCGCTCGGCGCCATCGCGATCCTGGCGGCGCTCGGCACCTTCATGTCGCTCTCGTGGGAGCGGATCGCCGGCCGCTCCGAGCCGATCGACGAAGCGGAAGGAAAGTCCGGCCCGGATACCGACAGCGGGGCTTTTCGTCCTCCCGCCTGGTGGAACGATCCGATGCGGACCGCGGTCGGCAATGCGCTGGCCCGAGTCGCGGGTTTCGACGACTGGGGGCGCGATCTCGCCTCGTCCGAGCCGACTCGGCGCGATGCCGCCTATCGGCGGCTCGTGGCGCTGCTGGCCGATCGTCACGACCAGCCCGAGACGCGTCGTCGACTGGAAGCGATCGTGGCGGAGGTCCTGGCCGGAGAGCCGGACGATGCGGCGTTCGATCGGACGCTGTCCGAACTGCTCGGCCTTGCCAAGCCGCCGACTGACGGCCTCCCCGGCGGTGAGGACTTCTACCGACGCGGCGCCTCGATCATCGCCTTCGTCGCCACGTTTGCGGGTGAGGTGCGACATCCGACAGCGCGACGCGAGCGGACCCTCGAAGCGATCGGACAACTGACCGGCACGGTCGCTGCCGCCGACGATCCTGATCTTCTCGACCGAGCGCTGATCGATTACTTCGGCCTCTGCCGCGAACGCCTGCTCGGCGCGGCGGTCGAAAGTCCGGGAACCGGCGTCCAGCGATTCGATCAGCTGATGACCGTCGCCCGAGATCGGATCGACGATGCCGAGCGGGGACGCTGGACGACCGAACTGCTGGTCGAACTGCTGCGGAAGTCGCCGAGCGAATGGGCTCGCTATCGGCAGCTGATCGAGACGGCGACCTCCAAGGGAAATCAGCCGAACGTTCCGGCACTCCTCGAGTTTCTCGAAGCGCCGACCGATCGCGCGCTGGCCGAGCATCTGGCCGATCGGCTGCGGACCACCTATCGCCTGACGGTCGAGGATCGATCCCCCGAGTCCGTCGCGGCGGCGCTGCGCCGTCAGCTCGGACTGAGCGCAGCGGTGATCGCGCGAGCGACCCCGGCTCTCTGGAATCGTCTTGCCGGTCGAATCCCTCCGGATCGCGGCAATGAACTCGATCGTCTGTCGCGCGTCGAGCGCGGAGCGATGCTGGCGGAGCTGGCGCAGCTCGCGACGATTGCCGTCCGGTTGATCGCGACGCCGGATCGGGGGAAAGAGATCGATCAGGCGCTCCGCGACAAGCTCGCCTCGATCGAGTCGACCGAACCGAGCGGCGAACCGGCCGAGGTTCCCTCGGACTCGGACGACGAATCGGCCGCGGCGACGCGGCAGCTCGTCAATCGGATCGACGCTCTCGCCGACGCCAATCTTTCGGTCGGCCTGCAGACGCTCCGCACGCTCGGTGCGCGTCTGAAGGATGGAGTGTCTTTGGAAGGGGAGCGAGACGCTGCCGCGCGAGTCGCCGCCTATCTGCTGACCCCGCGTGTCGCCGCCGATCAGCAGCGCGTGCTGGCCGAGATCGGTGACCTCGGCAGCTGGACCGACCTGATCTTCGCGATCGTCGATGCGCTATCGTATCCCGAGACGCGAGTCGACCTTGCGGCCGACGTCGTCGGAGCGATCCGCAGCGATTCGGGGCTCTCGCTCGACGGTCGCCCGACGACTCCGATCGAACTGCAGCGCCAGCTGCTCGAGCATCTGCTCGGTCGGTCCGAGTCCGCAGCGCCTTCGACCGGGCCGGCGCCCGATCCGACCGCCGCCGCGGTCGCGACGCTCGATCGGTTGCTGGTCGAAACGTATCGCCAACGGACCCTCGCCCTCGCGCCGGCCGGCACCACGCCGACCGGAAGCTCGACGGTTCCGGGGGATGCGATCGAACAGGCCGCTCGCGAGTGGCTCCGCTGGTCCTTGGCCGATCGTCCCGAACTGGCCGATGCGCCGGCCTACCACGAGTTCGAACGACGGCTGGCGGCAGCCTATTATCTGGCGGCCGACGATCTGCAGGGGAGCATTGCCGTCCAGCGCTGCTGGATCGATCTGGTCGGGGCTTGGGTCGTGCGGCGTCAGCCGGAACGGGCCGCCGAAGCGGAGCGGACGATCGAGAACTATCGCAAGCGTTGCGCCGGCCGAACCGACGGACTCGATCAACTGATCGACGGCGAGCGGACCCTTCTCCAGCTCTGGATGATGATCCGATGACCGACGCCGAACTCGAACTGCGATCGGGTGCGATGAAGAGGACCGGCGCGGCGGTCGCGCGGCGCCGCGTCGTCTCGATCGTCGCGTCGATCGTCGTACTGCTGACTTCGGCGGCGCTGCCCGACTCGGGCGAGGCCGACGTCGTCGTGCGGCGAGGCGAACCGCGTCCGTTGGTCTGTCGCATCGAACAGCAGAGTACGGACCGTCTGGTCGTGCGCGTGACCGATCCCGACGGCAGTTCGCGGCGAGTCGAGATTCCGACCGGCGAGATCCTGTTGGTCGTGCCGGCATACGATCCGGCGACGCTCGAGCGGCTCGAACCGGGGCGTTGGGAAGGGTATCGCGAGGCGGCGGAAGAGGCGGCTTCGCGACGGGTCGATCCCGAAGCGACGGCGCTGGCGATTCGTCTGCAGCTGATCGTCGCCTATCACGGCGATGCGACCGCTCGGGCCGGCGCCTTTGCTGCCCTCTTCGATCTGGCTCGCAGCTCCGACGAAGAGCGACGGTTTCGGGCGCTCGCCTTCCGCATCCTTCCCGACGCCGATCCGGCGCTGCTCGTCCCGCCTCGCCCCACCGCCCCGGGGCCGCTGACCGATGCCGATCGGGATCTGCTGATGCTCACCGTCCGGCTGCTGCGCGACGACCGCGGCGAGGAGGCGATGACGCTGATCCGCCGCGCCGACTTTCCGGAAATCTACTCCCGAGTCGCCTCGATCCTGCCGCTCCAGCAGCTCGAACGCTACGCTTCCGAAGTGCGCCCGTCGCGCGGCCGCCGCGATGATCTGCTACGGTTGGAGCTGGGGTTGCTGGGGACCTATGCGTTGTCGGGGAGTCCGGCTCCGGTGACATCTGCGCCGCAGCCGCGCCGCCGCAGCGAAGCGGTCTGGAGTCGGCCGCTCGCCGAGCCCTCTCCTCCGTGGGTCGACGTCGACTGGACCGACGTCACCGAGTTCGACCCGCGCGACTGCCTGTTTCGAGACGGAGCCTGGAGACGCCCATGACCGCGCCGTTTGTCTGTCCCCCGAGCGTCGATTTCCCGGCCGTTGCATCGGTCGGTCCCCGCAATGTCCGAACGCGATTGCTGCTGACGCCGATCCTCCTGGCGCTGCTGGCATGGGTCGGATGCGGCGACGGCCAGCCCGGCGGTGATACGAACGGAACGGAAGGTCCCAAGACGTCGTCGACCGGGACCGCGGGAACCGACGCGACATCGACCGATGACGACGAGGAGCGGCGTTCGGGGACCGGCATCAAGATCGCCCGACTCGGAACGGGGGGGAGTCGCGCTGCCGTTTCGGGAGACGAAACGGCGCTCGACGAGGTCGGGGCGATCGCTCGGATCTGCGATCAGCTCGACGAGTTCGCGTCGATCCAGCCGGTGTCGGTCGTCTGGCTCTTCGATGCGTCCCAGGCGGGGCGGACGATCGCCACCGCCTCGGCCGGGGCTCTGGCCGATCGGGTCGGCGGAGCTGCCGCGCCGAAGTTCGATTCGCGAGTCGGTACGTTCGGGACCGAGGTGAGTTGGGGGCTCGAAGCCGCGACGAACGATGCGGCGACGCTCGCGTCGGCGATCGGAGGGCTGTCGTTCACCGAGACCGAAGCGAGCCGTCCGTTCGCGGCCGGACTCGCGGGGCTCGAAGCGCTCGACGCGGCGCGAGCGGACGGCTCGATGACGGTCGTCGTGCTGGTGACGGGGAGCGCCGGCGACGACGTCGACAAGGCCGACGACGTGGCGCTTCGCGCTCGGCGCGATTCGACGCCGATCTTCGTCGTCGGCTATCCCGCTCCGTTCGGGCTGACGAAACTCGTCGCGTCCGGAGGGATGGGGATGGGTTCAGGCGGAGGGATGGCGGGTGCGTCGCCGGTCCGCGGCCCCGAGACCCCCGAACCCGAGTTCATTCCGTTCCAACTCCCCGGCGAAGCCCCCGGCCCCGCGATCATGGATTCCGGATTCGGACCGTGGGGGCTCGAACGGATCTGCCGCGCCGCGGGGGGGAGCTTCCTGGCGATCCGGCCTCCGGCCAGTCGCTTCCGGATGGCGACCGGTTTCGGTACCGCTTGGCCGTCCGATCAGGCACCGCGTTTCGATCCCGCGGTGATGGCTCGTTACGCCCCCGCCTACGTTCCGCTGGACGAGTACCGCGCTCGGGTCGCCGAGAACAAGGCGATCGCGGCGGTCGTCGCGCTGGCAAGCGAAGGGGGAGCGATCGGGACGCTGCAGAGTCCGATCCTCGAGTTCGATGCCCGCGATCAGGCGCAGCTGAAGCGCGACCTGGACATCGCGCAGCGCCCCGCGGCGCTCCTGAGTCAGACCGTCAATCAGCTGCAGGCGCGACTGCAGGATGCCGAAAAGGACCGCGAGAAGCTGACCGACCGGCGCTGGCAGGCCACGTTCGATCTGGCGATGGGCCAGGCGCTGGCGACGGTCGTTCGAGTCGACGGATACAACGGCATGCTCGCTCAGCTGAAGACCGGCAAGAACTTCACCAACCCCAAGGCCGATCTCTGGGTGCTCGAGGCCGCCGACTCGATCGACACCACCAGCCTGATGGCGAACAAGCTCGCCGCCGCACGGAAGTACCTGCAGCGAGTCGTCGATGAACACCCCGGAACGCCGTGGGCCCATATCGCCGAGATCGAACTCCGGACGCCGATCGGCTACGTCTGGAAGGAAGTCGACACCGATCGCCGCTGAGTCATCGGCGCGGATCGCTTGGCCGAGCGACGTTCGGCGGCACGGTGCTCGGCGGTACGACGCTCGGCAGACGAGCGGATAACGCCGAGCCGGAGGTAGGACGCGATCGCCTCGAACCGCTCTGCCGTCGACGATCGCGTTTCCGGCAGGCTCAGAGGACCGGTCCGACGATCCACGGCACGAATTCCTCGTCGCCGATCCCCTGCGCCTCGCTCTTCGTCGGTTCGCCGCTCGCCGTCGCCAGCAGCTTCTCGAAGATCCGCGCCCCCACCGCCTCGACCGATTCTCCGTCGAGGACGGTTCCGGCATCGACGTCCATGTCCGCTTCCATCCGGCGATACATCGGCGAGTTCGAGGCGACCTTCAGACTCGGAACCGGCTTGCAGCCGAAACAGCTTCCGCGTCCCGTCGTGAAGACGATCAGATTCGCGCCGCCGGCGACCATGCCGGTAACGCTCGGCGGATCGTAGCCCGGCGTATCCATGACGACGAACCCGCGCCGATCGATCGGTTCGGCATAGTCGTAGACCCCTTCGAGCGCGGTCGAGCCCCCTTTGGCGACCGCGCCGAGCGACTTCTCGGCGATCGTCGTCAGCCCTCCCGCCTTGTTGCCGACCGACGGATTGTTGTCCAGTTCGACTCCGTAGAGCCCCGCATACCAGCGCCACCAGGCGATCCGTTCGAGCAGCTTCGCGGCGATCTCGGGAGTCCGAGCGCGACGCGTGAGCAGGTGCTCGGCGCCGAAGATCTCGGTCGTTTCGGACAGGATCGCCGTTCCGCCGCAGGCGACGATCCGATCGGCTGCGACCCCGACCGCCGGATTGGCCGTGACTCCCGAGTTGCCGTCCGAGCCGCCGCATTCGGTACCGAGGATCAGCGCCGACGCGTCGCACGGCTCGCGCCGCGCCGCATCGACCAACGGCAGCAGCCGCTCGGCTTCGGCGATCGCCGCCGAGATCGTCGCCGCCGTTCCGCCGAGATCCTGCATCACGAAGACCGGAGGGCCGGTGCGTGCCGCCGCTCCGGTCGCTCCCGGAGGCCCGAGCTGCACGAGCTTCTGCTCCTGCATCAGCAGTCCGATCGTTACCTGTTCGCAGCCGAGACCGATCAGCAGGTAGCCGCCGATGTTCGGGTGTCGAGCCATCCCGCCGAGGACTCGGTTGAGCATCTTGTGCCCCTGCCCCTGATACTGCATCGCGCAGCCGCCGTGGTGAGTCAGCGCGATGACACCGTCGACGTGGGGGAAGGGGGCGAGTCGTTCGCGGGTGAAGTGACGCGCGACCGCCTTCGAGACGGTCGCCGAGCAGTTGACCGTCGAGATGACCGCCAGATAGTTGCGAGTTCCGATCTTTCCCGACGGGCGACGGTAGCCGAGAAACGTGCGCCCTGCGATCGGCGCGGGAGGATCCGGAATCGCGGTGCAGGGAGCCGGATCTCCTTGGGCATCGCCGTTCGTCAGATTGTGACTGTGCACGTGATCGCCGATCCCGATCGGCAGCGTCGCGTAGCCGATCACCTGGCCGTACTTTCGCACCGGAGCGCCGGGGGGGACCGAAACGATCGCCAGCTTGTGCCCCAAGCCGACCGGTTGCCGAACGACCACGCTCCCCGCGCCGATCTCGATCGACTCGCCAGCCGCCAGATCCCGCGCAGCGACGACGATCGAGTCGTCGGGATGCAGATGCACGAACGGTCGAGTCATCGGGGGCGATTCCTGAGCGGAGGCGAATGTGGGGGGAGCAAGGAGCAAGAGACGCGGCAAATCGCGGGTCGACACCGAACCTGACTTCAATGAACCGATCGGCGCCGAACCGCCCGTTCGATCACGGCCCCTGCGACACGGCCCGTTCGTCCCAGGACGAACGAACGGCGCACCGAGCGGACCGTGAACGACCTCCGCTCCATCGGACTCGCGCCGACCGTCGACTCAAGGTCGCTGCGGCCGCGGATGCAGCCGATCGAGATCGGCTCGCGCCGCCACGATCGCCGCGAGCAACGCCTCGGGACCGTCGCGGAACAGGTCGCAGGCCGGGAGTCCGAACTCGTCCTCGATCCGTCGACGCTCGTCGCGGGCCGCCGAGTCGTCGAGCAACCGGCCGTTGATCGCGAACCCGATCGTCCGACTCGGATGACGGATCTCGGCCATCGTCTCGAAGCAGCGCTTGATGTCGCGGATCGGAGGGATCGGGCGGTGCTCGACGCTGGTGGTTCGCGTCCGCCCCGCTTCGTAGCAGAAGATCATCGCCTGCGGCGCGCAGCCGTGCAGCAGCCCGAGCGTCACCGCGGAGTAGGCGGGATGAGCCAGACTCCCCTGCCCTTCGATCAGCAGGATGTCGTGATGCTGATGTCGCTTCACGAGCCGTTCGACCGCACCGTTGACGAAGTCGGACACGACGCAGTCGACCGGCACTCCGTCGCCGTCGATCATGATGCCGGTCTGGCCGGTCGCCAGGAACTTCGCGTCGAGCCCGCGCGCCGTGCAGGCGCGAGTCAGCTCGACCGCCGCGACCATCTTGCCGACACTGCAGTCATGCCCCACCGTCAGCACGCGGAGCGTCGACGGATCGATGTCCAGACAGGTTGCGACGTCCCGTTCGTGATTGCGCCGGACATCCTGCAACCGGACGCCGCGCCGTCGAGCCGCCTCGGCGAATTCGGCGTCGTCGCCGAGGAACTCGTGCAGTCCCGAAACGACATCCATGCCGCGGTCGATCGCTTCCAGGATGACCGCGCGCCACGGTGCCGGGATCTTTCCTCCCGGCGGCGCGATGCCGATCAACAGCGTGTCCGCATCGGGAACGTCGGCCAATCGCGCGACGAACGGAACGCGTCCCGCCTGAAGCAGCTCGCCGCTGTGCCGACCGACCTGAGTCGAATCGAGCACCGCCAGCACTTCTTCGGGACGGTAGCGAATCACGTTCGCCGCCGTCTTGGCGGTCCGCGGGTTCGAGAAGCCTTCGGTCAGGATCACCAGGCGACGCGCCATCGCAGGATCGCTCCAGGGACCGAGTGTCCCGCGAGGAAGGCGCGCCGTCCGATTCGGTAGGCGCGCCGAAGATGACGTCGACGGTCGAGTCGGAGACCGCTCGTCGTTCCGACTCAGCGGATCTCGGCCGGCTCCAACCCCGCCTCGACCAGCGCATCGAATCCCAGCGGCAACGGTCGGACGTCGAAGCCGAGCGACTTCAGAAAGGGGGTCGCGGTCAGGCAGCGACGCCCCGAGCGACAGTGGACGTACAGGATCTTCCCCTTCTCCAGCTCGTCGAGCTCGGCTCCCGGAGGGAGCATCTTCAGCCGCGAGAGCGGGATGCTGCGGGCGATCTTCAGGTGCCCCGCCATCCACTCGTCCGGTTCGCGCACGTCGACCAGCAGCGCCTTGCCGCTCGCCAGATTCTCCTTCACCGTCTCGATCGAGTCCTCGGTGTGCTTCACCTCGGACGCTTCCTGAGCGGGGAGAGCGACGATGCACAGGGCAAGCAGCACGAGACTCGACACGAACGAACGACGCAGCGCAGACATGACCGACTCCTGAGACGCGGGGAGCGGCGTTCCTGAGGTCGGGAACGCGGTGATTTCCGAGGATTCTCCCCCCGCACTGCGCCGGCGGCAAGCCCGAGCAAGGCGACGGACAGGGAACGATCGCCCGGCTGACGGATCGTCTCGATCCGCATTTCAGAACTCGGCGCTTCCCGGCGTGCGCGGACAGGGGATGACGTCGCGGATGTTTCCCATCCCGGTGACGAACTGCACGATCCGCTCGAATCCCAGTCCGAAGCCGGCATGCGGGACCGAACCGTAGCGGCGCAGGTCCAGGTACCACCAGTAGTCGGCCGGTTCGAGCCCCTGCTCCTTCATCCGCGCTTCGAGCACGTCCAGACGATCCTCGCGCTGACTGCCGCCGATGATCTCGCCCACCTTCGGCACCAGCACGTCCATCGCTCGGACCGTTCGCCCGTCGTCGTTGCAGTACATGTAGAACGGCTTGAGCGAGCGCGGATAGTCGTGCAGGATCACCGGCGCCCGGAAGTGCGTCTCGGTCAGGTAGCGTTCGTGCTCGCTCTGCAGGTCCATCCCCCACGACACCGGATACTCGAACGTGCGTCCGCACGTCTCGAGGATGCCGATCGCTTCGGTGTACGGCAAGCGGACGAACGGCTTGTCGACGATTCCCTGCAGCAGTTCGATCTGCCCCTTCTCGACCCACTGATCGAAGAACTGCATGTCCTCGGCACAGTCGCGGAGCGCATCGCCGATCAGCCGCTTGAGGAACCGTTCGGCCAGCTCCATGTTGTCGTTCAGGTCGTAGAACGCCATCTCGGGTTCGATCATCCAGAACTCGGCCAGATGGCGCGAGGTGTTGGAGTTCTCGGCGCGGAAGGTCGGCCCGAAGGTGTACACCTTGCCGAGCGAACAGGCGAAGATCTCGGCCTCGAGCTGACCGCTGACGGTCAGGAAGGTCGGCTTGCCGAAGAAGTCGCGCGAGGCGTCGATCTTCCCCTCGACTCGCGGCGGCTTGTCCAGGTCGAGCGTGGTGACCCGGAACATCGCACCGGCCCCCTCGCAATCGCTCGACGTGATGATCGGCGTGTTGACGTACAGGAAGCCGTCTTCCTGGAAGAAATCGTGGATCGATCGAGCCAGACGATTGCGGACCCGCATCACGCCGCCGAACGTATTGGTCCGCGGGCGCAGATGAGCCCACTCGCGAAGCTTCTCGTAGGTGTGACGCTTCTTCTGCAACGGATA
>CAZZBI010000004.1:15499-49842 GCA_964652385.1 uncultured Pirellulaceae bacterium | reverse complement strand
CAAGGTCTTGTAGATCGCTTCGAGCTGGACGTTCATCACCAGATCGAGGATCAGGATGATGACGAACGAGTAGACGAAGCTCGCGGTCGCCGCTCGCCCGACCCCCTCGGCTCCGGCCCCGCAGTAGAACCCCTGATAACAGGCGACCAACGCGATCGTCGCGCCGAACAGCAGGCTCTTGAACAGTCCCGAGAAGATGTCGAAGTTCATCACGTAGTCGGCGGAGTTCGACCAGTAGTGGTGAAAGTCGATCCGGAAGACATAGACGCTGAAGGTGTGGCCGCCGAAGACTCCCATGAAGTCCGCCATGATCGTCAGGACGGGGATCAGCAGCAGACAGGCGAGCAACCGCGGTACGACCAGGTAGTAGATCGGGTTGGCTCCCATGCAGGCGAGCGCATCGATCTGTTCGGTGACTCGCATCGTCCCCAGTTCGGCCGCCATGGCGCTACCGACTCGCCCCGCCAGCATCGTTGCGGCGAGGACGGGGCCGAGTTCGCTGACGAGCGACTTGTTGATGACCGCTCCCAAACGTGTTTCGAGATGCATCGCCTCGAACTGGCCGTAGCTGTGGACTGCCAGCACCATGCCGATGAAGGTCCCGGTCAATGCGACGACCGGCAGGCTGAGCACGCCGACCTGATAGAACGCCGGCCAGATCGTCTCGGGCTTCGGCATCCGGGTCAGCAGCCAGGCGAGCGTCTCGAGAATGAACATGGTGAACCGCCCGACATCGACGAGCGAGTCGATGACGACACGTCCCCAGTCGGCCACCCAATCGGCCAACGCTCGCGACAGACCCCCTGAGGACGAGGCGGGCCGTTCGATATCCGCCGCTCGACTCATCACTCGTTTCCGCCGGACGGTACGACGACCGTGCGCAGGACCTCCCTGCCGTCGGTGAGGATCGGTCAGGAGGTTTCGGCAGCTTGAGTCGATCTTGCCGGTTGCGTCGGCCTTATCGATTTCGGCCGCTTCGAGGGGGGCGACTCAGTGTCGAGGGGGGGATGCCGGTAGCGTGATTCGGAGCTTCGTGCCGACGCCGACCTTGCTCGTCAGCTCGATCGTTCCCCGTTGGGCCTGGACCAGATGCTTGACGATGGCCAGTCCGAGACCGGTTCCGCCGAGCTCGCGACTCCGCGCCCGATCGACCCGATAGAACCGTTCGAAGACGCGCGACTGGTGTTCGGGGGGAATGCCGATTCCGGTATCCTCCACCTCGATCCAGCCCCCGGTCGCGTCCGTCCCGCAACGCACGTCGACGCGTCCTCCCGAGGCGGTGTAGCGGATGGCGTTGCTCACCAGGTTGTCGACGATCGTCACGACGCCGTCGGGGTCGGCGAGCGCCGGTACCGGCCCATCCCCCTCGGCGACCAGCGTCAGGTTCTTGGCGCGAGCCATGCCGTAGAACGGCCCGAGTGCCTCGTCGATCAGTTCGGTCAGATCGACCGGTTCGGGGACGATCACCTCCTGCTCGGATTCGATCTTCGCGAGCTGGATCAGATCGACGATCAGGCGATGCAGTCGTTCGGCCTGCTGCTCGATCTCGTTCACGAACCGTCCGCGATGCTCGACATCCTCCAAGGCGCCGAGTCGCAGCGTTTCGGCATACGCCTTGATCGCGGCGAGCGGCGTCTTGAGTTCGTGCGAGACGCTGGCGACGAAATCGCGTCGCATCGTCTCGAGATGCCTCAGTTCGGTCACGTCCCGCACGACGATCACCGCCTCGGAAGGAAACCCTTCGGGAATCGGATCGATCCGGACGGCGAGGATCCGGCGCGGATCGCCGAACGTCTCGAACTCGACTTTGGTGCTCTGCTCGTCGCGACGCGACCGATCGACGGCGGCGAGCAGTTCGGGGAAGCGGACCAGTTCGGGGAGCGAGCGACCGGCGGGCGCGGCCTTCGAAATGCCGAGCAGACGGACGGCGGCCGGATTGGCGAACGCGACTTCCCCGGTCCGGCCGGTCGCGACGACCCCTTCGGCCATGTTCTCGAGCGTGGTCCTCAGCCGCTGGCCGTACGACTCGAGCGCCTCGTCGCGCGAGCGAAGGCCGAGCTGCATCCGATCGAAGGCATCGCCCAGACTGCTCCAGGGCTCCCGTCGGGTGCGCAGATCGAGTCGCGCGTCCTGCTCCCCGCGCGCCAGTCGTCTCGCGAAGTCGATCAGACGGGGGAGCGGCGTCAGCGCGGACCGCGCCGCCGCGAACATCTGCAGCAGGCCGACTCCCGAAACGATCGACATCAGCGCGGCGGTCCTCATGCGGATCGCGAACGTCTCGGTCTCGATGTCGCCGACGACGGCGACCAATCGGAGAATGCCGACCGGTACGTCGCCGACCGACGGGAGGGAGCGGTCGGTCGAGGGACCTTCCGGACGAGCCGCGATGGCGGTCGTGCCGAGGCGTCGGGCAAAGGCGAGCGAGGCCGGGGCGTCGGCACTGGCCGGGCGACGATCGGATCCGCGGCCATGAGCGATCGCCTGTCGGATCTCGGGACGATCGACCGAGCGGAGCGACGGCCGTTCGCTGCGATCCGATGCGAGCAGCAGCGTTCCGTCGGCCGCGTGCAGCGTCAGGCGGGTTTCGGGGAGGAACCACCGCTCGATCAGTCGCTCGGGATCGTCGAAGTCGTCCGAGGCAACGAGTCGATCGGCCAGTCGCTCGAGACGTTCCAGGCGATGGGCGAGCGCGCGCGAACGATGCGATTCGCCGATCCCCCAGATCGCGACCAGCGCAATCGCGACCCAGATCGGCAGCGAGAAGAGCAGCAGGCGTCGCAGCAGCGAGGAGTTCATCGATCGGCTTCGGACGGCCTCGGCCTCCCGCGCTTCGCCGTCGAACCCGCGGCCGAAGACGCCTCGAACGGGAACGATCCGACGACACTTCGGTCGGCAGCGCAACAGCATAGGTGCGGTCCGATCGCGAGTCGACCGGCCGGAGGACCGCGGCTCGCGCCTGCTACCGCATGCCGTTCCGCGGTTACCGGTTGCCGGTCCGCAGTCACCGACCGCGGCGGCTCGGCGCTTCGCCCCGTCCCGTCGTCGGTTCGGCTGGGGTACAACGACGACTCGAGGGGGACCGCGCGCGGGGTTCCCGATCGCGCGCGAACGACTCGGTCGGAGAGGGTTGATGGAACGTGAGGTGCTGATCGACGGGGTGCGTCTGAAACTGGCTCGTCCCCACGAGTTTTCGGGACGTTGGATCGGGCAGCAGGAGGTGCTGCGGCAGCTGCTCGCCTGTTGGTTGGTCGTCGACGACGCGGATCTTCCGCTCGCGCCGCGGCTGATCGGTGCTCCGGGGATCGGCAAGACGGCGCTGGCGATCGCCGCCGCTGCGCATCGCTCGCAGCCGTTGTACATCTATCAGTGCACCGCCGACACGCGCCCCGAGGACCTGTTGGTGACTCCGGTGCTCGGCGACGGCGGCAAGCTCGAGTACCACGCCTCGCCGCTCGTCACCGCGATGATCGTCGGCGGCGTCTGTCTGCTGGACGAAGGGAATCGGATGAACGAGAAGTCGTGGGCCAGCCTGGCTCCGCTGCTCGATCAGCGTCGGTACGTCGAGTCGATCGTCGCGGGGATCACGGTCAGCGCCCATGTCGACTTCCGGTGTGCCGTGACGATGAATCAGGACGAGTCGACCTTCGAGATCCCGGACTACATTCTCAGTCGTCTGCAGCCGTCGCTCCATCTCGGCTTTCCGTCTCGCGACGACGAACTGGCGATCCTGGAGTACCACCTGCCGTTCGCCAAGGGCGAGCTGATGGCACTGACCGTCGACTTCCTGCAACGGGCTCACGGACTGTCGCTCGATTTCTCGGTGCGCGACGGGATCAACATCCTGCGGTATGCGATCAAGCGGATGGCGCAGCAGGCCGATCATCCGCTCGCGACCGACGTCGCCTGGCGCGAAGCGGTCGAGGCGTGTCTGGGGGACGATGCCCTCGATCTCGATTCGATGGGCGAACGGCGCAAGCGGACGCTCGGCGGCGAAGTCTCGCCGCTCGATCTGGAGGATTTCTTCTTCGACGAAGACGACCCGCTCCGCGATGCCGACGATGACTTCGACGATCCGGACGAAGATGCGCGGCGCGGCTGAGCCGTCGGCTGCGACGCGGCAGCGCGTCGGGAGAAGAGCTCGTCGGTGCGCCGAACCGGCGGAGAGCGGGCCGAGCGGGGAGCGGGCCGAGCGGTAATTGACGGAGGTCGGACGTGAACGGACCAGGGGAAGTCGAACGGGAAGTGCTGTCGATCGGGCCGCGGATCACGGTGTTGCCGGTGATTCACGGCTCGGCCGACTGCGCGACGGAAGTTCGTCGCTACCTGGCGACCGGGGCGTTCGATGCGGTGGCGGTGCCGTTGCCCGAATCGTTTCGCGAGCCGGTCGAGCAGGCGATTCTGGATCTTCCGCGGCCGTCGATCGTCGTCCAGGAACAGGGAGGGGATGCCGGATGGCGTCCGGCCGACGACGACGACGACGATTCGGAGGGGAGCGAATCCGAATCGCGAGCGTTCAACTACGTTCCGATCGACCCCTGCCAGCCGGTCGTTGCCGGGATTCGCGCGGCGCTCGAGGAGCGGATTCCGCGGCACTACATCGATCTCGAGACCGAGACGTTTCTGCCGTACGGACGGACGCTCCCCGATCCGTGGGCGCTCAAGAGGATGTCGCTGGCACAGTTCGCCGCCGGCGTCCTGCCGGTGCTGACTCGACCGACCGAACATCAGCGTCTCAGGCGGATCGCGTGCATGGGAGAGCGGCTTCGCGATCTGGCGATCGACCATCGCCGGATCCTGCTGATCTGCTCGCTGGTCGACTGGCCTTGGATCCGCGAGGCGTATCATCGGATCGGCGAACCGGTTGCGGCGGCGGAAGAGGACGACGACGAGGGAGAGCCTGCGACGCCGGTGCGGCGCGAGGTCGACTTCGCCACGCTCTACTTCATGCTCGGCGAACTGCCGTTCATCACGGCGCTGCACGAGCGTGCGCGGGCCGAGCTGACCGACCACGCGAACCTGACGATCGACGGCGTCAAGGAGCTGCTCGTCGCGGCTCGCGATGCCTATCGGTCGGAATATGGTCGCCGCTCCCGACCGATTCCTCCGGCGACGCTCCGGACGATGCTTCGTTACGCCCGCAACCTGACGTTGCTCGATCGTCGCCTGACTCCCGATCTGACGACTCTGTTGACGGCGGCGCAGCAGATCTCGGGGGACTCGTACGCGCTGTCGGTGCTCGATACGGCGCGGCGCTACGATGCCGCCGAGCCCGCGGCAGGGCCGCACGTCCGGATGAACTTCGGCCGCGCGACGTTCCCGGAAGAGCCCGATCGACCGGCGGCGATGATCTCGCGGCTCCCTGGGCCCCCTCAGGTGCTCAAGCGGATCGAATTGCGGCCGCGCCCCGATCGCGAGGAGCGAGAGCGATGGCGGCGCGCCTGGGTCCCCTTCGGTCAGTGCAGCTGGCCTCCGGAAGACGTGCGGATCGAGAACTTCCGTTCGACCGTGCGCGATCGGGCGCGCGAGCTGATGGGGCAGGATCTGGCTCGGACCGAGAAGTTCACGACGAGCCTGATGGACGGGATCGACATCCGCGAGACGCTGCGTCGGTGGTACGACGGCGAACTGTACGTCAAGGTGCTGCCGCCTCGACGCGGTGATCTCGACGCGGTCGTGATGCTCTTCGACAGTCCCGCCGACCCGCGCGACTATCCGTGGCGGACGACCTGGTACGCCGAGCACGAGGAGGAATCGACGCTCGCTTTCTTCGCGACCGACTTTCGTCGCGAAGCGGTCGGGCCCGGCATCTGCCTGGCTCACTACGGCGGGGCGCTCTTCCTGTTTCCGCCCCGTCCGATTCCCGATATCTGGACTGACGAACGGCTCGACCGTTTCACGACGCTCGAAGAACGGTTGTTGGGAGCGGCGGCGCTCCATTCCAGGCATCGGCATATCGCGGTCGTCGCGTCGGGCCCCCCCGGAGCGGCTTGGCGGAGGATCGCACGGCGGTTCCGCAAGACGTGGGTGCCGATCTCCTGGTCGCAGTTCGGCGAGTCGACGGTGCAGCAGTTGCGGCAGGTCCATGTCCTGTCGGGGAAAGTGGTCCGGTCGTGGGCCGACAAGTACATCCGTCGCCCTTGAGCGTCATTTCGAGCGAGAGGACGATTCGAGGTCCGGTGCGGATCGTGATTCCGATCGATTCGATCGGACGCTCTCGCATCGACGGTTCCGGCGCCGTTCGGTCGATCGTTCCGGGCGAGAAGGGATCGGTCGTCAGGATCGGCCGGCGCTTCGCGGGAAGCGAGCGTGAAGTCGGCGCCGTCGGGTTGCTCCGGAACCGGACGTCCGACATGCTTGCCGTCTCGGCGGCTGTTCGCGACGGAGCGGGGAACCGGCTCGGCGATCGGCCGCGCGGCCGTTCGATCGGCCAGGCAAGCGAAGGAGAGATCATGGATCGGGTCGAGCTGTTCACGAACCTGGTGGCGATGGCGAATGCCGACGGTCGCTTCTCTCCGGAAGAGATCGCCTATCTGGTCCATCGGGCCGAGCAGTGGGGCATCCCGCAGGTCGACGCCGAGTCGGTCCTGATCGGCATGAACGAAGGAGACGTCGAGCTGACGATTCCGACGTCGCGAGCCGATCGGGTGCTGATGCTCGAGGAGATGATTCGCATGATGGCGGTCGACGGCGAATTGGCCGACGAAGAAAAGCGGCTCTGTGCCACGATCTCGGCCGCGATGGAGTTCACGGCGGCCGACTTCGAGCGGATCCTCGACGAGATGCTCGAAGCGAATCGATGATCCGAGCGGCTTCGGCGCCAGGAGATTCCGGCGGCCGAAGCGAGCGGTTACGATGAAGGTCTCGTCTCGGCGGGGCTCGGCCCCCCCTCGGGACTCCTCCCCGGAGTCTCGCCACACGTTCGCGATCCTCCCCTTGCTCCCGGTATCCGCTCGGCTTGCCGAGCGTCGCATCGACGATCGGTCGAGACTCGGACCGGGGCAGACGGATCGCGGAAGACCCGAAGGAACGGTGACGTGAAGCGGCATTCGTCAGTCCGGCCCGCGTCCGAACGTGCGGACAAGTCGATTCTCTTCGTATCCGGTCGCGTTCGCGATTTCGCGCGATCGATGCGTACTCTCGTCTGGCTTTCGTTGCTGACGCTCGGTTCGACCCTCCCGACGTCGGTCCGATCGGAAGAGCCGGTGATGACGTTTCTCGAGGCGCTGCGGGAGCAAGGGTACTACGACGAGGCGCTCGACTATCTGGACGAGATGCGTTCGAGTCCGGTCGCGCCGGCGAGTTTCGGAGAGCGATACGACTTCGAGCGAGGGCGGACGCTGCTGATGAGTCTGCGGCGCGTCCGCGAGAAGACGCGTCAGGAGTCGATACTGGATGCGGCCGAACTGGCGCTCGAGAAGTTCGTGACCGAGCGGCGGACGCATGCCGATGCGGCGGAGGCGACCGAGCTGCTGGCCGGTCTGATGCTGCGCCGAAGCGAGTTTGCGCTCGAGAAATCGAAGCAGGAGAACGTCGCCGAGGGGCAGCGGGCGGCGCTGCTCGAACAGGCGCGGCGGCAGCTCGCGAAGGCTCAGGAGGTCTACGTACGGGTCCAGGAAGACCTGAAGCGGAACCTCCAACGAATCGATCCCAAGACGACCGATCCGCAGCAGCGTTCGTTCCTCGAGGACTATCGCGTCCGCTACATGCAGGTGAAGCTCGCGCTGCCGCAGATCAAGCTCTCCGAGGCGGCGACCTATGCCGAGACCGAACCGCAGCGGGGAGCACTCCTGGCCGCCGCCGAGACCGAATACGGGGTGGTCCGCAAGGATTACCGCAACTTCGGCGGTACCTACCTGTTGGCGACGGTCGGCATGGCTCAGGCGATGCAGCTGCAGGGAAAGCAGGACGAGGCGCTGCTGGCGCTGGAAGAGATGTTCGCGCTTCCGAACTCTCCCGAGCTCCGCGACGTGAAGCGCCGGGCGCTGGTGGTGGCACTGGCCGCTTTCCGGACGAAACAGCCGATCCCCTACGGCGACATGATCGATCGGGCGGAACCGATCGTCGGGCAGCTGTTGCCGGTCGAGAGCGAAGACCCGGATTACCTGACGCTGCAGCTCGAACTCGCCGGTCTCTATCACGACGCCGCGGCCGAGCTGACCGCCAAGCCGGATCGTACGGCCGAGGATCGGACGAAGATCGAACTCTTCGAGAATCGGGCCGAAGAGATCGTCCGCGAGATGACTCGATCGAACGGTCCGCTCAAGGAAGCCGCTCAGCAGCTCCTGGCGACGTGGGGGCGCGGTCGGGCGGTGGTGCCGAGCGATGTGGCGGAGCCGGCGAACTTCATTCAGGCTCGCGACCGCGGAGTCGCGGTTCTGACCGACTTCGACAACGCGCGCGTCGCGCTCGAGACGCTGCGAGGCCAGATGCCGACGACGACCGATCCTGCGGCCAAGGCCGACCTGGAATCGAAGATCGCCCTCAGCGAACAGGTGTTGCGGACCGCGCCGATCGATGCGATGCGGTGGTTCGAGCGGGCGTTGACGCTGGCCGACAACGAGACGCCTCCCGAGGATCTGGCGATCGTCCGCCGCTACATGGCCTACCTGCACTTCGTCGAAGGGCGGCCGTATCAGGCGGCGACGATCGGCGAGTTCCAGCTCGTGACCGA
The DNA here is from genome assembly GCA_964652385.1 of uncultured Pirellulaceae bacterium. GTDB lineage: Bacteria > Planctomycetota > Planctomycetia > Pirellulales > Pirellulaceae > UBA11682. The sequence goes on along the minus strand of CAZZBI010000004.1, from coordinate 41,171 downwards.
TCCGACCGGAGCCGGTTCGCGTGCGAGCGGTTCGATCGCGCTCAATGCGTATTGGACCCTCTATCAGCAGGCTCCCGAGCAGGATCGGACGTTCGAGATCGAGCATCTGCGCAACGTCGCCGATCGGCTGATCGCCGGGTTTCCGGAGACCGACGAGGCGATTCGCGCGGCCAACCTGATGGCATTCGTCTCGCTGGCTGCGGGCGACCTGGCCGCGGCTCGCAGCTATCTCGCGGCGATTCCCGAGACGGCTCCGGAACGGACGCGCACGCGACTGATGATCGGTACGCGGCTCTTCGGCGATTACCTGCGCGAACTCGGCCGGATCGGTGCGGACCGACGTGCGGGGACGATCGATCCGGACGAGGCGAGTCGACAGGAACAGGCGATCGTCGCTCGTCGAAGCGAGGCGCGGGTAGAGCTCGAAGCGGGAGTCCCGCAGCTTGCGGCGGCCGATATGGATGCGTCGATGATCAACGCGACGCTGGCGCTCGCGCAGATCGCGCTGATGGAGAACCGTCCGGCCGATGCGGTCGCGCTGCTGGAACGTCCCGGAGCCGGCTTGCTGGAGCTGATCAAGGCGAAGCATCCCGAGGCGATCGAACCGGAGCGGGCCGGGAACATCTATCGGACCGCTCTGCGGGCCTATATCGGCAGTCTCGCTTCTGCCTCCGACAAGGCGGCGCAGTTGCAGAAGGCTCGCTCGGTGATGAGCGCTCTCTCGGAATCGGCCGGCACGACTCCGGAAGGCCAGGCGCGTCTGGTGGCGCTCTACGTCGCGCTCGTCGGCGATCTGCGACTGCAGATGGACGCGATGCCGGACAAGACGCAGCGACTCGCCTTCGGCAACGGAACCGCCAGCTTTCTCGAAGAGGCGGCTCGCGGAGCGACCGACGGCAACCTGCTGATCTGGACGTCCGAAACGATGGCGAGCGTCGCCGAGACGCTCGCGGCCGACGGTCACGCGACCGAAGCCGAGCGGTTGTATCAGAAGGCCGAAGAAGGGCTCGCGAAGGTCCTGGCGTCGAAGCCGAGCGATGATCTGGCTCGCCGCGTTCGGATCCAGCAGGCGGGGATCCTGCGGGCGCGCGGTCGGTACGAAGAGGCGGTCAAGGCCTACGCCGATCTGCTCGCCCCGAATCCGTCGCTCGTCTCGGTCCAGGTCGATGCGGCGATGACCTATCACCTGTGGGGGCGAGCGACCCGATCGTCGGAACGGCTCGCGGCGGCGATGTCGGGGGGCGAGCCTCGCGAGAACCCGAGGACGAAGCGGACCGAAAACGCGATTTGGGGCTGGGGCAAGCTGGCTCAGACCACCGCGCGCAGTCCGCAGTTTCGCGAGACGTTCCTGCAGGCACGCTACCAATTGGCCTATGCCCGTTTCGAGTACGCCGTCCTGAACGACTCGGCCGAGCAGCTGGCACGCGTCAAACGGGACATTCAGGGGACGATGCAGGTCGACGCGGCGCTGGGGGGAGGGGCTTGGGCGGCGAAGTTCGATGCGCTCGCCAAGGCGCTTCAGAAGCAGCTCGGCGAACCTCAGCAGGGGATCTCGGCGCTTCGCTGAGCGGGTTCGACCACGGCGGGCGAACGACGGAAATGATGATCGGACGAGCCCCGGCGGCTCGAAGGAGTTTCGGATGACCAGGACCATCGGATTCGGCTGCTCGTTCGCTCTCGCGATCCTGGCCGGCGGATTTGCCGTGTCGGCGCAGGAAGTCGATCGGGTCGTGCCGATCGAGGGACGGACGCTGTCGGGAAAGATCACTGCCGTCTCGAATGCCGGCATCACGATCGATGCGGGAGGGCGTTCGGTGACGGTCGAGCCGTCGAACGTCCGACGGGTCGAGTTCGCGGGGGAGCCTCGCGAGGTGACGACCGCACGCCGCTCGCTCGCCGAGGGGCGGTTGAACCAGGTGCTGCCCGACCTCGAGGGCGTCGATGTCACGCGACTCCAGCCCCCCGCGCTGGCTGCCGAGGTTCGGTTCATGACGGCCTATTGCATCGCCAAGATGGCGATGTCCGGCGAACGCGGCACGCTCGACGAAGCGACTCGCGGCGTCCAGGAGTTCGTGGCGACTCATCCGGACAGCTATCGCTTCTTCGAGGCGACGGAACTGCTCGGCGACCTGCTGAACTCGCGCGGGCTCTTCGATCAGGCCGAAACGCAGTTCGCGCGACTGGTCGAATCGCCGTGGGGCGACCTGCAGCAGGCAGGCCGATTGAAGCTGGCGCGGACTCAGGAGCTGCAGGAGAAGTTCGATCTGGCGGCCGAAAACTACCGGGGAGTCGAACAGGTCGAGTCGGCGACCGAAGCATCGCGCCGAGCCAAGCTTTCGGCCCGCGTCGGACTGGCTCGGTGCACGGCGTTTCAGGGGGATCCCCAAGCGGGAATCGCGACGCTTCAGGAGATGATCCGAAGCGAGAGCAGCACCGACGTCGACCTGTTCGCCCAGATCTACAACGCGCTCGGAAACTGTCAGACGGCGGCAGGGCGGAAGAAGGAAGCGATTCTCGCCTTCCTGCATACCGATCTCCTCTTCTACCAGAACGCCGACTACCACGCCGAAGCGCTGTACCATCTGGGGGCGCTCTTCCCGTCGGTCGGCAAGGGGCCGGAAGGGGCGGCAGCCCTGGATAAGCTCAAGCAACGCTACGCGTCGAGCCCCTGGGCCTCCCGCAAGCCGATCGGCCCCTGACGCCGGCTCGACCGAGCAGACCGCATGGTCATACGTCGGACGTACCGAACGACCGACTCGATCGCCACATTCGCACCGGTCCGGCGAGAGTCCTCGCCGGACGATCTACAATCGATTCTCGATCGCCCGGCGACGGCGGGAAGGCCATCCCGAGTCGGGGCGACGACCGTCGGACGGAACAAACCTCGGAGCATCGGGAATGGCATTCACCGCTTCGTTTCGCATCCGCCCCTATCTCGTCGGGGCTCTGCTGCTCGTCTTCCTGATCGGGGGGCTCGCGGTGATCGATCCGGGCATCGGTCGACTCGCGGCTCAGGAAGGAGCCGATGCGGCCGCTCCGGCGCAGCCCGCTGCCGCCGAAGGAGCAGCGGCGGGCGGCGAGAAGTCGACCAACGCGCTGATGTGGCTGATCGAGTCGCTCGGCATCCTGTACATCACCCTGTTTCTGCTCCTGTCGTTCGTCTTCGTCGCGCTGTCGATCATGAACCTGCTGACGGCTCGGCGCGAGTCGATGTGTCCGGTGCAGCTGATCCAGAGCTTCGAGACGTGCCTGAACGAGGAGAAGTATCAGGAGGCGTACGAGCTGGCCAAGGCCGACGAGTCGGTGCTGGGCAACGTCCTGTCGGCGGGACTGGCGAAGCTATCGGCCGGTTACGAGCCGGCGATCGAGGCGATGCAGGAGGTGGGTGAGGACGAGAACATGAAGCTCGAGCATCGCCTGAGCTACATCAATCTGGTCGCTCAGATCGCGCCGATGGTCGGGCTCTTCGGAACGGTCCACGGCATGATCGAAGCGTTCTTCGAGATCGCGACCGGTGGAGCGACTCCGGATGCCAACAAGCTGGCCGACGGTATCTCGAAGGCGCTCGTGACGACGCTGATCGGATTGGCCATCGCGATTCCCGCACTCGCCGTCTTCCGGATCCTCTACAACCGCGTGCAGCGTCTGATCCTCGAGATCGGCATCACGAGCGAAGGTCTGATGAGCCGGTTCCAGAGCGGCGCTCCGAAGAAGGCCTGATCCGAACGACGACGACGGCGCGCCGCTCGAAACGCGCCTCACGGATCGCAAGGTCGGGACGGATCGCAGCGAGGTCTATCAGCGCCGGGAGCGAGGCATGAGGTTTCCCAAGAGGCCGATGTCGACCGATGAGGCCGATCTGACGCCGATGATCGACATGACGTTCCAGTTGATCGCGTTCTTCATGGTGCTGATCAACTTCACCAAGGCGGAAGCGAGCGACGAGGTGAAGCTCCCCGACAGCGACCTGGCGCGTCCTCCCGAGACGGTCCCGGACTTCCGGATCCTGGTCAGCGTTCTCGCCGACGGTCGGATCATGCACGGCGGCGCGATCATCGATCGCGCCACGCTTCTGAAGCCGTACCTGGACCGCGAACTGCTGAGCGCTCGGGCGCAGCGGGTCGAGGTCGGGAAGATCAAGGTGATCATCCGCGGTCACATGAACTCCAAGATGGGGAAGGTCCAGGAGGTGATGGAGGTCTGCCGCGAAGTCGGCCTCGAGGACTTCACCTTCCGCGTCAAGGAGCGTCCGCGACTGCCGGGCATGAACCGCTTCACGCCGCTGGATGTCGGTGGCCGATTCCGTCGTTCCGGACCCTCCGCTGCGCCGCTGTCCTCGGCAGCGGTCGGCTGAAACGGACCGCTCGGACCGATGACTCGCCGGGCTCGGTCCGGCGCCGTTCACCGACCGCGGTCGATCCCGAAACCTGTTTGCCCACGATTCGTTGACGCCGGAACCGCTTTCCGAAGGCTCGGACCATGAAGATCCGCAAGCAGGCCTCCGCCGATCCGAAGGTCGAACTGCAGATGACGCCGATGATCGACATCGTGTTTCAGCTGCTGGTCTTCTTCATCATGACGTTCAAGGTGGTGGTGCGCGAGGGGGACTTCAGCATCCGGATGCCCTCCGCATCGGCCAGCTCGTCCACCGTCGAGGACTTCGAACTGCCGGTCCGCGTGAAGCTGGTCGCGGGACTCGAAGGGAGCATCTCGGACATCGTCATCGACGACTCCGAGAGTCTCCGCGCCGCTGCCGCGACCACCTCGCAGATGTTCGACCTGCTCAGCGAACGGATCGCGGCGCGGAAGGAGCAGGGAGGGGCCGGCAACGTCGCGTCGGAACTCGAAGTCGAGTTCGATACCGACTACGACCTGCTCTACGGCGAACAGATCCGCGCCATCACGGCGGTCAGCGGCAAGTTCGCCGCCGACGGGTCGATGATCCGCCTGGCCGACAAGATCAAGTTCAAGGATCGCCCCGCCTCGAACTGACCGTGCGGAGCCGCGCCGCTCGCCGCTCGGATCGACGTCGCTCTCGCGGTCGACGATCAGGCGCGCGGATGGAAATCGCGATGCACCCGCTGCAGTCGAGTCGCATCGACATGCGTGTAGATCTGCGTCGTCGCGATGCTCGCATGGCCGAGCATCTCCTGGACGCGTCGCAAGTCGGCTCCGCCCGCCAGCAGGTGCGTCGCGAAGCTGTGTCGCAAGGTATGCGGACTGACGTCGCTCGGAGCTCCGGCGATCAGCGCGTACTTCTTCACCAGTTCCCAGATCGCTTCGCGCCGCAGTTGGCGTCCGGTCCGCGAGACGAAGACCCAGGGGACATCGTCGCGGCGCGCCACCAGCTTGGGACGCAATCGTCGGACGTAGTCGTCGATCGCGCGCGCCGAAGCGGCGGCGATCGGTACCAGCCGTTGTTTCCCTCCCTTGCCGAGCACGCGCAGGTGACGTTGCTCCAGATGCAGATCCTCGAGCCGGGCTCCGGACGTTTCCGACGCGCGACAGCCGGTGGCATACATCATTTCGAGCAGTGCCCGGTCGCGCAGGTAGAGCGGCTGCGCCGGATCGGGAGCCGCGAGAAAGGCGTCGACCGTCTTGGGCGAGAGGACCGACGGGATCCGTTCCCAGAGCTTCCGGCTGCCGAGCAACTCGGCCAAGTTGTCGACGACGATCCCCTCGAGCTGCAGGTAGCGGAAGAACATGCGGAGCGAGACGACGTGACGGGCGAGGGTCGCCGGGGCAAGCGAGGCTTGGCCGAGCCAGGCGGCGTAGTCGCCGAGATCTCGGATCGTCAGCTCCGAGACGCTGCGACCGGCGAGCCATTCGTCGAAACGGCGGAGATCGCGCAGGTAGGCCTGCACCGTGTGCGGCGAATGACGACACTCTCCCTGCAGGTAAGCCTCGAACGATTCAAACAGACGGCGCGAGGCGTCGGTCCTGGTCCGATTGCGGAGCGATTGAAGACGATCGTCGAGACGGCCCAATCGTCGGCTCCCGAACATGAGGGTCGGTGCGGCGCACGACGTTCGACGTCGCCGCGCCCGAGATGCTGATCGGCCGATCGCTGATCCCTTCGTCGGTTCGACTCGGAGCGATGCGACCGAGCCGGTCGGCGAAACAGGGGCGATGGGGAAGACTCTTTCGGTCGCGAAGGAGTCGCTCCGACGATCCCGCCAGCGCGGCCGACCGAGTCCATCGCTCCGGCGACGTCACGGAGGGAGCTTCTTGAGCTTCCGCTGCAGGGTGCGTCGCGGGATATCGAGCAGCCGAGCCGCTTCCGAGATATTACCGGAGCAGTCGGTCAGCACGCGCTGGATATGATGCCATTCCGCCTCGGCGAGCGACGGGGGGAGGTACTCGTCCTGGCGCGCCTCGGCCGGCGGAGCGTCGCCGCCGAACGCGGAGAGCACCTCATCGGCGTCCGCCGGCTTGGTGACGTAATTGACCGCGCCCAACTTCATCGCTTCGACCGCATTCGCGATGCTGCCGTAGCCGGTCAGTACGACGACCGCGGTCCGCGGGCTCGCCTCGCGCAGCCGGCGCAGGACTTCGAGTCCGCCGATCCCCGGCATCTTCAGGTCGAGAACCGCCCGATCAGGCTGCAGTCTGGCCGCGGTCTCCATCGCCTGTTCGCCGCAAGACGCCTGTTCCGCGCGCCAGCCGCGATCGACGAACGCCCGGGCAAGCCGGCTACGAAGGATCTCGTCGTCGTCGACGATCAGGATCGTTTCGGTCATCCGATCGTTCATGGTTGCGAGCGCTCGTTGGCGGATGCATCGAGCAACGGCAGCAGGACGGTCGCGACCGTCCCCTGATGCGGAGCCGACTCGAAGGAGAGCGAACCGCCGAGCCGCTCGACGAGGGTTCGAGCGAGAAAGACGCCGAGCCCCATGCCGGCGCCGGGAGGCTTCGTCGTGAAGAACGGCTCGCTCACCCGTTGCAGTATAGCCTCGGTCATTCCGGAGCCGCGATCCCGCACGCGGAGCGCCACGGTGTGCGGGCCGACGAGTGCCGCCGACAGGACGATCGAAAGACCGCTGGGCGAGGCATCGATGGCGTTGCGCACCAACCCTCGCAAGGCCTGAGCCGTTCCTTCGATCGGCAGGCACAGTCGTGCCGACTCGGCTCCCGATTCGAACTGAGTCACCACCTCGTCCCGGCCGTCGAGCCCGGCGACGACTCGTTCGAGCAGATGGCCGACGGTACTCACGCGGAGCGGTTCTCCCGAGGGCTGCCCCGCGTCGCTCGCCATCCGATCGAGAATCGTCCGGCAGCGGTCGACCTCGCGCCGGATCAACCCCATGTCCTCGCGAGCCGACGGATCGGCAGCCAGGCGATCGAGCGTTCGATCGAGCTCCTTGGCGACGACCGCGATCGTCGAGAGCGGAGTCGCCAGTTCGTGGGCCGCTCCGGCGGCCAGTGTCGCCAGCGCTTCGAGCTTTTCGGTCCTCGCCCGTTGCTCTCCCGCATCTCGCAAGGCCTGTTCGCGCAGGCGGAGTTCTCGGTTGACCCGAGCGGAGAAATGGACGATCACCGCGCCGCAGGCGAGGAACGCGGCGAGGCTCCCCCATTGCCGAATCGGCGGGAGCGACATTCCGTACGGACCGGGGCGATCGGAGGTCTGGCGCAGGACCGGCAGATCGACCGAGGCGATCAGCAGGAGCAGATATCCGACGGCCGTCAGAGCGAAGAGCCCCCAGGCCCAGCGGCGTTCGACCACCGAAGCGCTCAGCCCGAGGTTCACCATGTAGAAGAGCGCGAACGGATTGGCGACTCCGCCGGTGAAATACAGCATCGCGGTCAGCAGCGTCAGATCGAGCGCCAGGATCATGGCGAGGACCCACCGTTCCCGGGCCCGATCGATCCCTTCGATCGCTCCGCGACTTCGGCCGACCCATGCGGCGAACGTGACGTTGGACGCGGCGGTCAGCAGGATCAGACAACCCAGCGGGACCATCGGCAGCTCGATCCCCAGACCGAAGCGAACCACGACGACCGTGACCAGCTGGCCGACGACCGCGACCCAGCGAAGGCGGACCAGTTCGGCAGCGCCGACCAGCCCCGAAATCGAGGCCGGTGCCGAGCCGGTATCGGAGGAGAACAGGCCGGGCGATTCGGACACGGCAGCGACTCGGCAAGGAAGACGAAGGGGGTGTCGAGGGGGGGCGAGCGAACTCCGCCGGCGATCCGATTCGGCCGAAACCGACCGCGAGACCGAGGTGGATCCGTCGGAGCCCCATCATCCGATCGAGTCGAGGCGCCTAGAATGCCGACGGCGAGGAGGCCGACTTGTCGTCGCGCCCCGATCCAGTCTAGCCGAAGCGGCTCGACCGACCCGCCGCCGCCATCTCGTTCTCTCAGTTCAGGAAGATCGGAACGTGAACTCCAAGCCTCCGCGTCCGCTCCCTTTCGACGCCCCGCGTCTCGGGCCGCGCGGTCTGGCGATCTTCATCGCCGTGATGATCCTGACTCCGTTCGCCATCGTCGTCGGTGCCTACGCGCTCTTTCCCGACGTCGTCCCGCAGCCGTTGCCGGTTCGAGTCGACATCGACGGCTACATCGAACCGGCTCGCGTCGCCGCTTCGGTCGAACGGTATCGGGCGGGCGAAGGGGAGGTGCTGGAGCCCTACATTTCGGTCGTGAACACCGCCGATTTTCCGCTCAACAGCGTCTATGTCACGCTCAACGAGAAGTTCGTCTTCCACACCTCCGAACCGATCGGACCGGGAGAGGCCCGCGACTTCTACCTGAGTCGTTTTCAGGAGCACGACGGTTCTCGCTTCTGGCCGAATCGGTACGATCTTCGCGAAGTGACGGTCCGCGGCCGACTGCCGTCGCTCGAGCAGGCGATCTTTCGGACCGAATGGAAGGAACTGATCGCTCCGCAGGCCGCGGACGGAGCCGCGGACGGAGCGAATTCGGAGGAAGGGGCCGCACAAGCCGACCCCGGAGACCAAGGCGCGGCCGAACCGTCGACCCCCGCGGCGACGCCCGACCGTTCACGAACGCCCGGCACCGAACCGGGGGCAACGGGCGAGGCGCCCGCCACCGATGGGACGTCGGAAGGTCCGAATTCCTGATCGAACGCCCGCTCGGCTGACCGATGCCGGCGGCGCTCTGCGTGCGGTTCGGTGAGGGACTCGTTTCCCCGGCTCGATCGCGCGGGACTCGGGCCCGCTTGCCGACCGTCGGGCCATCTGTCAACCTGACGGAATTCCGTGGAATTGCGATCCCGGTCGGTCGACGACCGCGCGTTGGAGGTCCGGAACTTGGCCCACATTCTCGTCGTGGACGATTCGGCGGTCGATCGACGTCTCGTCGGCGCTGTTCTCGAACAGAGCGACGAGTGGGAAGTGAGCTATGCCGAGAACGGCCGCCAGGCGCTCGAGAAGATCGAGACGACTCGGATCGACGTCGTCGTCACCGACCTGCAGATGCCCGAGCTCGACGGGCTCGAACTCGTCCGGGCGCTCGTGCAGCGACGTCCGACGATCCCGATCGTGCTGATCACCAGCAACGGGAGCGAGAAGCTCGCGATCGAGGCGCTCAAGGCGGGGGCGTCGAGCTACTCGCCCAAGCATGCGCTCAAGGAGGATCTCGTTCCGACGCTGCGGACCGTGCTCGCTTCGGCGGTCGAGGAAGAGCGGAAGGAACGGGTGCTCCAGCGCCGCGTTCGCCACGCGATGCACTTCGTGCTCGAGAACGACAATTCGTTGATCGGCCCGCTGGTCGAGTTCCTGCAGCAGCAGCTGATCGGCTGGGAAGAGGCGGATCGATTGAGGATCGGCATCGCGCTCGACGAGACGCTCGTCAACGCGATGTATCACGGCAACCTCGAGGTCGGTTCCGATCTGCGGCAGGATGACGAGAGCGAGTACTACAAGACGATCGAGCTTCGTGCGAAGACCGCTCCGTACAGTCATCGGAAGCTGACGGTCGACGCCGAGTTCGGACCGGATTGGCTGAGGGTCCGCGTCGAGGACGAAGGGCCCGGCTTCGATCCCGATTCGCTCCCCGACCCGACCGATCCCGAGAATCTCGAACGTGTCAGCGGGCGCGGCCTGCTTCTGATCCGGACCTTCATGGACGAGGTGACGTTCAGTCCCCGGGGCAACGCGATCACGATGTTCAAGCGTCGCATTGCGGTCGCGGATTCCGAGGATGGTGACTCGCCGGAACTCGCCGAGGACTGAGTCGGGGCGACCGGTATCGCCCGGCGGAATCGAGTTCTCCGGGGGGCTCGTTCGCCGATGGTCCGGCGCGAGCCCATCCGGCATTCCGGATCAATCGGTCGACTCCAGCGACCGCCAGCAGTACCAACTGGCGATCGATGCGAACGGACGCCACGGCTCGGCGAGCCGGGTGAAGGTTTCCCGGTCGGGGAGCGCTTCCAGTCGGTGGAGGTTCCTGAGCGCCGACTTCAGGCCGAAATCGTCGACGGCCAGCACGTCCAGGCGACCGAGGCCGAAGAGCAGGAACATCTGCGCCGTCCAGCGCCCGATCCCTCGCACCGCCGTCAGCGCCTCGATGACCCGCTCGTCGTCGAGTCGGCCGAGTCGATCGAGCGGTAGCAAGTCGGACTCGACGCGAGTCGCCAGGTCGATCAGGTAGCTCGCCTTGCGCGCCGAGAGGCCGCAGTCGCGCAGCCGTTCGGAAGAGAGTTGCGCCACGGCGGTCGCGGTCGCCGGTTGTCCGAGTGCGGATTCCAGCCGCTGCCAGATCGTCGCCGCGGCGGCGGTCGAGATCTGCTGAGCGACGATCGAGCGGGCGATCGCTCGGAATCGGTTGCGGGTCGGCCGGACATCGAACCGAGGCGCGCGGTCGATGATCGGCGCCAGACGCGGATCGCTGCGCTGCAGCTGAGCGATCCCCCGTTCGATCATCTCGGTTCGCGTCACCCCGTCTGCTCCTCGCTGCGAGTCGGCGATCACGCCGCTGATGATCCGTCGCCCGAACCGGTTGCGGGGGAGCCGTAATCCTTGCCGGTGCGGACGGCGACGAGAACCAGCACCGCCCCGACGAGCATCAGCGCCGCGGCGGTCCAGTAGGGAGCGGTCAGGTCGGCCTTCAACAGCGGGATGCCGAGCCCGGAACCGACGATCCTCGCGAGCGCGTTGACGCTCTGTCCGACCCCCAGCACCGCTCCTTGTCGTTCGGGGCTCGTGCGGCGCGACAGCAGCGAATTGAGACTCGGCTGCATGCAGGCGAACCCGGTGACGACGATCAGCAGCGTGAAGAACAACAGGGGCGTCGAGGCGCGCGAGACGGCGACGGTGACGAGCGAGAACCCGACCACTTCGAGCAGCGCGCCGGCGGTCGCCATGTGGACTTCCGGAATCCGCTTCGACAGCGGGCGGACGATCCCTCCCTGGATCAGCGCGAGCACGAAGCCGATGAACGCGAAGGTCAGGAACATCTCGTTCCAGCCGAAACGGAACGGAGTGTCTCCGACGTCTTCGGTCCCCTTCAGCAGCAGCGATAACGTCGTTTCGAAGTTGGCGAACGAGAAGACGCAGACGAAGATCGCGAGCAGCAGCAGCAGAATCGAGCGTTCGCGAGCGGCGGCTTTCAACTGCGACGGCGCGAAATGACTGCGGACCGCCGTCGCGCTTCGCGCGTGGAGCGATTCGGGGAGCTTGAGCCAGCCGAGGGCCAGTGCGGCGGCCGAGAGGGCGGCGGCGACATAGCCGGGCCACGGGCCGGGATCGTCGCCGCCGAACAGGACGGCGACCAGGCCGAGCAGCGGTCCGAAGGTGAAGCCCATGCCGAAGGCCATCCCGATCAGCGCCATGCCGCGAGCTCGCTTCTCGGGCGGGGTGCAATCGGCGATGTAGGCCTGAGCGGTCGGGATCGTCGCGCCGGCGATCCCGGCGCCGATTCGAGACACGAAGATCAGCGCGAGACTCCCCCACGACGCCGCGATGCCGAACAGGGAATAGAAGACGACCGACGCGGCCAAGCCGATCAGCAGGACGGGGCGACGTCCGATCCGATCCGAGACCAAGCCCCAGATCGGCGCGAAGATCAGCTGCATCACCGAGAAGCTCGCCATCAGCGCCCCGAGTTGCCAGCCGTGCGGATCGACGGCGAACTGATCGGCGTAGATCGGCAGCAGAGGAAGGACCAGGCCGAAGCCGAGCAGGTCGATGAAGACGGTCAGAAAGACGACCAGCAGCGAACCTCGCGACGGCTCACCGGGAGTCGCGGCCGATCCGGCGGCCGATGCGGAAGCGGGAGATGTCGGAGCAGAGCCGTGCGAAGGCATGGGGGATACCGAAGCGGGTGACGAAAAGGCGATCGGAGAGCCACGAGTCTAGTCGACTCGTCCGGTCGACCAACCCGGGGAGCCGGCCGATCGCGCTGCCGCGCGAACTCGCTCACCCCTGATCCCCTCGGTATCGACGCCCCTCTAGAATCGACGCCGACTCGAAAGACCGTCACTCAGGAGCGTCGCGATGGAGAACGAACTCGATCCGGATGCGGCCGCACTCGCCGCCGGCATGTCGGCGATTCCGTGCTGCTGCGGCATCGGCGCGATCGTCGTCTGGGCGTTGTTCCTCGTCTATCAGGTCGCCTGCCTGTGGGTGATCTTCGAGAAGGCGGGCAAGCCGGGGTGGGCCGCGATCGTGCCGGTCTACAACGCGATCGTGCTGGCCGAGGTGGTCCGCAAGGAAGTCTGGTGGGGCATCATGTTGCTCGTCCCCGTCGCCAACGTCGTCTTCGCCATCCTGATCCTGATCGAACTGGCGAAGGTCTTCGGCAAGGACACCGGTTTCGCGATCGGGCTGATCTTCCTCGGGCCGATCTTCATGGGGATTCTGGCGTTCGGCAAGGCGACCTATCAGCCGGCGGGGATGCCTCAGGGGATGTACCGAATGCCTCCGCAGCGACCGACGGGAGGCGGCGGCTGGGGGCAGCCGCCCAAGGGGTGATGAAGGACCGGAACGATCGACACTTCGCTGCGGGTCGAATCGCTGCCGACGATGTCGCGGCTCGTCGTGCACTCCGGCAACTCGACCGCGAGCGGCTGAGCGCATGGCAGCTCGACCGTCTGAGACGACTGCTGGTGACGGTGCTTCCGGCGAACCGCTTTCTCGCGGAACGGCTCGCCGGAATCCCTTCGCCCCGCTCGCTCGACGAACTTGCGTCGTGGCCGTCGATGACCAAGCAGGACCTGATCGGCGACTCGACCGAGTTCGCGGCGAACCTGACGTGGCCGATCGAGTCGTATGTCCGCTTTCATCGGACCAGCGGCACGCGCGGACGGCCGCTGGTGGTGCTCGATACGGCGGACGACTGGGACTGGTGGTGCGACGGCTGGCAGCACGTGCTCGATGTCGTCGCCCCGAAACGGGGTTGTCGCGCTCTGCTCGCCTTTTCGTTCGGGCCGTTCATCGGCTTCTGGAGTGCCTTCGACGCGGCGACTCGGCGCGGCATGCTCGTCGCACCGGCCGGAGGGATGTCGACGGCGGCTCGCGTCGAACTGATCCGCTCGTTTCGAGCCGAGGTCCTGTTCTGCACGCCGACCTACGCCGAACACCTGGCCGATCAGGCGGAGCGCGACGGAGTCGATCCCGCCTCGACCGACGTTCGAGCGATCGTCGTGGCAGGGGAGCCCGGAGGCTCGCTCCCTGAAGTCCGAGCGCGAATCGAGCGACGGTGGAATGCCCGGGTCGTCGACCATGCCGGCGCCAGTGAAGTCGGCCCGTGGGGAATTCCGGATCCGGAAGGGCGAGGGCTGTTGGTCAACGAAGCGGAGTTCGTCGCCGAGTTCCTGCGTCCCGGCAGCGACGCCGAAGCCGAACCGAGCGAGGCGGCCGAACTGGTGCTGACGTCGCTCGGGCGGAGCGGCAGTCCGGTCATCCGGTATCGGACCGGCGATCTCGTGCGGCCTCGACGCGATGCGGCGCATCGCGACGGATTCGTGCTGCTCGAAGGGGGCGTGTTGGGGCGGGTCGACGACATGCTGATCGTGCGCGGCGTCAACGTCTTTCCCTCCTCGATCGAGACGATCGTCCGCTCGTTTCCCGAGGTCGGAGAGTATCGCCTGATCGCCTTTCGCAAGGGGGCGATGGATGCGGTGCGGATCGAACTGGAACAGGAACGGGACGTGATCGAGCCGGTCGCCAGGGCGATCGAACTCCGGTTGGGACTCAAGGCGGAAGTCGCTTCGGTTCCGACCGGGTCGCTTCCCCGCTCGGACGGAAAGTCCAAGCGGTTCGTCGATCGGCGGCGGAGCGGGGAAGGGGAGGCGGGGTGAACGAGCGAGAGGCATGGTCCATGAGCGGCGTTACCCGTCCGAGACGGAACCCGACCTCGGCTCGAAGCCGTTCCCGAAGACGGCAAGGGAAGGAACAGGGAGTTCGATGATGGACAGTCCGTTGGCATCGCGAGTCGAGTCGTTGCGCCATCAGTTTCCGGCGTTGTCCCGGACTCTCGACGGCCGACCGGTCGTCTTCTTCGACGGTCCCGCCGGGACGCAGGTCCCGCAGCGCGTGATCGGAGCGATCGGGCGCTATCTGGCCGAGTGCAACGCGAATCATGGAGGGCACTTCGCGACGGCGATCGAAAGCGATCGACGGTTGGACGAGGCGCATGGCGCCTATGCCCGGTTCGTCGGCGCGTCGGATCCCGACGAGATCGCGTTCGGACAGAACATGACGAGTCTGACCTTCGCGTTGTCCCGCGCCCTGGCCAAGACGTGGAAGCCGGGGGACGAGGTGGTGGTGACTCGGCTGGATCACGATGCCAACGTCACGCCGTGGATTCGGGCGGCCGAGGACGCGGGAGCGATCGTGCGATTCGTCGACATCGATCCCGACAGCTGCACGCTCGATACGAGAAGCTTTCACGCGGCGCTCGGTGAGCGGACTCGACTGGTCGCGTTCGGCGGGGCCTCGAACTCGGTCGGTACGCTCAATCCGATCGGTGATCTGGTTCGGGCCGCCAAGCAATGCGGTGCGCTCGTCTTCGTCGACGCGGTGCACCTGGCGCCGCACCGCCGACTGCGGGTCGAGCGTTGGGGGTGCGATTTCCTGGTCTGCTCGCCGTACAAGTTCTTCGGGCCGCATCTGGGAGTGATGTGGGGAAGACGAGAACTGCTCGAGCGCCTGCCGGCCTACAAGGTCCGACCCGCTCCCGAATCGCTGCCGGGGCGATGGATGACCGGGACGCAGAGTCACGAGTCGATCTGCGGCGCGGTGGCGGCGCTCGACTACCTGGCCGATCTGGGACGCGATCTGGCGGGGGATTCGTCCCTGGTCGACTCGCTGGCCTGGGATCGGGCGTTCGACGAGATCGAGCGATACGAAGGGGAGCTCGCGAAGCGGTTCTTGGCCGGTGTGGCCGAGTTGCCGGCGTGGAAGGTCTGGGGAGCGGCCGATCCTCGCGACGTCGACGGTCGCGTCTCGACCTTTGCCTTGACCCACCGTCGATTTTCGTCGGCCGAGACGGCGCGCCGGCTCGGCGAACGCGGGATCTTCGCTTGGCACGGAAACTACTACGCGCTGCAGCTGTCCGAACGACTGGGTCGCGAACCGGAAGGGATGTTGCGGATCGGGATGGTCCACTACAACACGACTCAGGAAGTCGATCGCCTGTTGGGTGAACTGGCAGCGATCGACTGAGCCGAGGCGGGGGCGCGGCTCTTGTGACGAATGCTGCTCTCGCCGGTCGCCGTCGACGAAGTCTGGGGTGACTTGACCGGTCAGCGAGTTCGTGGTCGATTCGCCGTTGCCTTCGGGTCGAAACAAGCGGTCTGCCGCAAGGTGATCGGCAAGTCGATCTCCCCCGATCCGGGTGCGACGTTTTGTTGCCTCGACCGTCCGGGGCGAACCCCTTATCATGTCCCGCTTCGCACGGACTGACCCGGTCGGTCTCCGGGACCCGTTCGCTTTCTCTAGGACCTGGTGCTCGCAGTCATGCAAGAGTTCCATTTCCCGACCTGGGTCAACAAGTTCACGTTGATGCTCTTGGGTGGGGTCCTGGCCGGAGGGGGATACGTCGCGACCTGTCTGTTCGTCGCGACGCACCCGACGACGATCAACGTCGGTCATCGCCCCGATCACCCGGCCCCGTTCAGCCACCGGCTGCACGCCGGACAGCTGCGGCTCGATTGTCGCTATTGCCACAACACGGTCGAAGAGGCGGCACATGCCGCGATTCCGCCGACGGCAACGTGCGGCAACTGCCATGGTGGCGACCGGACCGAGCCGGGGCGTGTGCTGGGGGCGGTTCATCTGACCAGCGTCAAGCTGGAGCCGATCCGCGAGAGTCTGGAAGAAGACAAGCCGGTCGAGTGGATCAAGGTCCATGACCTTCCGGACTTCGTC
The DNA here is from genome assembly GCA_964652385.1 of uncultured Pirellulaceae bacterium. GTDB lineage: Bacteria > Planctomycetota > Planctomycetia > Pirellulales > Pirellulaceae > UBA11682. The sequence goes on along the minus strand of CAZZBI010000004.1, from coordinate 24,837 downwards.
TATTTCAATCACAGCGCTCACGTCACCAAGGGGGTGAGCTGCGTCGAATGTCACGGCCGCGTCGACAAGATGGAGGTCGTGACTCAGGTGCAGAGTCTGTCGATGAAGTTCTGCCTGGATTGCCACCGCAATCCCGAGCCTCGACTGCGTCCGCAGGAGTTCGTGACTCAGCTCGGTTGGGATCCCGGTGAGGATGTCGACCGTCAGGAGATGGGCGCGAAGATCCGCGAGGAACGATCGATCAATCCCAAGGTCAACTGCTCCACGTGTCACCGATGAGCCAGTCAGATCGAAATCGCAAGAACTATTGGCGCAGTCTCGACGAACTTTCGGGGACTCCCGAGTTCGAGCAGTTGCTGCACCGCGAGTTTCCGGTTGCCGCTTCGGAGTTTCCCGAGGGGGTGAGCCGTCGTCGTTGGTTGCAGCTGATGGGGGCGAGCCTGGCGCTCGGTGCCGCCGGCTGTCGCTATCAGGAGGAGGTCATCGCGACCTTCACGCGGCGGCCTGAGGGGCGGATTCCGGGTGAGACGCGGAAGTTCGCGACGACGATCGAGAGTCGCGGCGTCGGCATTCCGGTGATGGCGATCAGCTTCGATGGACGCCCCATCAAGCTCGACGCCAACCCGGCTCATCCTGACGGCGTCCGCGGATCGTCGGCGGAGTTGCAGGCGGCGGTGCTCGATCTCTACGATCCGGATCGACTCAGAGCGCCCTCCAGCGGCGGTGCCGAGGCGACCTGGGAGGCGTTCTTCGCGGCGTGGAAGCAGCGAGTCGCTGACGGCCGGACCGACGGGTCTCGAATGGCCGTGCTCGCTCAACGCAGCTCGTCGCCGACCCGCATCGGATTGCTGGGACGGCTGCGAGAGGCGATGCCGTCGCTCCGCTATTTCGAATACGATCCGATCTCGCACGAGTCGGTCGAAGCGGGCGTCGCGGCGGCGTTCGGCGCTCCGTACCGTCTGAAGCACGAGCTCTCGGACGTGAAGGTGCTTGTCTCGATCGATGCCGATCCGCTCGGCCGCGATGTCGACGGGAATCGGAACGCCCAGCGTTGGGTCAAGGCCCGCGACGTCTCTCGATTGGCCGATGATGCGTCGTTCGAGCCCGCTCGTCTGTATGCGGTCGAGAGTCAGATGTCACCGACCGGCATGGTCGCCGATCATCGCCTGCCGCTGAAGAGCACGGTGATTCCGGGGTTCGTCAGCGAGTTGATCGCGGCGGTCGATGCGGCGCTCGGTGGTCAGGCGGTCGAGGTGACGGGCGAGGGGCCCGCGAAGGTGCTCGCGGCGATCGTCGATGACCTGGTGAAGCATGCCGGTCGCGGCGCGATCGTCGTCGGCGGTCGGCAGGCTCCCGAGGTGCAGGCTGCGGTCCACGCGCTCAACGTCCGGTTGGGAAATGTCGGCCCGGAAGCGCCGATCCGTCCGATCGAACGGACCGATTCGGCGTCGATCGACGGCATCGGTTCGATTTCCGATCTGGTCGCGGGAATCGGGTCGGGGAGTGTCGACACGCTGGTGGTGCTCGGCGGCAATCCGGTCTACGACGGACCGGCCGACCTGAAGTTCGCCGAGGCCTATGCGAAGGTCGAGACGCGGATTCACCTGGCGTCGATTCCCAACGAGACGTCGCGCGATTCGACCTGGCAGCTCCCCGAAACGCATCCTCTCGAAGCTTGGGGGGACGCGGTTTCGTTCGACGGGACCTACTGTCTGGCGCAGCCGCTGATCGCGCCTCTCTGGGGTGGGCTCTCGGCGATCGAGCTGCTGGAGCGAATGGCTGGCGGCGAGCGTTCGGGTGAGGAGCTCGTTCGCGAACAGCTCGGTGCGTCGGATCGAGCGGCTTGGCGGCGAGCGGTGCATGACGGATTCGTTCCGGGGACCGCCGCGACGCCGGTCGCGATCGCCTCGGTCGAGGTTCCGGCACCGGCCGCGGATCCTCGGTGGCGTGCGGAGTCGAAGGAGCAACAGTCGGGCGAACTGGAAGTCGTGCTGCTCCCTGCGGCGACGCTGTTCGACGGTCGACATGCGAACAACGGTTGGCTCCAGGAATGCCCGGACGGGGTGACCAAGATCACCTGGGGGAACGCGGCTCTGTTCGCCCCCTCGACGGCCGAAAAGTACGGCGTCCGTCAGAACACGATCGTCGAAGTGAAGGTCGGCGAGACAGCGATCGAACTCCCGGTCCATCTCGTTCCGGGGCAGGCCCGCGGGTCGGTCGGGATCGCGCTCGGCTACGGTCGGACCGAAGTCGGCGTCGTCGGCGGCAGCGTATCGGGCGAGATCGAGACGGTCGGCGTCGACGCGTATCCCCTTCACCGAACCGGAACGCGAGGGGTCCTGACCGGCGTTTCGGTGCGGGCGACCGACCGACCGTACGAACTCGCCTGCACGCAGGACCATCACGCGATCGACGAGCTCGGCTTGCAGGCGATCAACAATCGCGTCGGCAAGCTGATCCGCGAAGGGAACTGGAGCGACTACCGGAAGTTCGTGGTGGAGCCCGAGGCGTGGCTGCATGAGCACGAGCATCACGGCTCGGATCACTCGCATGATGCCGGTGAGGGGCACGAACATTCGGAGACGTCGGAGGGGGTGGCTGCAGCCCACGACGAACACGCCGAAGGGGGCCATGAGGGATCGCACTCGCCTCATTGGCCCTACCACCATGAGCACTTCCCCGGATTCGATCTGAATCCCGGCCCCGCCTACGATCCGCAGGATCCGAAGTGGGGTATGGCGATCGACCTGGACAAGTGTGTCGGTTGCATGTCGTGCGTCGTCGCTTGTCAGTCGGAAAACAACATTCCGGTCGTCGGCCGGGACCAGGTGATCCGCGGGCGACTGATGCACTGGCTGCGAGTCGACCGGTACTACGTGGGCGAGGACTATGACGAGCCGCAGGTGATGCTGCAGCCGCTGACCTGTCACCACTGCGAGAACGCGCCGTGCGAGCAGGTCTGTCCGGTCGCGGCGACGGTGCACAGCGACGAAGGCCTGAACGACATGGTCTACAACCGCTGCATCGGGACTCGGTATTGCGGCAACAACTGCCCCTACAAGGTGCGGCGGTTCAACTACCTGAACTATTCCGAAGCGGTGACGTTCATCAAGTATCCGTGGGCCGACAAGCTCGATAAGGCGAATCGGGCGCTGCGGAACCTGGTGATGAATCCCGAGGTGACGGTTCGCAGCCGAGGCGTGATGGAGAAGTGCACGTACTGCGTGCAGCGGATCCAGAACGGCAAGATCGCGGCTCGGCGCGAAGGTCGATCCCTCGGCCCGGACGAGATCACGACTGCCTGTCAGGATGCGTGCACCACCGGCGCGATCGTCTTCGGTGATCTCCGCCTGGCGGAGAGCCCGGCCGCCAAGGGGCATGCGGACAGCCGCGCTTACGAACTGCTCGGCGAACTGAACGTCCGGGCTCGGACTCGCTATCTGTCTCGCGTCCGGAACCCGCATCCGGCGTTGCAGGACGCGGTGGCGACGATGCACTGAACCGGCGGCGGAAGCGGAGCGAGTTCGGCTTCCGCGCGGGAACGATCGAAGGCCCGATGGGGCGGACCGGCAGAACGCAGGTACGGAAGAGATCCATGGCGACGACCGTTGACCAGATGATCGACAACTCGATCGAAGATCCGACTCGCCGCGCTCCGCTGGTGACCGGCGGACTCGACTATGCGGGAGTGACCGAGGTGGTCTGTCAGGTCGCGGAGAGCCCCAAGCCTCCGCGCGCCTGGTACATCGCCCTGGGCATTTCGCTGTTGCTGTTGGGGATGCTCGGAGCCAACTTGGCTCACCTGCTTTTCCAGGGGGTCGGCGTCTGGGGTAACCGCAGCCCGGTCTTCTGGGGTTGGCCGATCGTCAACTTCGTCTTCTGGGTCGGTATCGGTCACGCCGGGACGCTCATCTCGGCCATTCTCTTCCTGTTCCGACAGAACTGGCGCACGAGCATCAATCGCGCGGCCGAAGCGATGACGATCTTCGCGGTCGTCTGTGCCGGTCTCTTTCCGGGCGTGCACATCGGTCGCGTCTGGGGCGCCTACTGGCTCTTCCCGATTCCGACCGAGCATCTGGCGATGTGGCCGAACTTCCGGAGTCCGTTGCTCTGGGACGTCTTCGCGGTGTCGACCTACGCGACCGTTTCGCTGCTGTTCTGGTACATGGGGATGGTGCCGGACATCGCGACCTTCCGCGATCGCTCGAAGGACCCGATCCGTCGCCTGGTCTATGGCTTGCTGAGCCTCGGTTGGACCGGTTCGGCTCGGGCGTGGCATCGGTACGAAAAGGCGTACGTGATCCTCGCGGCCCTGGCGACTCCGCTGGTGCTCAGCGTGCATACGATCGTCAGCTTCGACTTCGCGGTTTCCCAGCTTCCGGGCTGGCACACGACGATCTTCCCGCCGTACTTCGTCGCGGGAGCGATCTTCAGCGGTTTCGCGATGGTCGTGACCCTGTTGGTTCCGGCTCGGGAACTCTTCGGTCTGAAGCATCTGATCACCATTCGGCATCTCGAGAACATGAACAAGGTCATCGTCGCCACCGGCACGATGGTCGGCTTCGCATACGGCATCGAGTTCTTCATCGCCTGGTACGGCGGCAACGAGTACGAAGGCTTCGCGTTCGTCAACCGGGCGTTCGGCAACTACGCCTGGGCGTACTGGACGATGGTCAGCTGCAACGTGATCGCGCCTCAGTTCTTCTGGTTCAAGAAGATCCGGACCAGCCCTTGGCTGATGGTGATCGTCTGCATCTTCGTGAACATCGGCATGTGGTTCGAACGCTTCGTGATCACCGTCACGTCGCTGTCTCGCGACTTCCTTCCGTCGAGCTGGGGTTATTTCAAGCCGACGGCGGTCGACGTGATGATGTTCATCGGGAGCTTCGGCCTGTTCTTCACGCTGTTCCTGCTCTTCTGCCGCTTCATGCCGATGGTGGCGATCGCGGAAGTGAAGGGAGTCCTCCCCATGCCGCATCACGACGACCATGGGACGGGACACGCGTCGCACTGATCGAATCGTCCTCACGGATTCCTTGCGTCGGACCCGCCGGTCGACTCAACGCCCACGAGAGCTGCCGTCATGGCTCACCGTCCCCGCCCCGCTTCGACCGAACCTCAGGTGAAGTTCCTCGGCTACCTGGCCGAGTTCGACGATCCGCATCGCCTGGTCGAGGCGTGCGATCGCGTTCGTCAGGCGGGCTACAAGAAGATCGATGCCTATTCGCCGTTCCCCGTGCACGGGATCGATCCCGCGCTCGGCATTCGACCGACTCGGTTGCCGTTCCTGGTGCTGGCGGTCGGTCTGGGAGCGGCGGTCGTCGGCGTCCTGCTGCAGTGGTACACGAACGCGACCGACGAATACGGGCCGTTTCCGGGGTACAAGTTCCTGATCAGCGGCAAGCCGACCTGGAGTCTGCCGGCGAACATTCCGGTCGTCTTCGAGATCATCGTGCTCTCGAGCGCCTTCGCGACGTTTTTGGGGATGTGGGGGCTGAACCGTCTGCCGATGTTGAGCAACCCGCTCTTTCGGCTGTCTCGGTTCAAGCGAGTCACTTCGGATCGCTTCTTTCTGATGGTCGGAGCCGACGATCCGATCTTCGATTCGGTCCAGACGAAGCAGCAGCTCGAACGGTTCGGCGCGCTCGGTGTCGAGCGGATCGAGCATGACCAGCGCGATGCCGCCTTGCCGGGCTTCATCAAGCCGGTGGCGATCTGCCTGATGGCTGCCGCTCTGCTTCCGCCCGCAGCCATCTACCGTGATCGCGGCATGACCAACACGGCGACGCGACTGCACTTCAATCCGGATATGGACTGGCAGGACAAGAGCAAGACGCAGACCGTCTCGCCGGGGCTGTCCGGCGTCGAGGGCTCGTTGTTCGCGGACGGTCGTGCGATGCGAGGGGATGTCCCCGGAACGGTTGCCGTCGGCGAACTGCGAGAGGATGACCGGTTCTATCGCGGTCACGAACAGGGGACCGAAGTTCCGGCCGACGCGCCGCTGAACGCCGACGGAAGCCGACCGGAACCGGAGTGGATCACGTCGTTTCCCGACAACCTGACGGTCGACTCGGCGCTGATGGAGCGGGGCGAGCGGCAGTACGGGATCTATTGTGCGGTCTGCCACGGCCACGGCGGCTACGGCGACGGATTGGTTTCGCGTCGAGCGCTCGAGCTGCAGTTGCAGAACGCCGCCTCCTGGACTCAGGCGAAGAGCCTGCATGATCCGGCGGTGGTCGCTCAGCCGCTCGGACGGATCTTCGACACGATCTCCAACGGACGGAACACGATGGGGCCCTATCGGGCGCAGATCTCGCCGGAGGATCGCTGGGCGATCGTCCTGTACGTGAAGGCGCTCCAGGCGACCCGAGCCGATGCGGGAGCCCCGCCGGCCGAAGCGAACTGAACCTTCGGACCGCGGACGGCAGCTCGATCGATCGACCTTCGAAACGACGCTCAGGATTCAGCAGACATGGGTACGACGGCACGACGCACGGCGACCTCGCCCAAACTCACGCTCGGGCCGGTCCGCGCTCCGCTCCTGTTCGGCGGACTGGCGGTCGGCGTGGTCGGTGTGGCAGCGGCGTTTTTCGCGGCCGGACGGCAGACGAGCGACGGACTTCGCGATTTCCTCGCGTCGTATCTGGTCGCGTTCTGCTTCTTCATGAGCATCTCGCTGGGCGGGCTGTTCTGGGTCATCGTGATGCACCTGACCCGAGCCGGTTGGGGTGTGGCGATCCGGCGCTTGGCCGAGATCCTCGCCATGGCGGCGTTTCCGGGGCTGGTCCTGTTCCTGCCGATCCTGATCCCGGTGATGATCGAATCTCCGTCGGCGATCTACGACTGGGTCGCTCCGCACCCTCGACTGGCTCCGTTTGCCGACCTGCTGGAGCACAAGTCGGGCTATCTGAACGGCTCGTTCTTCGGTATCCGATCGATCGGGTACTTCATTCTCTGGGGTGCGATGGCGCGGTACTTCCTGTCCGGTTCGCGCCGGCAGGACGAGACGAACGATCCGTCGATCAGCCTGCGGATGCAGTCGATGGCCGCTCCGGCCATGCTGCTGTTCGCGTTCACGATCGTCTTCGCCAGCTTCGATTGGGAAATGTCGGTCGAGCCGATCTGGTTCAGCACGATCTTCCCGGTCTATTTCTTCGCCGGTGCGGCGATGTCGAGCGTCTGTACGCTGATCCTGTTGTCGTACCTGCTGCAGCGAGCCGGTCGGCTGACCGAGGACGTCACGACCGAGCACTACCATGACCTCGGCAAGTTGGCGTTCGGGTTCGTCTTCTTCTGGGGCTACATCGCCTTCAGCCAGTACCTGCTGATCTGGTACGCCAACCTGCCGGAAGAGACGGTCTGGTTCCGCTCGCGTCAGACCGGCGGTTGGGCGACGGCTTCGATCGTGCTCATGGTGCTGCACCTGTTCCTGCCGTTCCTCGCCGTGATGCCGCGTACGCTGCGTCGCAACAAGCACTACATGGCCCTGGCCGCTTGCGTGCTGCTGGTCGCCCACTGGTTCGATCACTTCTGGCTCGTGATGCCGACCTACCGTCCCGAGTTCTCGGTCAGTGCGGTGGAGATTCTCTGCTGGGTCGGCCTGGGGGGCTTCTACGTGTCGGCCGTCTCGCTGATCGCCGGCGATCGGAAGCTCGTGCCGGTCGGCGATCCGCGACTGGTCGAATCGCTCAACTATCACAACGCTTGAGGTAGCTGCCGTGTCTGCGCATGCCCACGATACGGTTTCGGGAACGACCGCCGTCTCGTTCGACCCCGAAGCGCTCGAAGCCGCTCCGAAGCCCTGGTACGACGATCTGAAGATCGGCCAGGTCGTCGTCGCGGCCTTCGTGAGCACCGTCCTCTCGTTGGCGACGATCTTCCTGGCTCAGGGGCTCTACTTTCACTGGAAGCTCGACGAGATCACGAGCAAGGACAAGCGACCGACCGTGTCGCAGGCGACCACGATCGTTCAAGGACAGCAGGAAATGCTCCGCACGGGGCGTCCGGTCACGACGTTGACCGAGCGACAGGAAAGCGGTCTGTACTACCAGGGGATCGAGCAGGCCGAGTTGATTCCGATCGACGAAGCGAAGCAGGCGGTGCTCGAGGCCTACGGCAATCCGGAGTGAGTCGACTCGGTCGCCGAGGGCGACAAGCGGAACGGGAACCATGACGATCGGCAGGTCCATCATCGGAGCGGCGCTCGGAATCCTCGCGATTCCGCTGGCGGCGCTTGCGCAGGGGCACGCCGGCGGCATTCCGGCGGCGGTGGACGCGGTCGTCCGACTCGAGAAGCACTACGGCGATTTCCTTCCCGGCGATGCCTCGTTCGTCGACGATCGCGGGCATCGGGTCCGGTTGTCCGACCTCTACGGCGATCGGCCCCTGGTCGTCTCGCTTAACTACTCCGACTGCCCGATGCTCTGCCAGGTGCAGTTGCGGGAGTTCGTGTCGACGTTCAGTGCGGCGGGGCTGGAGCCGCTTCGGGATTTCGACATCGTCTCGATCAGTCTCGATCCGAACGAGACGACCGAACGGGCGCGCGAGACGAAGCGGAAGTATGTCGAGCTCAGCGGCAAACCGGCCTCGGCTGACGGCTGGCATTTCCTGACGGGCGACAAGCGGCAGATCGATCGAGTCGCGGCGGCGGTCGGAGTCGACTACGTCTATCTGGCCGATCGGAAGGAGTACTCGCATCCGGCCGTCTTCACGATCTGCACGGGAGACGGTCGCATTTCGCAGTACCTGGAAGGGGTCGGTCTCGATCCGAACACCCTTCGACTCTCGCTGGTCGAGGCGTCGAACGGGCATCTGGGGAGTCCGCGCGACTGGATGGTGCTCGCCTGTTTCGTCTACGACCCGAAATCGGGTAGCTATACGTTCGCCGCCGTCCGGCTGATGCGCTGGGGCGCCGGCGTCACGATCGCGGCGGTCCTGTTCGGTTCCCTGCCGTTCTGGTTTCGGCGTTCGCCGCGGTCGATCGCCGGCTCCGTTGCGCAGGTCAGGTCCGAGTCGATCGATTCGGACTCGGGGCAAGGCGCAGGGCGCGAGTCGAACGGCGAGAGCGACAGGGAAGAGAGAGGTGGAATCCGATGATCGGTAACGCGTTGTTGGGTCAGGGTTCGGACTACTCGCCGTGGACCGAGTGGGAAGGGAGTTTCTTCTTTCCGCAAGCGGCCAGCGACTACAGTCAGAACGTCGATAACCTGTTTCACCTGATCTTCTGGGTCTCGACGGTCTTCTTCGTGCTGATCGTCGTGCCGATGCTGATCTTCATGGTCAAGTATCGCCGCCGCCCGGGGTACAAGCGGAAGCCGAGCCAGGATCACAATCTGGCG
>CAZZBI010000004.1:7873-15489 GCA_964652385.1 uncultured Pirellulaceae bacterium | reverse complement strand
CCGGAATCGGCGTCGGAGTACGAGATCCAGGTTGAAGCGTCGCAGTTCGCGTGGAAGTTCACCTATCCCAACGGCACGGTGACGACCGAGCTCGTCCTTCCGATCAACACGCCGGTCCGCTTTCGCCTTCAGTCGGTCGACGTGCTCCACAGTTTCTTCATCCCTCAGTTCCGGCTGAAGCAGGATGTCGTCCCGGGGCGGTACGGGATGGCCTGGGTGAATGCGACCCAGACCGGCACCTTCCGTCTGTACTGCGCCGAGTACTGCGGCGACGGCCACTCGCTGATGCGTCGTGACGTCCGGGTCGTCGACAAGACGTGGGACGAGGTGATGAAGGAGATCGAGTGGAAGTTCGACAAGCATGATGCTTGGGAGAACGGTCAGTACCTGTATCGGATCAACTGCAGCGGTTGCCACTCGATCGACGGTTCGGCGAAGACCGGTCCGAGCTTCCTGGGAAGCTGGGGCGGCACCGCCGAAACCGACCGAGGTTCGGTACCGTTCGACGAGAACTACGTGCTGGAGTCGATCGAGGACCCCAATGCCAAGGTGCGCAACGGCTACGCCCGTCCCTCGGCCATGCCCACGTTCAAGGGTCGGCTCACGCCGGAAGAGATCAACTACCTGATCGAATTCATCAAGGATCCCGCTCGCGGCTGATGCGCCGGCGGGCGCGGGCCGAACGCCCGACGCCTCGCCCCACGGTCTGCAGTCCGGGAAGATCCCATCGAGGTACGAGTCATGGCATCGAGCGTCGACCGTCAGCGGCTGTACGGGCATGCTGCCGAGATCAACTATCTGAATCATAGTCGCGGCTGGGCATCATGGCTCTTCACGCTCGATCACAAGCGGATCGGCGTGATGTACCTGATCGGAGTCACCGCCGCGTTCCTGCTCGGCGGGTTCTTCGCTCTGGTGCTGCGAGCCGAGCTGTTCACGCCGAACAAGATGTTCCTGACCGAGGCGTACTACAACCAGGTCTTCACGCTGCACGGCGCGATCATGGTGTTCGCCTTCATCATCCCGGCGATCCCCGGGAGCCTCGGGAACTTCGTCGTTCCGATCATGCTCGGAGCGAAGGACGTCGCGTTCCCCCGCATGAACCTCTGCAGCTTCTACCTGTGGCTGATCGGGACGTTCTTCCTGTTCGTCGCGATGATCACCGGGAGTCTCGATACCGGCTGGACCTTCTACACGCCGTACAGCATCCAGACGCCGACCAACGTGATCGCGGCGACCTTCGGCGCGTTCATTCTCGGGTTCAGCTCGATCTTCACCGGACTGAATTTCATCGTGACGATCAACACGATGCGGCCCCCCGGCATGACCTGGTTCCGCATGCCGCTCTTCCTGTGGGGCATGTATTCCACCTCGATCATTCAGGTGCTGGCGACCCCGGTTCTCGGGATCACGCTGTTGTTGCTGATCGCGGAGCGGGTGCTCGGGCTCGGCATCTTCAATCCGGCTCAGGGAGGCGATCCGGTCCTCTTCCAGCACTTCTTCTGGTTCTACTCGCACCCGGCGGTCTACATCATGATCCTGCCGGGGATGGCGATCATCAGCGAGGTGATCTCGACCCACTCGCACAAGAAGGTCTTCGGCTACGCGTTCGTCGCGCTCTCGAGCGTCGCGATCGCGCTGCTGAGCTTCCTGGTGTGGGGGCATCACATGTTCACGAGCGGCCAGTCCGAGATGGCCATCATCATCTTCAGCGCTCTGACGTTCAGCGTCGCGATCCCGTCGGCGGTGAAGGTCTACAACTGGCTGGCGACGATGTTCCGCGGTGAAGTCGTCCTCAATACGCCGATGTGCTACGCCTTGGCGTTCCTGTTCCTGTTCGGTATCGGCGGTCTGACCGGGTTGTTCCTCGGGACGCTCTCGACCGACATCCAGCTGCACGACACCTACTTCGTCGTCGCCCACTTTCACTACGTGATGATGGGGAGCACCGCCGTCGCCTTCTTCGCCGGCGTCTTCCACTGGTGGCCGAAGATGTTCGGTCGGATGTACGACGAGACGATGGGGCGCATCTCGTGCGGACTCGTCTTCTTCGGATTCAACCTGACGTTCCTGCCCCAGTTCGTGATGGGAAGTCGCGGAATGCCTCGTCGGTACGCCCGCTACGACGAGGTCTTCCAGATCTGGCATCAGATGTCGACGATCGGAGCCCTGATTCTCGGCTTCGGGATCGTCTTCGGCATCTGGGTGCTGTGGCGGAGCCTGTCGACGGGCAAGCGAGTCGCCGGGAATCCGTGGGGTTCGTCGACGCTCGAGTGGCAGACGACGTCGCCGCCGCACTTCCACAATTTCGAGTTCGATCCCCACGTCGGCGAACTGTATGACTACGACTCGCTGACCTATGACCCGGGTCTCGAAGGGTACGTGCCGGTCCAGCCGGCGGTCGTTCCCGCTCCGGGCAAGACGCCGGTGCCGAGTCCTTCGCACTGACGTTCCCGAAGACTTTCGCCGAGCCCTTCCGATCGAGCCGCCGGGGTCGGGGAACGAAACCCGAGCGGCCTCGACCAGGGACGACAGACAATCGGAGATCCGCAGATGGCGACCGCCGAGGCCGCAAACCCGCACGACGGACATGAAGCCCATGACGAGCATCATGGGCACCTGCACGGTCCGTTCATCGCTCACCATTTCACCGGGCCCCGGCAGCAGTACGACGCTGCCAAGCTCGGGATCTGGCTGTTCCTGGTGACGGAGGTGCTGTTCTTCAGCGGACTGTTCGTCGCCTACGCGGTCTACCGCTATCACCACCCCGAAGTCTTCATGAAGGCTTCGGAGTTTCTCGACACCACGCTCGGCGCCATCAACACGCTCGTCCTGCTGCTGAGCAGTCTGACGATGGCGTGGGCCGTTCGGGCCGCTCAGCTCGAACAGCGGAAGGTCACGACCCTCTGCACGTTGATCACCATCCTCTGCGCCACGATCTTTCTGGGCGTCAAGGCGGTCGAGTACAGCCACAAGTGGGACATGGGGATCTTTGTCGACCACTTCTTCAACTATCAGCCGGGCGAGCATCACGACAGCAAGTACCTGACGATGCTCAGCATCGGTCCCGGCATCTGCGTCGCGATCTGCGCGGCTCTCGCAGCGCTGACGTTCGCGACCGGCAAGCCTCTCGCCGGAAAGTTCTGGGGGGCGATGACGCTCGGGCTCGCCGGCTACTTCGTCGGCGTCGCCGGTGGCCTCGCCTACCAGGGCATGGTCGAAAAGGGGGATTACGGTGCGTCTCACGCCGACGGCGCTCACGGTGATCCGGCGCACGACGAGGCGGCTCACGCTTCCGCCGGAGGCGAATCGCACGCTGCCGAGGGAACGTCAGGCGAGGGAGCCGTAGACGCTGTGCCGGCTGACGCTGTGCCGGCTGAAGCCGTGCCGGCCGACGCGATGGTCGCGACGGTGGCCGCCGACCACTCGGCCGAAGACCTGCCTCGCAACCTCGGCCTGTTCTTCAGCATCTACTACTTCATGACCGGTCTGCACGCGGTCCACATCATCGCCGGCATCATGGCGCTGGCGTGGATCCTGTACCGGTCGATCCACGGTCATTTCCGAGCCGACTACTTCGGGCCGGTCGACTATGTCGGTCTGTACTGGCACTTGGTCGATCTGATCTGGATCTACCTCTTCCCCTTGCTCTATCTGATCGGCTGAGGCACTCGCGATGGCTCACGAAGCACACGATCACGTTTCGGCCGAGGGGCATCCGCTGCCGAGCTTCTCGCACCCGATGCCGGTTCCGGTCCTGTTGGCGACCTTCGGTGCACTGGTGATGTTCACCATCGTGACGGTCGTCGTCGCGAAGATGCTGCCGCTGGGCCGTTTCGAGATCTGGGTCTCGCTCGGGATCGCCTCGGTCAAGGCGGTTCTCGTGATGCTCTTCTTCATGCACATGCTGCATGACAAGGGCTTCAATGCGATCGTCTTCCTGTCGTCGTTCCTCTTCGCGGCGCTCTTCCTGGGGTTCGCGTTGGCGGACACCGACCAGTACCAGGAGAACATTCGCGCCGCCGATCCGAACCTGCCGGGAGTCCAGACGACGCCGCTGCTCGAACGGTGGAACGACTCGGCGGCGACGACCGCCGAGTGATGGGTCGTTCGGGATGGCGTTAGCCGGTCCGGCTTCGACGAGCTTCGGAGACTGCCGCCGGCTCCTCGCTGTCGCTCGGTTGGTCCGGTGGGGTGCTGAGGGCCGAGATCGGTCAGTCGCGGTCGAAGAGGGCTGGAGGGGGCGAGGGGACGGTTTTTCGGGGAGCGTCGTTCGAGGGGACGGGGGGCGGCGATCATGCTTCGCGGTTCGCTGACGATGGTTCCGGCTCGTCGCGAGCCGTACCAAGCGAAGCTCGGCATGTATCTGTTTCTGGCCGGTTTGGTCCTCGTCTTCTTCACGGCGCTGCTCGGCTATGCCGTCGTCCGCTCGGTCGCTTCGGGGCCGTCGATCCGCTTGGCGTTGCCGCCGGACTTCGTCGGTGCGACGCTCGCTCTGATGGCCGTCAGCGCGGCTCTGCATCTGGCGGTGTCGAACATTCGACGAGAGCGGCATCGTCATTTCCGTCGCTGGCTCGCTGCGGCGGGGGCCGCGTCGGCGCTCTTCTTCGTGCTGCAGGTCACGGGGATGACCACGCTGCTGTCGGCTCATCACGCCACTTCACCGGGCGAGATCCGCGTCTACGGGTTCGCCTTCTTCCTGGCGGGGCTGCATGCGGTGCATGTGCTCGGCGGTTTCGGCCTGCTCGGCTGGGTCACGGTGCAGGGGCTGCGCGGGGTCTACGACCACGAACGGCACTGGCCGGTCGACATCTGTGCCACCTACTGGCACTTTCTCGACGGCGTCTGGATCGTGATGCTCCTGACGTTCTGGGTCATCCGTTGAGTCGAGCGAGGGCGGGGGGGACGGGGAGTTCGCCGGAGCCGTGAAGGGGTGGGCTGGCGCGGTTTCTCCGGATTTTCCGCTTGTACGGGCGGTGACGGGAATTACTTTGGTGGGTTGAATCGGTCGGGTTGCGCTCGTTATGCGGATCAGAGGCACCGCATGAGCCGAGCGCTACGGGTCCGGAACGGCCCGATCCCGGCGACTTTTCACGGCGCTAATCCGGAACAGAAGGGAGAAGGCATCCATGGCGAAAGCCGACTCGAACCGCGACATCGTGAGGAAACCAACGGTCCGAGCGCCCGAGGTCGTCGTGACTCCGGTCTCCGGCAGTGCGACTCCTGCCGCGATGCGGTCCAACCGATCATCGTCGTCGTCGTCCTACTCCTCGCCGAGCAGTTCGCTGACGTTCGATCAGGAGATGACTCGCGCCGCGGCCTTTTCCGCGGGGGCCGGTTTCGGTTCGTCGCGTCCTGCCGCCTTCTTCGGCTCGGGCGGAGGTGCCAGCGGTCTGACCGGCGGCTCCGGTCGCAGCAGCGGCGGCTCGGGATTGCGTTCGGGTCGGCCGCCGGTCGTCACTTCCCGCAATCGGAATGTCGTTCAGGACGAGGTCCTGTCGGGCAAGCTGATCTTCACGGCGACCGACGCGGATGGTTTCGTGACGCACTTCCGCTTCATGGATGCGGTCGGAGCCGGTCGGTTTCGCTTGGGTAACACGACGCTGAAGCAGGGAGTCTGGTACACGGTCACCGTGGCTCAGCTCGATTCGCTCGTCTACGTCGCCTCGAACTCGTTCCCGAAGGGGAAGGGGACGATCCGGGATCGGATCAGCATCAAGGCGCTCGACAACTCGAAGAATTGGAGCGCCGTCAAGGACATCTCGATCACCAGCTACCAGAACGCGAACGCGCCGATCGTGTTCGGTTCGAGTGTGGAACTGAACGAGGGCTTCTTCCTCGAGGTCGATACGCTCTTCTCGATCCGGGAAGAGGACCGCAACACGATCAAGCGGTACACGGTCATCGACCGGAGTACGGCGGCGTCGAGCGGCTACCTCGAGCTCGACGGGACGCGCTTGGCGGCCGGTCAGTGGATCGACCTGACTGCTGCTCAGTTCGATCGACTGCGCTTCTACTCGGGGACCGGATTCGTCACCGACAAGATCGGTCTGATCGCCTTCGACGGACGTCGAAAGGGGACGGGCAACTCGACGGTCGCGACGCTCAGCCGGCCCGGGATTGCGGGTTCGGAAGGGATCATTCTCGATCAGCTCGAGCGCCGGAGCATCGCGTCGCTCGTCAATGCTTCGGGCCCCGGACCTCAGGCGGTCAGCTATCAGTTCGTCGACATGACGGCCGATGCCGGGATCGATCTGACGGGTAATTTCCGCGACGGCTTCGATTTCCTCGATGCGGGGACCGTCCACACGATGTCCCCGGCGGACTTCGCCACGATCGATTTCCAGGGAGGAAAGTTCGATCAGCGGAGTCTGGACGAGGTCTATGTCCGCCTGAACAACGGCGTGCAGTGGAGTCAGTGGGAAAAGCTCGAAGTACGAACCGAGCCGCACCACATCGATTCGCTGGCGGTCGAGTCGTGGCGGAACTACATCCTCGGCGACGAGATCGTCATCACCTACAGCTTCCTGCAGGCGATCCCCGACTACTATCCGGGCGACGCCGCCGAGCGAGCCGACTTCTGGGCGCCGTTCACGCCGTCGATGGCCAATGCGGCTCGCAAGGCGCTCGACAAGATCTCGGAGCTGATCAACGTTCACTTCGAGGAAGTCCCCGATCCGGTCGGAGGCGTGATTCGCTTCGGTACCGCCAACCTCCCCCCCGACCCGCCCGATTCGCCGTCGGCTTGGGCGTATTTCCCCGCCGATTCCGATCCGATCAACATGGGGCTCGGCGGAGACGTCTGGCTGAACAACGACTACCTGTCGCCGTTCAGCAACTTCAGCGAGGGAGGCTTCTGGTTCTTCGTGCTGCTCCATGAGCTGGGGCACGCGATGGGCATGAAGCATCCGTTCGAGCCGTATCCGGTCCTTCCCGGTGAGACCGACACGCATCAGTTCTCGGTCATGTCGTATTCGGGACATGCTTCGACCAACGGCAACGCCCGGTCGATGATGGTCTACGACATCGCCGCGCTGCAGCAGATCTACGGCGCTCGAACGAATACCCGGACCGGCAACAACACCTACTCGGTCGTCGATGATCCGGACAATCCGGTCATCGAGACGATCTACGACGCTGGCGGGATCGATACGCTGTCGGCAGAAAACCTGACTCGCCGTGCCAGCATCGACCTGCGGCAGGGAGCCTACAGCAGTCTCGGTTCGCAGCGCGACTTCTTCGGCAATATCATCGCGGCCGTCGACAACGTCGGGATCGCCTTCGGGGTCGAGATCGAGAACGCGACCGGCAGCGCCTTCAACGACACGATCATCGGCAACGAACTCGACAACACGTTGCGAGGCGGTGCCGGAATCGACACTTTGGCGGGGCTCGGCGGCGACGATCTGCTGATCGGCGAAGACGGCAACGACATCTATCGCTTCGGCATCACCGACGGCAACGATCGGATTCAGGATTCCGGAACGGGCACCGACCGCCTCGATCTGATGTCGCGTCTCCCCGGAGCCTATGGCCTGGATAACCTGACTCAGGATGTCGTCTTCCGACGCCTGGGAGACGATCTCTATGTCGACCTGCGGCCGAACGGGCAGGGG
>CAZZBI010000004.1:6480-7863 GCA_964652385.1 uncultured Pirellulaceae bacterium | reverse complement strand
ATCGTCGGCATGGGACTCGCCGACAACTCGAACCGGATCGAGAGTCTGCGACTGTACGATTCGACCGATACCCAGATCGGCGTAACGGTCGATCTGACGTCGATCTTCAGCCTTGCCGATTCGAACTGGCGAGCGTTCAGCCTGACGGCGAACTCGTCCGCCTTCGGCCGGATCGCTCAGATCGCCTGATCGCGGCGTCGATCGATGATCCTTCGTTGACGGGTCGAGCGAGCAGTCGCTCGACCCGTTCGCGTTTCTTGTTTCGGTCCCCCAAAGGGGACGCGGAAGGTGCGGAGACCGCGTTCACGAGCCGCCGAACCGACGAAGGGGACGTCGCCGGGGTGCTCCGGTGCGGAGACGAGCGAACCGCGATCCTCGTGCCGAACGTCGTTCAGCGAAAGCGCTCTTCGCGCCACGGATCGCCACGGTCGTGATACCCGCCGCGTTCCCAGAAACCGGGGCGATCGGTCGACGAGAGTTCGATGCCGGTCAGCCACTTGGCACTCTTCCAGGCATAGAGCCGGGGCACGATGGCGCGGACCGGTCCTCCGTGGTCCGGCTCGAGCGGCTGGCCGTCGTGGAGATCGGCGATCAGGGCATCGTCCGCCAGAAAGTCGGCGAGCGGAAGATTGGTCGACCAGCCGTGATCGGCGGCATGCAGGATCACGAAGCGAGCCTCCGGGAGCGGCTTGCAGCGGTCGAGGAGTTCCCGCGTCGACACGCCCTCCCAGAGGTTTCCGAGTCGAGACCATCGCGTGACGCAGTGAAAGTCGGCGAGCACACGGACCCGCGGGAGTTCCGCGAAGGCGGCGAGGTCCCAAGAGCCAGGCCGCTCGACTGCTCCGAAGATCGTCAATCGCCACGCCGATGGATCGACCTGCGGCGTCCCGAATGCGTCGAGCACTGGCCACTTTCGCGTCCGCGACTGCCCCGGCGGAATGCGATACGATCGCCGCGTGTCCGGGCTCACGATCACGTCGTCAGGTACCTGCGTCGGTTCGAGCGGCGCACCCTGCTGATAGAACGAATCGTCCGGAGGACTCACACGGGGCTCCTTGTCGCAGCGACGGCCGAACGTCGGCAAGGGGGGACGATTTCCGCGGCTCGTTACGGGCGGCTGCCGAAGAGCCGTCGGACCGGCGGTTCCGCGAGAATCATCGCGACGATCCGTTCGGGAGGCCCGGCTTCGGCGTCGATCGTCACGTCGGCCGACTCACGATAGAGCGGCTCTCGCTCCGCGACCAGACGTCGGACTTCCTCGACGGGCGGGAGCGAGGTCAGAGGAGGGCGATCGGCGGAGGAGGCGGCATCGCGGGCGATCCTCTCGGCCAGCGTTTCGGGCGAGGCGACGAGTCGCACGACGACTCCCAGTCGCCGCAGCAT
>CAZZBI010000004.1:0-6470 GCA_964652385.1 uncultured Pirellulaceae bacterium | reverse complement strand
TCCCAACGCGACGATCGCCGGCAGTTCGTCGGACAGTTCGGCGATCGCCGCCGTTTCGAGGTCGCGAAACGCGGCCTCCCCCTGCCGCTCGAAGATCTCGCGGATCGACATGCCGGCGTCGTCGACGATCCGTCGATCGGTATCG
This sequence comes from uncultured Pirellulaceae bacterium, assembly GCA_964652385.1. GTDB lineage: Bacteria > Planctomycetota > Planctomycetia > Pirellulales > Pirellulaceae > UBA11682. The sequence goes on along the minus strand of CAZZBI010000004.1, from coordinate 6,325 downwards.
ACCGCCCTGACGCCGGTCCGTTCGGCCAGCAAGCGGGCGACGGTCGACTTGCCGCAGCCACGAAAGCCGATCAGGAAGAGATGGCGTTCCGGTGGAGACATCCGTCCTGCGCTCCTGATGCGTCGCCGTCGAGCGGACCGTTCGTTTCGACGATTCGCGGCCGACCCCGAAGTGCCTGTCGCCGGCGCCGCTCCCTGGCCCCCCCTCAGGTCTCGACCGGATCGGACGGGCCGGATTCGGAGGGCGATGCGGCCGGCGCCGGCGTCGGCGAGCCGTTGTCGTCATCGTCATAGCGGACGGCGCTGATGGCTCGCCGAACCTGTTCGAGCGTCTGTCGTTTGCTGAGCTTGCGACCGGTGAAGCGTTCGAACTGCAGCACCGCCTGTCGCACGAACATCTCGGTACCGGTGACGACTCGGCAGTCGAGCTCGCGCGCGTGCTTGATCAGCAACGTCTGTTCGGGGTTATAGACCGTGTCGAACACGACCATGTGACTCTTCAGGAACTGCTTCTCGAACGGCGACTCGTCGACATGCGGGTGCATTCCGACCGGCGTGCAATTGACGACCAGATCGGGGCGCACCGAATGCTTGGCGACCCAGTCGACCGCTCGCGCTTCGAAGTCCTTGGCCAGTCGCTCCGCATGCTCGAAGTTCCGTCCGCTGATCGAAACGTCGGCGCCGGCTCGCTTCAGCCCCCAGGCGAGCGCTCGCGCAACCCCTCCCGTGCCGAGCAGCAGCGCGCGCTTGCCGGCAAGCGGCTGTTCGACGGTGCCGGCCGGATCGAACGCCTTGGCCAGACTCGCGATCGCGGCCGGGGCGTCGGTATTCGCGGCGACGATTCGGCCGTCCGGTTCGAACAGAAGCGTATTGGCCGCGCGAATTCCGACCACCTCCGACTCGGGCGTCGTCGCGCAGCGGATCGCTTCTTCCTTGTGCGGAATCGTGACGCTCAGGCCGCGAATCCCCAGCTCGCGGGCATCGGCGACGAACTCGCGGAAATGCTCCTTCGGCACGCGAAACGGCAGATAGACCGCATCGAGATCGAGCAGGCGAAAGCCGCGATTGTGGACGAGCGGACTGAGACTGTGAGCGACCGGGTCCGCGACGACTCCGAAGACCTGCGTGTTCGGTCCGATCGAGTCGTAGCGGTAGAGCTTCCGCATCGTTCGCCAACTGAGCTGCCCCGGCGCCAGCTGCCGTTCGTCGCTGAAGGTCGCGTACGTGAAGGGGGCTCCGAAGCGACCGCAGAGCAGACGCGACGGAGTCCCGATCTCGCCCATGCAGAAGGCGACGGTCGGTACCTCGGCGTCGCGACACAATCGCAGGACTCTCAGGTTGTCGTGCGGATCGTTCGCCATCGTCGCGATCTTGACGATGTCGGCACCGAGCTCGCTCATCGAGCGGTGGAGCGACTCGAGATCGGACGGTGTCTCGCGGAAATTGTGGTAGCTGACGATTCGCTTCGTCTTGCCGTAACGCGGGATCTGACCGGCCACGTCCATTTCGAGATCGACGTAATCGGCCCCTTCGGCAACGGCCGATCGAAGCAGCATGACTCGATCGCGCTCGGAACCTCGCCACTTGCCGCCGTCGCTCGGGCGTCGCGCCGTCACGATCACCGGCGTCGGACGCTCGGCGAGGAGTCGCTTCACCTCGACCGCTCGTCGGATGTAGTCGAGGCGGAGTTCGACGAGGGGAACGCCTTCGCGGCTGAGTTCCAGATGGTCGGCCATCATCATGCGATGGCGACCTCGACCGAGGCTGACACAGATCATCGTGGGAATCGTCTCGTGGCGGTAGGCTCGTCGGTCGCCGTCCTCCGGTCGCCCGATCTCGCGATCAGCCGACGTCCGCGGCGCGTCGCTCGATCGACCGGGAGCGATTCCCGAGCCGAGGGGGACACGCCGGTCGCTCCCCGTCGTCGAGAGACCGGTGGGCAATCGCGGGAACGGCGGATCTGCCGGTCCGGGCGATGCGGCTGAGTTTCCATTCTGGCCATGATCCGCCGCCGATTCAAATCCGTTTGAACCGTCGGTCCAGCTCGTCGCGGCTGAAGACCAACGCGGTCGGTCGGCCGTGCGGACAATGATGAGCGTCCTGGCAGAGATCCCGGTGCTCGATCAGCGCCTCCAGCTCTTCGGGCGAGAGCGGATCCCCCGCCTTGACCGCCGCCTTGCAGCTCATCAGATGCAGCAGTTCGTCGACCAGGTCCCGTCGCTCGGGAGCCTGACCGTCTCCGACCAGGTGATCGACCGCGGTCCGCAGCACCTCTTCCGGATCGGAACCCGCCATCATCGCCGGGTAGCTCCGCAGCAGCACGGCGTTTCCTCCGAACGGCTCGACCTGAAGTCCGATCCGCGCAAGGGTTTCGGCCTGAGCGACGACGGCTGCCGCTTCGGCCGGCGGGAGGGTGACCGGAATCGGGACCAGCAGGACCTGCGTCTCGAGCGCCCCCGCCAGGACCCGCTCGCGAAACTGCTCGTAGAGAATCCGTTCGTGCAGCGCGTGCTGATCGATCACCAGCAGCCCTTCATCGCATTCCGAGACGACGTAGCGGTGGTGAATCTGCACGGCCGAGGCACGTCGGAGACCGGCGGGGGCAGGAGTGCGGTGCTCGGGATCGGTACGATCTCGGCGGCCGTCGGATCTCGATCGGGTTTCCGAGTCGAGCGTTTCGTCGGACGAGTCGGCCACGCGTGCGAACGCCGCGGTGCTGAGGTCGACTTGCTCGGGCACGGACCGGTTCTCGGACTCGGTGCCGTACGGTTGAGACGCCGACGATCCGCTCACCGGTCGATCGGCGACTCGCGGAAGGTCGGGCAGGAAGTCGAACGGTGACCGGGGCGTTGCCGATCCGACGTCCGGCGGGGCCGCTCGGCCGACAAGAGGGCGTTCGGCTTGGCCGCCGACTCGAAACGCCTCGGCGCTCCCGGCGCGGAACGGCGGCAGCGGAGCGGCTCGCTCGATCGGAAACGGCAGTTGGGGCGAAGGGGCCCGCCGCCAGGCATCGTCGTCGCCTTGCGAGGAACGAACGGCCGGCACCGCAGCGTCCGTGGTCGGCACTTCCTGCCGCGGCGCCTCGTCCTGCGGCTTCGCCAATCGGGCTCTTGCGGTGAGATCGGTCGAGAGAAAACGATTGCGGATCGCGGCCAACAGATGCGAGTAGATCCGCCCGCCGTCCTGAAAGCGGACCTCGAGCTTGGCCGGATGGACGTTGACGTCGACCGCTTCGACCGGCATGTCGAGCTGCAGGAATGCGATCGGGAATCGGCCGGTCATCAACAGTCCGCGGTACGCTTCGCTCAACGCGTGCTGCAGCGAACGATCGCGGATGTGTCGACCGTTCAGGAACAGGTACTGCATCCGATTGTGCGAACGGCTCTGCGACGGATCGACGACGAAGCCGCGGATCGAGATGCCGGCCGTCTCGTCGGCGGCCGCGACCGGAATGAGCGCCTGTCGGATCTCGGGCCCGAAGAAGTGGCCGATCCGTTCGGCCCAATGTTCGGTCGGTACCAGATCGTGAACCGTCCGCCCGTTGTGCGACAGGGTGAAGCGGATTCGAGGGTGGGCGAGCGCGACGCGCGTGAACGCTTCGGCGATGTGTCCCATTTCGGTCTGCGGCGACTTGAGGTACTTGCGGCGGACCGGCGTGTTGAAGAACAGGTGCCGCACCTCGATCGTGGTACCGCGAGGGGCTCCGCACGGGACGATCGGCTCCGGTTCGCCTCCCGAGACCACCAGTTCGTGTCCGCTGTCGGCTCCTTCCGGGCGACTGCGAAGGCTCGTGCGGGAGATTTCGGCGATCGATGCCAACGCTTCGCCGCGGAACCCCATCGTCGCGATCCGGAACAGATCGTCCGCCTCGACGATCTTGCTCGTCGCGTGGCTCGTGACCGCCAGCGTCAGCTGTTCGGCTTCGATGCCGCAGCCGTCGTCCGATACCCGGATCAGGTCGACTCCGCCGTTCTCGATCGCGACGTCGATCCGCATCGCACCGGCATCGACGGAGTTCTCGACCAGTTCCTTGACGACGCTGGCCGGCCGCTCGATGACCTCGCCCGCAGCGATCTTGTTGATGATGCTGGTCGGCAGCCGGCGGATCTGCGGCACGGTCGGACTCCTGGCGAAGAGCGGCTGGAACGGGGCGAGCGGCGCGAGGGGGAGATCACTTCAGTCCGAACTCGTTGAGCTTGCGATACAGGTTGCGTTCGCTGATGCCGAGAATGCGAGCCGTTTCTTCGCGATTGCCCGCGGTGATCTTGAGCGTCTGTTCGATCGCCCAGCGTTCGATATCGCGCAGCGACATCCCGACCAGCGGCGAGGCGTCGTCGGGAAGGGGCGGGGGCGGGGGCGGGACCGGGGCGCCGGAGAGATCGGGCGACAGGTCGTCCAGGTCGAGCACGTCGTCGATGTCGAGCACCACCATGCTCTCGACGACGTTCTTCAGCTGGCGGACGTTCCCCTTCCATTCCTGAGCGAAGAGCCAGCGCGTGAGGTCGGGCGTGAAGCCGCGAACCTGCTTGCCGTTCCGCCGATTGGCGACCTTGCGGAAGTGATCGGCGAGGGGAACGATGTCGTCGCGTCGCGCCGAGAGAGGCTGAAGATGGACGGTGACGACCTTCAGGCGATAGTAGAGGTCGCTGCGGAACTTTCCTTCCTCGACGTCCTTCTCGAGATCCTTGTTGGTGGCGGCGATGACGCGGACGTTGACTTCGATCGAGCGATTGTCGCCGACTCGCGTGATCTGACGTTCTTCGAGAACCCGGAGCAGCTTGATCTGAGTCGACATCGGCATGTCGCCGACCTCGTCCAGAAACAGCGTGCCTCCGTTGGCGTACTCGAACTTGCCGATCCGGTCCGAGATCGCGTCGGTGAACGCTCCCTTCACGTGGCCGAACAGCTCGCTCTCGACCAGATGCTCCGCCACCGCGCCGGTGTTGATCGCGACGAACGGCTTCTTCTTGCGAGGGCTGTTCTGGTGGATCGCCTGAGCGACGACATCCTTGCCGGTTCCGGTCTGGCCGGTGATCAGGACTCCCGCATCGGTCGGCGCGATGCGGCGGAGCCGTTCGACGACTCCCTTCATCGCGTCGCTGGCGTAGATCAGGTTCTCGAAGCCGAAGCGTTCGTCGAGTCGCCGTTCGAGTTCGATGTTCTGCAAGCGGAGCCGGACCGATTCGGCTCCCTTTTCGGCGACTGCCTGAAGACGCTTCGGGGTGATCGGCTTTTCGAGAAAGTTGAAGGCCCCTTCCTGCATCGCTTCGACCGCCTTGGGGACGGTCGCGTGCCCGGTGACCATGATCACTTCGCACTCGGGGAGGAGCTTCTTCGCCGACTTCAGGACTCCCATGCCGTCGACGTCGTTCATGACCAGATCGGTGACGATCAGATCGAACGTCTGCGTCTCGATGGCGCGGACCCCGTCGGGGCCGCGGAGTGCCAGCGTGCAGCGGTACCCGATCCGTTCGAGGCTTTCGGCCATCGCACGGGCGTGATCGGGGTCGTTGTCCACCAGCAGGACGCGGATCGGCGGGCGTTCGGCGAAGGTCGCGGGGGAATCGGCGGTCATGTTCGGGAGGATACCAGACCCTACCGGGAATGACGAGGCGCCGCCAATGCGGCCCCCTGGCTCTCGACGGCAACCGGCGTCGTCGGGCAACCGGCGAAGGACTTCGAGGAACGCCGAGGATCGGCGGGATGAGGAGCGATCAGAGTCGTTTGGGCGTCGGGAACTCGAGCGTGAACTGCGTCCCTCGCTCGACTTCGCTCTGCACATGGATGACGCCGCCGTGCGCCTCGATCACCTTCTTGGCCATCGGCAATCCGAGTCCCGAGCCCCCTTCCTTCGTCGTGTAGAAGGGCTCGAACATCTTCAGCAGCGTCGACGAATCGATCCCGATTCCGGTGTCGATCAGATCGACCGCGACTCCGGTCCGAGTCATCCTCGTCCGCACGACCAGTTCCCCGCCGGCCGGCATCGACTCCATCGCGTTCTTGACCATGTTGGTCAGGGCGGCCTGCAGCGTCGGCTTGTCCATCATGACGGCCGGGAGATCGGTTTCGAGATACCGCAGGATCTCGACGCCGCGCCGCTTCGCCTCGGCTTCGAAGAAATCGAGGACCTGCCCGAGAAGGTGATTGAGCGAGCCGGCGGTCAGCTCCAGGTGACTGAGACGGGTCAGACGGAGGAAGTCGTTGAGGAGTCCCTCGAGTCGCGAGCATTGACGCTGCACGACGGCGACTCGCTGCATCAGCCGCCGCGCCTCGGGATGGTCGAGTTCGGCGAGATCCTCGGCGATCAGTTCGACGTTAAACCGGAT
>CAZZBI010000003.1:35183-51944 GCA_964652385.1 uncultured Pirellulaceae bacterium | reverse complement strand
TCGGCGAGCGGTCTCCGTCGGTCAGGTCGCGAAGAGACGGTCAGGTGGCGCAGGGCGAAACCGCTATGATAGTCGATCGCTCCGCGTGACTGGTCGACACGGATCGGTTCCTTCGGAGCGGGTCCGGCCGAGTCGCCGTGACGGTGAACGAGATGCCACGTTCGAGGCCAACCGCATGAATCGCGCTCCGCGCGGCAAGAAGATCCGGACCGAGTTCCGCAAGGGGCACGAGAGTCGTCAGCGCAAGACCGACTTCACGCGCGACTTTCACGATGCGCCGGTCGACGACGCGGGGCTCGAGGAGCTGCAGCAGCGCGAGCGTCTGACCGGCAAGGGGGAGCTGACACGCAAGCGGACGGTCGTCGGACAGACCTCCGACGGCAAGGAAGCGGGCTTCGAAGTACGGCCCGACGTCGACGAACGGTGCGTTCCGGGGCGAGTCATCTCGGTCCACGGACTGGCCTGTCGCGTCGGCGACGGATCGGGAACGGTCTACCGCTGCTCCGTTCGCGGCATCCTCAAGTCGCTCAGTACCGAGCTGCGACACGTCGTCGTCACCGGCGACCGAGTGACGATCCGCGTCACCGGCGAACAGGAAGGGGTGATCGAGCGGATCGAACCGCGGTACGGCACGATCAGTCGCACGAGTCGCGGGCGGCGTCATGCGATCGCGACCAACGTCGATGGGCTGCTGATCGTCGCCAGCGCTGCGGAGCCGGGAATCAAGCCGAATCTGATCGATCGGATGCTGGTCACCGCCGAGCGCGCCGGCGTCGAACCGCTGATCTGCGTCAACAAGATCGACCTGGCCGACGCGGCTTCGCTGCAGCCGTTGCTCGGCGTCTACGGACAGCTCGGCTACCGCATTCTGCTCGTGTCGGCTCGAACCGGCCGCGGCATCGATCGATTGCGGTCGTGGGTGCAAGGGCGAGATACGGTGGTGGCCGGACAGAGCGGAGTCGGCAAGTCGTCGATCCTCAATGCGCTCGAGCCGGGACTGAACCTGCGCGTCGGCGAAGTGAGTCGCGAGAATCAGAAAGGGAAGCACACGACGACCGCGGCGACGCTGATTCCGCTCGCCATGGGTGGGCATCTGGTCGACACGCCCGGCATCCGGAGCTTCCCTCTCTGGGATCTCGTCCCGGCCGAGATCGCCGGTTGGTATCGGGACGTCCGACCGTTCGTGAACCGGTGTCGCTTTCCCGATTGCACCCACAGTCATGAAGAGCGCTGCGGCGTCAAGGATGCGGTCGCCGACAACCTGATCGATCTGCGCCGCTACGATAGTCTGCTCCATCTGCAGGACGGAGACGACGCCTGAGCCGAACCGCTGTGCGACATGCTCCGCCGGCAGGCTGCGAGCGACGAAAGGGACCGCGATGAAGCTCCGCTGGCTGCTCCCGCTCTTTCTGCTGATGCCGCTGGTCGAGCTGTCGTTGCTCCTGCTGCTGGCTCAGCTGGCCGGGCATTGGTGGGTTTCGATTCTGCTGGTGATCGTCACCGGCACGCTCGGCGCCGTCCTCGGTCGCCGTCAGGGACTCGGCGTCTGGCGGCGCGGGATCGAGGCGGTACGGAGCGGGAAACTGCCGACCGACGAGCTGCTCGACGGCGCCCTGATCCTGGTCGCGGCACTGCTGCTGCTGACTCCCGGCCCGATCACCGATGCGATCGGCCTCTCGCTGCTCATGCCGCCGATCCGGCGCCCGCTGCGCGGACGCTTGGCCAACTGGCTCAAACGCCGCTTTTCGCTGGAAGTCATCGGCGGTCAGGCGGCTTCGTCGTTCACGACCTTCGCCGCTTTCGGAGCGCCGGGACGGGGACCGGTCTTCGATGTCGAGGCGCGTCGCGCCGATCCGGTCGATCCCCCCTCGCGCCAGTGAGTCGCTGCAGTCGGGCCACCGGGTCGAACCGACTCGAGCCTGTTTCCCGCTACCGATCGCTCGTTTGACATCCCCAGATTCGAGCGACTACGCTGGAAAAGCAAACTCAGGGAAGGGGCCGAACCCTGCGGCTGTTTCCCGTCCCGCCTCGAAACCCACCTCCCCATCCGGAACGCTTCTCGTCCGGCGAGCGATCGGCTCGACGGGCGACGGCAGCTTCGGATGATCCCCAGGAAGTTCCTTTCGGCGAGTTCATGAGCACGTAGGTGCTTGTGGCGGCGCCGAGCGGATCGGTCGCGACAGTCTCGACGGCGAGTACCTCGTCGCGTGCCGAACGTCCTCCTGTTTACCGACATGTCTCGTCCGCTCCTCTCGGCGCGTAGGCCTTGGGCGTGGGCGGACGAGAGATCCGTCAACCGCGACCGTTCCGACAGCAGCTCGGTGAGTATCACGGAGAGTCCTCATGAAGTGTTTCGGCAATGCCCTCAGTCGACGCGGGTTCCTCACGGTAGGAGCGGTCGGTTCGTTCACCTTGGCGGATTACTTCCGAGCTCGTGAAGCTCGCGCCGAGATCAAGGACTATCCGAGCGTCGAAGGACCGGCGAAGTCGGTGATCTTCATCTTCATGCCCGGCGGAATCGCTCATCAGGAAACGTTCGATCCGAAGCCGTACGCTCCGGTCGAATACCGCGGGCCGCTCGGCAGCATCGACACCAACGTGTCGGGAATCCGGATCGGCGAGCTCCTGCCGAATACGGCTCAGGTGGCCGACAAGCTCGTCTTCTGCCGTTCGATGACGCACGGCGAAGCGGCTCACGAACGCGGCACCCACAACATGTTCACCGGGTACCGGCCGAGTCCGGCGCTGAAGTACCCGAGCATGGGCAGCATCGTGTCGCACGAGTTCGGGCCGAAGAACAACCTGCCGCCGTACGTCTGCATCCCGAACCAGCCGAACGAGTTCGCGGGGACCGGTTATCTGAGCTCGTCGTATGCCGGCTTCAGCCTCGGTTCCGATCCGGCCGACGGCGGGTTTTCGGTGCGCGACCTGAATCTTCCGGGAGGAGTCGACGAGCTCCGCTTCGACAAGCGTCGCCGGATGCTCGACGTCGTCAATCAGCACTTCCGCGACAAGGAAAAGGCCGACTCGCTCGACGCCCTCGACTCGTTCTATCAGCGCGCCTATTCGCTGATCAGCTCCGAGAAGGCTCGTACCGCGTTCGACCTGTCGCTCGAGCCGGACGCCCTTCGAGACGAATACGGACGGAACACGGCGGGAGCCCGGATGCTGCTGGCTCGTCGGCTGGTCGAAGCGGGCGTCCGCTTCGTGACGCTGACCTACGGCGGCTGGGACATGCACGACAACATCGAAGGCGGCATGCGGAACCAGCTCCCCGCCTTCGATCAGGGATTCGCGGCGCTGATCCGCGACCTGTCGTCGCGCGGACTCCTCGAATCGACGCTGGTCTGCATCGCCTCGGAGTTCGGACGGACTCCCAAGATCAACGCGACCGCCGGCCGGGATCACTGGCCCAAGGTCTTCAGCGTCGTGATGGGAGGCGGTGGTCTGAAGGGAGGCCTGGTGTACGGCGAGTCGAACGCCACCGCCAGCGAACCCGAGACCGATCCGCTGACCGTCGAGAACTGGGCCGCGACCGTCTATCACCAGCTCGGCATCGTGTCGGACAAGGAACTGATGGCTCCCGGCGATCGCCCGATCGAGATCGTCGACGGAGGCGAGGTCGTTCGCGAGATGATCGCCTGATCGCTCGGCGCGGGCGGCGTCATCGGACGACCCCCACGCCGATTCGTTCCCGAGACCGTCCCTGACGTCTGAGATCGGTGGTTGGCATGAACGGTTCGCTGCTGCTTCGCGCCGCGTTGGTGTTCGGTCTGGCGGTTTCGTCGTCGACGGCCGCACGCGCTTCGTCCCCGCAGCTGGACATCATCCTGCCGCGAGGGGTGCAGCGCGGCGGCGAGCACGAGCTGATGTTCATCGGCCAGCGGCTGCAGGGGGCCGAGCAGGTCTTCACGTACGACTCGGGAGTCGAGATCCTGGCGGTCGAGAACGTCGACGACCGAAACGTGAAGGTGCGCGTCCGAATCGCGGCCGACTGCCCGCTCGGCGAGCGGATGGTGCAGCTGCGGACCCGCTCGGGAATCAGCGAGTACCGCTCGTTCTTCGTCGGCGCACTGCCGGCGCGGGACGAGGTGGAGCCGAACGGCGGTCTGGACGAAGCGCAGGCGATCGACGCGAACGTGACGGTCGCCGGCATCGTCGAGAACGAGGATGTCGACACGTTTCGCGTCTCGCTCGCCGCAGGGGATCGGCTGAGCGTCGAGGTCGAGGCGCTTCGTCTGGGGACGACTCTCTTCGACCCGTACATCGCCATTCTCGACTCGCGCCGCTTCGAACTGGCGTCGGTCGACGATTCGCCGCTGGTGATGCAGGACGGCGTGCTGAGCGTGATCGTTCCCGAAGCCGGGGACTACTTCGTGCAGGTGCGCGAGTCGAGCTACGGGGGCAACGGCGCCTGTCGCTATCGACTGCACGTCGGCAACTTCCCTCGTCCGACCGCCGTCTATCCGGCCGGAGGTCGTCGCGGCGAAACGACCCCGGTGACCTTCGTCGGCGATGCGGCAGGGCCGTCGACGGCGACGATCACCGTTCCGTCGGTCGACGATCATCGCTTCGCCGCGTTCGCTCAGGATGACAAGGGAATCGCGCCGTCGGGGATTCCGTTCCGGATCACCGATTTCGGCAACCTGCTCGAAAGCGAGCCGAACGATGACTTCGCGGCCGCGACCGTCGGCGTCACCACCGACGCGTTCAACGGCGTGATCGAACGACCGGGAGATGTCGACTGTTTCCGCTTCTCGGCGACTCAAGGTCAGACGTTCGACATCGAGTGCTTCGCTCGTCGCGTGCGCACCGGTCTCGATCCGGTCATGAACATCTACAAGGGGGACGGGAGCGGAATCGCCGGTAACGACGATGCGCGCGGTCCCGACAGCTACCTGCGGTTCACCGCTCCCGAGACCGGCGAGTACCTGATTCGCATCACCGACCATCTGGGACGAGGGCGTGACGACTTCGTCTATCGGGTCGAGTTCCAGCCGGTGGTCCCTTCGTTGACGCTGAACATTCCTCGCATCGACCGCTACTCGCAGACGCGTCAGACGCTGGTCGTGCCGCGAGGGAACCGCTTTGCCGTTCTGCTGAACGCCAATCGAAACAACTTCGGCGGCGACCTGGTGGTCGAGACGACCGAGTTGCTCCCCGGTCTGACGCTGCACGCGCTGCCGATGCCGGCCGCTCTGCCGTCGATGCCGATGGTGATCGAAGCGGCTGCCGACGCGCCGGTCGGAGGGGCGCTCGTCACCTTCACCGCCCGACATGTCGACGAAGCGACCGGCATTCGCGGACGCTTCGTCAACGATTCGGATTTCGTGCTCGGCCCCCCGAACAACGCCGTCTATCTGAACGGTCATGTCGAGCAGCTGGCGGTCGCGGTGGTCGACGAAGTGCCGTTCTCGATCGAGATCGTCCAGCCTCAATCGCCGATCGTGCTCGACGGCTCGAAGGAGCTGGTGATCAAGGTGAACCGGGCCGAGGGGTTCGTTCAGCCGATCGTCGTGGAGTTTCCGTTCCGATCCCCCGGCATCGGTGCCCCGAGTTCGATCACTATCCCGGGCGATCAGTCGCAAGGGACGTACCTGCTGAATGCCGCCGGCAACGCGGCGCTCGGCGAATGGCCGATGTACGCGATCGGTTATGCGGACGTCGGAGGGAACGCGTACGTCGCGTCGCAGCTGGCGAAGCTCACCGTGTCGGCTCCGTACGTGACCGCCGAGGTGGCTCGCGCATCGGCCGAGCAAGGACAGGAGATTCCGGTCTTCGCGAAGTTCGCCTTCGCCGAGGGGTTCCAGGGGACCGCCGAAGCGCGACTGATCGGCCTTCCGCCGAACGCCGTCGCCGAACCGCTCCAGATCACGCACGAGACGACCGAGTTGCCGTTCATCGTCAAGACTCAAGCGGATACGCCGGTCGGCAAGCACAAGTCCCCCTTCATCCAGATCGTCTGTCCGATCAGCGGCGAGCCGGTGGTGTCGGTCACCGGTCGGTTCGAGCTGCAGATCGACGCTCCGTTGCCGGTCGAGACCGCGCCGGCTCAGCCGATGCCCGAAGCGCCGATGGCCCAGGCCGCTCCCGAAGCGCCGGTCCAGAAGCCGCTCTCGCGTCTCGAACGACTCCGCCAGGAAGCGAAGCAGCAGGGGGGGAACTGATGATCGCCGCCTTCGTCCGACGAGGGTCGGACGAATACGGCTCGCCGATCGGTTCCGTTCCCTGCCGTTTCGGTCGCCCCATCAAGGATCCGAGTTCGCCATGACCGTCACGAATCGTCTCGCTCCGTCGTTCGCCCGACTTGTCGTCGCGTCGCTGTCGCTCGGTCTGTCGTGCGCCGCGGCCCTCGTCGCCGACGACTCGGCTCCGGTCGCCGCGGCCGCTCCGACTGCGCCGACGTTCGCCGTCTATCCCGACTCGATCGAACTCTCGACCGGACGCGACCTGCAGCGGATCGTCGCTCAGGTGACTCAGCCGAACGGTCTGACCCGCGACGTGACGGCGGAGCTGTCGGTTCAGGTGGTCGACCCGTCGATCGCGAAGTGGGAGGGGGATCGATTCCTGCCGGTCGCTGACGGAGCGACGGAAGCGATCGTCGGATTCGGAACCGATTCGGTCCGCATTCCGATCGCCGTCGTGCGCTCGACCGAGGTGCCCCCGCTCGGATTCCGCAACGACATCATGCCGATCTTCATGAAGACCGGTTGCAACACCGGCAGCTGCCACGGAGCGGCTCGCGGCAAGGAAGGCTTTCGCCTGTCGCTCTTCGGCTTCGATCCGGAAGGGGATCACTTTCGGCTGACGCGCGAGATGGTCGGCCGGCGCGTCGATCTGGCGGTTCCCGAACGGAGCCTGATCCTGGAGAAGGGGCTCGGAGTCGTCGCTCACGGAGGCGGGGCGCGGCTGACGGAGGGCGATCTGTATCACCGCACGCTGCTGGAATGGCTGCGAGCCGGAGCGCCGAACGATGCGGGGCCCGTCCCCACCGTGACCGGCATCGAGCTGTTTCCTCCCGGGGCGGTGCTCGACGGTCCCGAGACGACTCAGCGGATGATCGTTCGCGCCAAGTACTCGGACGGCACCGATCGGGACGTCACCGACCTTGCCTTCTTCAGCACGAACAACGACAACTCGGCCGCCATCTCGCCGACCGGTACCGTCACGGCGGCGAATCGGGGCGAGGCGTTCGTGATGGCTCGGTTCGACACGCACACCGTCGGTCGTCAGGTGATCGTCCTGCCGGCCGGACTCGAGTTCACGTGGACCGACCTGCCGTCGAACAACTACATCGACGAGCTCTGCTACGACAAGTTCCGCAAGCTGCGGATCGTTCCGTCCGAGCTCTGCACGGACGAGGAGTTCCTGCGCCGCGTCAGCATCGACATCTGCGGCGTGCTGCCGACCGAAGAGGAATACGTCGCGTTCATGTCGGATGCCGATCCGGACAAGCGCGCCAAGCTCGTCGACTCGCTGCTCGAGCGGAAGGAGTTCGTCGAGATCTGGGTGATGAAGTGGGCCGAGCTGCTCCAGATCCGCTCGAACCAGACGGTCTCGTACAAGTCGATGCTGCTCTACTACGGCTGGCTGCAGAGCCGGATCGAAGAGAACGTGCCGATCGACGTGATGGTCCGCGAGCTGCTGTCGGCTCAGGGGGGGACGTTCGCGAATGCCGCGACGAACTACTACCAGAACGAGACCGACACGCTGAAGGTCGCCGAGAACGTCGCTCAGGTCTTCATGGGGATGCGGATCCAGTGCGCCCAGTGCCACAACCATCCGTTCGATCGATGGACGATGGACGACTACTTCGGCTTCGCCGCCTTCTTCTCGCAGATCGGTCGCAAGCCGGGTGAAGACCCTCGCGAGACGATCGTCTTCAACTCCGGCGGCGGCGAGGTGAGCAATCCGGTTTCGGGTCAGGTGATGAAGCCGAAGTTCCTGGGGGGAGCCGTTCCCGATCTGGCCGGACGGGATCGCCGCGAGGTGCTCGCCGAATGGCTCGTGTCGACCGACAATCCGTACTTCGCGCCCAACCTGGCCAACATCGTCTGGGCCCATTTTCTGGGTCGAGGGATCATCAACGAGGTGGATGACGTACGGGTCAGCAACCCGGCGGTCAACGAGGCGCTGTTGCAGGCGCTTGCCGATCACTTCGTCGATTACGACTACGACTTCAAGAAGCTGGTGCGCGACATCTGCACGTCGCGCATCTATCAGCTGAGCACCAAGGCGAACGAGTCGAACGAGTCGGACCTGACCAATTTCTCGCATGCGACTCTGCGGCGCGTCCGCAGCGAGGTGCTGCTCGATCTGATCACCCAGACCACCTCGACCAAGAACAAGTTCGCCGGCCTGCCGCTCGGTGCTCGCGCCGTGCAGATCGCCGACGGCAACACGTCGACCTACTTCCTGACGACCTTCGGACGGGCGACTCGCGAGACGGTCTGCTCGTGCGAGGTGAAGATGGAACCGAACCTGTCGCAGGCGCTGCATCTGCTCAACGGCGACACGCTCCAGTCCAAGGTGGCTCAGGGAGGGCTGGTTCCATCGCTGCTCGAAGCGGGACGGACACCGGCCGAGATCATCACCAGTCTCTACATTCGCGTCCTGACTCGACGACCGACCGACGAGGAACTCGCCTCGCTGGTCGAGATGGTCGAGTCGGAGAGCGATCGGAAGCAGGCCCTCGAAGACGTCTTCTGGGCGCTGCTGAACAGTCGCGAGTTCGTCTTCAATCACTGAGTCGGTCCGCCGTCATCGATTCGGCTGTCGCAGGATGAATTGGACGATCGCGCGAACGCACGATCGGAATCGAGTCCCGGTTCGAGGAAGTCTGCCGTGAGCATTCGCACGACCGTCCGTTTCCTGATGCTGCTCGCCGTGATCGGTCCGGTCGGATCGATCGAGGCCCAGGAGAAGGTCACGTACGACGATCACGTCAAGCCGCTGCTCCGGCAGCGCTGCGCGGCGTGCCACAGTTCGAGCAAGAAGAGCGGCGACCTCGACGTCACGTCGTATCTGGGAGTGATGCAGGGGGGCGGATCCGGGGCGAGCATCACGCCGGGGGACGTGGCGGCCAGCTATCTCTTTGCGCTCGTCAATCACGACGAAGAACCGTACATGCCCCCCGATTCGCCGCCGATTCCGGCCGAAGAGATCGCGCTACTCCGGGCGTGGATCGAACAAGGGGCGCTCGAGAACGCGTCGAGCAAGGCGCGAGTCCCGTCGGGGCCGCGGATCGCGGCGGTCGAAGGAAACGCGACCGAACGGCCGGCAACGGTCGTCGTTCCGGGCCACTTGCCGCTCGAACCGGTGCGGGTCATCGAGCGGGCGAACGCCGTCATCGCGGCGCATACCCATCCCTGGGCACCGATCGTCGCCGTCGCCGGATCGGATCAGGTCCTGCTGTACGACACGCGGAGCAACGAGATGATCGGCGTGCTGCCGTTCGCCGAAGGAGCGATCAACGTCGTCCGCTTCAGCCGAAACGGAGCCCTGTTGATCGCCGCCGGCGGTCGCCCGGGAGCTCAGGGAGTCGTCGCCGTCTGGGATGTCGCCTCGGGCGAACGCGTCGCGACGCTCGACGAGGAAAGCGACGCGATTCTCGCCGCCGACATCAGCGCCGATCATCGCTTCGTCGCGGTCGGCGGAACGAACCGGCTGGTGCGGATCTATCGCATGTCGGACGATCGGTTGGTGCACGAGATCAAGAAGCACACCGAGTGGGTCACCGCACTCGAGTTCAGTCCGGACGGAATCCTGCTCGCGTCGGCCGATCGGAACGGCGGCGCTTTCGTCTGGGAAGCGCGGACCGCTCGGGAATACCTGACCCTTGCCGGTCATCCGCAAGGGATCACCGGGCTCTCATGGCGGTGGGATTCGAATCTGCTCGCCTCGGCGTCGCTCGACGGTTCCGTCAAGCTTTGGGAGATCGAGAACGGCGGCCAGGTGCGGAACTGGGGAGCGCACGGCGGAGGCGTCCAGTCGATCGAGTTCGCGCGCGACGGACGGATCGTGACCGCCGGTCGCGATCGCGCAGTCAAGCTTTGGGATCAGGCCGGTCAGCAAGTTGCCGGTTTCGGCGGACTCGGCGAGATCGGAACGGTCGCCTCGTTCTGCGACGAAAGCGGACGGATGTATGTCGGAGACTGGTCCGGCTCGCTCGTCGCGGTCGGTGCGGACGGAGCGGAGCAGGGGAGAGTCGATCTGCTCCCGCGTCGGCTCGAAGAGCGACTGGCGGCAGCGCGAGCCGAAGCGACTCGCACGGCCGAATCGCTCGCTCCCCAAGCGACGCGACTTGCCGAACTGACCGAGCGACTCGCCCAGCTCGACGGCAATCTGGCGACCTACGCCCAGCGTCTCGGAGAGATCGACGCCGAGACCGCCGCTCGCGGTGCGAAGGTCGCCGAGCTCGAGCAGGAGAAGAACCTGGCGGCGACCGCGCGAGCCGAAGGGGAAGCGAAACTGCCGATGCTCGTCGCGGCGGTCGAGAAGGGGAACGCGGTCGCTGCGGCGTTCGGTCAATTGGACGAAGCGAGCGACGATGCCACCGTGTCGCAACTTCGCAGTGCGTTCGTCGAGTGGAAGACCGGTGTCGAGAAGGAGCTGACGACGACTCGCGAGACGATCGCTGTGGCCGAAAAGCGAATGACCGAGGTGAGCGAACTGATCGTCGCCGAAACGACCGCGATGACTGCGTTGGCGACCGAACGAGCGGGACTCGCCGAAACGCAAACGACGACTCAGGCGGAACGAAACGAACGACAGACTCAGCATGCGGCGCTCGAGCCCGAGGTGACGGCCGCAAGGACCGCGGCCGAGTCGGCCGCCGCGGCGGTCGCGCGTTGGGAAGCCGAGTTGGCGTTCGTCGCTCGCTTGACCGAGCTCGATGCGGTACGACGCGAACTCGAATCACTGCTCGAGACGACCTATGCGGAGCTCGATCCGATCGCCGAAGGCTTCTCGTCGGTCGGAGCTCGGCGGGAAGCGGCGATGACCGAGAAGTCCGCGGCCGAAGCGGTGGTTGCCGAACGTGAAGCGCAGCTCCTCGCTGCCGAACAGCAGCTTTCCGCCTCCGCCGCCGAGCTCGAAGTCGGAATGGCGAAGCTCGCCGCCGAGAAGCAGGAGGTGTCGGCGATCGACCAGGGGCTCGCTGCGCTGGCCGAAGCGTTGACCGGTGCTCGCAAGGCGCTCGAACTGATGCCGGGCGATCAGCCGCTCGTCGAGGCGATCGGTCGGCTCGAGACGCTGGAGAAGGGGAAGCAGGAGCGGCGAACCGCGTTGCAGGCGTCGATCGTCGCGACCGAGCCGGCGCTCGCCGCGCTGGCGACTCGCAAGGAGGAAGAGGCGGCCCAAGTGGTCACTGCCCGCACGTCGCTCGACGAGGCACGCAAGATCTCGGCCGAAAAGGACGCTCCGATCGCCGCGCTCGACGACGAACTTGCGGCGCTCGAGCGGTCCAAGGTCGACGTCGAGGCGCGAATCGGCGAACTGCAGACGCGGATCGAGGAGCAGCGACTCGAACGAGCGCGGCTCCAGGGACTCTCGTCCTGATCGTCGATCGATCGGCTCGAGGGCCGATCAGTTCTTCGACAGGAACGAAAGCCAGGTCTTCTTGGCGTTCCGATCGGCCGGCACCTCGGACGCCTTGCCGCTGAGCCGATCGGCCAGGCCGCGGAACGACGTGGTGATGGCCGACTTCGGTGCCTGCTGCAGGAGCGGAACGCCGTTGTTTCGGACCTGGACCATGACGCCGTAGTCGTTCGGGATCTGCCAGAAGATCTCTTGGCCGAGCGTCTCCTTGGCCCGCTTCAGGCTGATCTGGCCGCTGTCCAGCCCGACGCGGTTCACGATGATCCGGACCTTCGATTCGAGCTTCAGGTCCTTCAGGCTGGTCAGGATCCGGACGACGTTCCGCAGCGACGGCAGGTCAAGCTGCGTGACGAGCAGGATCTGGTCGGACAGATGCATCGCCTCGAGGTCGAGTTCGGTGTACGACTTCGAGAGGTCCATCAGGATGTACGAGTACGACGCTCGCATCAGCGTCAGGATCTGACCGAGGCGACTGGTATCGACCAGCGGGATCTCGTCCAGGTGGATCGGCCGCGGGAGCAGATAGACTCCCGACTGGTGCTTGGACATCGACTTCTTGATCAGAGTCAGGTCGAGCTGCGTCGCTCCCTGAACCAGATCGATGATCGTGTGTTCCGGGATCATGTCCAGGAAGACGTCGGTGTCGCCGAGCGCCAGGTCGAGATCGAGCAGCGCGACCGACTGTTCTTCCTGCGAGGCGAGGACGGTCGAGAGATTGACGGCGATGCTCGTGCTGCCGACTCCCCCCGAGGCGCCGCAGACCGAGATCACCTGACTGGTCCGCTTCTTCGGAGCCCCCGGAGTCGTCGCTTGCGACCGGCCGATCCGATCGAAGGCCGACACCAGGTCGGTCGGCGAGATCGGGGCGCTGACGAACTCCTTGGCGCCGGCGCGGATCGCTCGCAGGATCAGCTGACCGTCGCTCGAACGGCTCGTGACGATCAGACCGCAGGTCGGCACCCGACCGGCAAGCGTCTCGACCAGTTCGACCGCCTTGTCGGCGTTACCGTCCAGGCTGATCAGGCCGATATCGGGGTGCGACTGCTCGACGACGTCCAGGAAGAACTCGTAGCGCGAACAATCGGCCTCGAGCCAGACCGATTCGAGGTGCATCAACGTGTTCTTGAGCGACTCGCGAGTCGAGTCGTCCGGATCGACGATGGCAAGTCGGAGTGGTGTCGACATCTGATGGCAGTCTGCTCGGAGGCGGAGGTCCGTCGAGTCCCAAGGTTAGGTCACCATTGCCGTCGCGGGAGCATCGACACGTCCGTCCCCTCGAACCCCATCGGCCCCATCAGCTCGGGTGTGACGTCGCCCGTCGGAGCGGCAGGCGAGTCGGCTCGAATCCGACGACTCGTCGCCGGCGAGGCACCGGTCGTCTCGGGAAGCTTCTCGACGCGGATCGTTCGCGTCGCTCCGGAGCTGCCGATCGGCGCGACCGGAGCGAGGTTTCCCTGGGGAACCAGCGGCACCGGAGCGAACTCGCCGGGAGCGGGACCGTAAGGGCCGAAGCCGGCCGGCTCGCCGAACCCCGCTTCGAACGGCAGGACCGGGCCGAGTTCGTTCGACGGATCGCACGACGGGACTTCGACATGACCGCGGATGTACTGACCGTACGAGTCGGGCGTGACGGTGCTGCGGCCCGGCCCCTCCGGCATCTCGCACGGATCGACCGCTCCGACGAACTCCGGACGGATGACGACGACCAGATCGACTTCGTTGAAGGTCTGGACCGTGCGGCGGAAGAGCCCTCCGACCCAAGGCATGTCCTTCAGGTAGGGAACTCCCTTCACTTCGGCGTCGGTCCGATTCTGGATGATGCCGGCGATGGCGATCGTCTTGCCGGCGGGGACGGTCACCGCGGTGTTGACGCTCCGGGTCCGGAAGCCCGGCGTCCCGGTAACGCTGTCTCGCAGGTCTCCCGCGACATCGCTCACTTCAGCCAGGATCTCGAGACGGATCAGTCCGTCCTCCTGGACGATCGGCACGCAATCGAGCGACGTACCGAAGTCCTGGAACTGGATCGACGTCGCCAAGCCGTTGGACAACGGGACCGGGACTCGTCCGCCCGACAGCAGACTCGCCGCTCGTCCGCTGTCGGCGACCAGCTGCGTGTCGGCGAGCACCTTGGCCATGTTGTCCTGCTCGAGCAGATCGAGCATCAGGTTGAACTGGTTGCCGTTGTTGACGACACCGCCGAGCACCGCCGGGCTTCCCGACACGACGCCGTCTTCGAAGAACGCGTCGAGCGAGATCGTGTTGCCCGGGTTGCTGATGATGAAGTCCCCTTGCATGATCGCCGACCAGTCGATGCCGGCTCGCTTCAGCTTGGTGCGCGAGACCTCGAAGACCTTGGCGGTCAGCAGGACGGTGTGGTTGCCGTCGACCTGGATCTGATTGATGGGGGTCGGGAAGAAGTCGCGAACGACGGCCATGATCTGGCTGGTCTGCTCGGCGCTCGACGCATAACCGCCGACGACCACCGTGCTGTTGAGCGGCCGCACGACGACTCGGTGCGAGGGGAAGAGCGTGTCGAGCGCGTCCTCGAGCGGCCGGATGTCGGCGAGCACGACGATGTCGATCGTCTGGACGTTCTCGGCGCCGTCCTGCACGTACAGGCTCGCCATGCCGGGACGAGTCGCCTGAAGCATGATCTCGTTGGGCGAGATCGGTTTGGCCGATACGATCCCCTCGCTCACCCAGACCTTGGGGATGTCGTAGCCGAACCGCAGCACGCGGCTCGTGCCGACCGCCATCTCGAGCTTCTGATACCCGTCGCCCACCGGCTCGAAGAACTCGGTCCCGGCGCCCTGCGGAGCGGGCTGAGCTGCGACCGGAGCGGGCGGAGACGAACCGAAGAGAGCGAGCGTCGCGATCAGACCGACCCAAGCGTTCCGCGACGCGCCGCGAATCAGATGACGGACCATCCGTGGAGCCCTTCCATGTAGGACTGCTTGCCGCAGTCTCGAGAAGCCCGGATCCTTCTCGGGCTCCCTCTCTTTCCCGGCTTAATTACTCGGCACCGTCATCGACGTAATCGAATGAACTTCCGGGCGCCGGGGCATTACCCCCCTGATCCGGACCACCGACCGAAGCGGGGATACCGTCGGTACCGGTTGCGCCGGCCGGCACGATCGGACGCAAGGTCGGCAGCTGCGACCGATCCTGCCATTCGTAGTTCACGGCGGCTCCGTTGGTCATCATCACCGTCATGGTGTGATTGGCTCGCGATCCGGACGCGACCGGGCGGGTCGGTGCGGCGACCGACGCCGGGGCTGCCGGAGCATTCTCCTGCATCGACTGCAGCCAACCCGCGGCCGCTCCGATCAGCGACGCGACTCCCGACGGCTGCTCGACCGTTTCGCGCTTCGGCGGCGAGATCACGCTGTCCTCGACCAGTTCCGGCTCGTTCGAGTCGGACTGTCCGGCCATCACCAGGCGGAGATTGCCGTTGGAGTCGCACAGGGCGATCGCTTCGGCCTGACGCTGGTTGACGACCAGCGTGACGGTCGAGGCGGTCCGGGGCTCGCCCTTCTCGTCCTCGATCAGATCGGTCTTGTCGTCGACCGCGTAGACCAGCACGTTCTTCAGAAAGGTCTTGGCCGTCTCCTTCTCGCCGTCCGAGCGGATCGCGATGACGTGCACGCGATCACCCGGCTTGAGCAGTCCGAAGAAGCTGTCTCGGGCGTCGACGTTGATCGCCAGGCGATCGTAGCCGGGAGGGATCGAGACGTCGGTCACCTTGTTCTTCTCGATGATCATGTTCTGCATGATCATCATGTCCTTGCCGATCCGGCTCAGGGTCTTCTTCCCCTCGGCTTCTTCCCACGAGCCGACGATCCCTTCCGGGACCAGGCTGACGGGGAACATCCGGACCTGGACGTTGTCGACGGTCAGCTCGTCCTTGATGTCGAGGTCTTCGAGAGCGACGAGGACCGGGACCTTGTCTTCTTCGACGACCTGTGTCGATCGCGAGATGACCTGGACCATGCCGACCGCCGCCACGGCGCCGAAGCCGAGCGAAACCAGGATCAACATCATCGACTTGGATCGCATGGCCGTTTCCTTGCGGTGGCGTTTCGGGCGGACCGGTTACGGTCGTCCGAGAACGTGTCCCATCGTTTCGTTATTCGGTCGTAGGTGATTTGACGATTCGAGTTTTCGTACGGAACTTGCCGATCGTCCCGAATCTGCCGCGATCGAGCGGCTCGACTGCGGGATGCCGCAGCCGCCCTCAGAGGATCATGCCCATCCAGACGAAATAGGCGACGGTGCCGATGGCGATCGGGATGCCGTAGGGGAGCAGGAACATCCGCGGCTTCCGCTCGGCGGCGATCATCGCCAGCTTTTCGGGGTCCCGAACGCTGCGGAACTCGCCGAGGATTCCGAAGAACTGTCGAACGTGCTTTCCCCACGAACGCTTCCAGCCGACCATGCCGAGGGCGATGATCCCTCCGAGCACGGCCGAGACGGCGAACGAGTAGGCGGTATCCGTGGTGTGGATCCAGGCGCCGATGCCGGCCATCAGCTTGACGTCTCCCGCCCCCATCCCGCCGACCGCATACGCCGGCAGCAACAGGGCGAGGCCGACCGCGGTGCCGCACAAGGACCAGCCGAGACCGACCGCCCACGGGTCTCCCGCGGCGAAGTAGGCCAGCGAGCTGTAGAGCCAGCCGGCGGCGATCATCGGATAGGTGATCCAGTTCGGCACCTTCAGCTGGATGCCGTCGATCACCGCGGCGACGATCAGCACGAACGTGACCGTCCAGATCGGCAGCTGATCGGCGAACGTCAGGAACATCTCATGGTCGAAGGACATGGGGTGCGACTCCCGGTGGCGTTGGTCGAGATCGTGATCAGGCCGAGCGGATCCAGCTGACGCAGGCGAAGAAGGCGACGATCCACGACGTCAGCAGCGGCAGCAGCGATTCGCCGCACGACGCCAAGTCGACCGTGTTCCAGTACGTGATCATGTCCCTGCTTCCTCGCGAGCGTTTCGTTCGAACCGCGGCCAACCATAGGTCGCGCCGTACGGCATGTCGCACATCGGCCGAAGGTCGTTTCCGTCGCGCCGCTCGGACGCCGTCGCAGCGACGCGCAAAGTCCGGATTCGACGCGATCGAGCCGCGAATGACGTTGCCGACGGAGGGGCGCCTGCGTTGT
>CAZZBI010000003.1:34236-35173 GCA_964652385.1 uncultured Pirellulaceae bacterium | reverse complement strand
GGCCGACCCGAAGGCCGACCCCCATCGCACGACTGATCGACCGATCAGTTGACCTTCGTGGCATTCGAGTTGGCCTTGGTCAGGCTGGTGTTGATGTTCGTGAAGGTCGAGTTGGCCTGCTGACCGACGGCCTGAATCGCCGCCAAGCAGACGATGACGATCAGAGCGAGCATGACGGCGTACTCGACCGCGGTCGGTCCGTCTTCGCTCTTCATGAACTTCTGAATCTTGCTGAAGAACCGCTTCATGTGCCTCTCCTCGGAGTTGATGACCCAGCCCTCGAAAGGGCTTCCCAGTGACTTCCCGGACTCGGACTCGGCCTGCACGGCCTGTTCGGGCGCCGCCGCGATCCGCGATCGTCGATCGGCTCGAAACTCACGTTGCTCGTCCGCGTACTCGACACCTTCGCGAATCACCGGCCCGGAACGGCTTCTGGCCCAGCGGTTCGTTCGGCGGTCGTTGACGCTTGCCCGACTGCCGAACCGTATGTCGTGAGGGTCACGAGTCAAATCGCCGCTTGAGAGAAAATCGCGGGACTGCGCGAATTCGCTCGACCGCTCTCGCCGAGGCGAACCTGAGTCGCGGCGCGCCGGATCGATCGCGGCGCGACGGGCTCCGCCGGAACTCGCGACGACCGTCGTCCGAGAGGTTCCGCGCGTTGCGTGTCTCGTGCCGTCGCCCGCTCTACGCGAGGATCGGTTCGATCACGTTTCCCGCCGTGTCGGTCAGACGCATCTCGCGCCCCGCGACCTTGACCGTCAGGCGACGATGATCGAAGCCGAACAGATGCAGGAGCGTCGCATGAAAGTCGTGGACGTCGACTCGCTGCTCCGCGACCTCCCAACCGAGCTCGTCGGTCTCTCCGTGGACCAGATCGCGTTTCAATCCGGCACCGGCCATCAGCACCGAGAAGGCTCGGGGGCGACGATCCCGGCCG
>CAZZBI010000003.1:21996-34226 GCA_964652385.1 uncultured Pirellulaceae bacterium | reverse complement strand
TCTCGGCGATCGGCGTGCGGCCGAACTCGGTCGCGATCACCACCAGCGTGTCGTCGAGCAGACCGCGCTGCTCGAGATCCCGGACGAGCGCCGCGATCGGCTGATCGACGACTCGGCAGTTCAACGGCAGGTTCTTCGACAGCTTCGCGTGATGGTCCCAGGTGGCGTGATACAGATTGACGAAGCGAACCCCTCGTTCCACCATCCGTCGGGCGATCAGGCAGTTGCGGGCAAAGTCGTCGAACGTCGACTCGGTTCCGCCCTCCCAGCCGCGCAGATCCTCGGGAATCGGACCTTCGTAGCCGTAGTCGCGCAGCGTTCCTCGCGATTCGTCCGTCAGATCGACCAGTTTCGGCAGCGAGTCCTGCAACCGAAACGCCGTCTCGTAGTTGCGGATCACCTCGGCAGCCGCGTCACCCGCCTGAATGCGCGCCAGGGCGGCGATCCCGTCGATCGTCCGCGTCTGCATCGTCGGACAGACGCCGATCGGAGGGGTCAGATTGTGCAACGGCTCGCGGCGTTTCTGAAAGACGAGACCGCCGTGCGTTTCCGGCAGAAACCCGCTCCCCCAGCTCGCGGCGCCGGCCGTACTCGCGACGCCGGCGGTCAGCACCGCGAAGGTCGGCAGTTCGTCCGACTCGTTGCCCAGGCCGTACGAGAGCCATGATCCGAGACTCGGCCTTCCGAAGCTCGTCGAACCGGTGTTGAGAAGCAGTTCGCTCGGGTGATGGTTGAATGCGGTCGTCGTCATCGAGCGGAGCTGAACGAAGCGATCGGCGACCGATTGGAGTTCCGGAAGCAGCTCGCTCCACGAAATCCCTCCCGCCGTGCGCTTCGGGAATCGGTACTTCGAGCCCATCAGCGACGCGGTCGCTCGTTCGGCGAACGCGAACCGTTGCGACCCGATCAGCGAACTCGGAGCGATCTCGCCGTCGCGACGAGCCAGTTCCGGTTTCTCGTCGAACAGATCGATATGACTCGCGCCGCCGACCAGATAGATGAAGATGCAGCGCTTCGCGCGCGGCGCGTGGTGCGGCACGAGCGCTCCTTCGACTCCGCATCCCGTCGCCTCGCGCCCCAGGAGCGTCGCGAGGGCAAGGGACGAAGCGCCCCCCGCCATTCGATTCAGGAAGTCCCTACGGAACATCGTTCGGTTCTCTCCGCGGCCGCGGCCGTCAGTACGCGAGGAAGTCGGGCGAGTTGACGATCACGCGGGCGAGCATGATCCAGGCGGCCAACGAGGCGCGATGTTCGGTCGATTCGGGCTGATGGAGCATCCCCTCCAGGACCGCGTCGACCAGCTCCGAATTGACTCGGTAGAAGTCGACATGTTCCGCGACCAGCTGCAACAGCACCCGCGACTCTTCCGGACGAGGCGATCGTCCGAGAAGCAGGAGCGAGAGCTCGTCCAGTCGCGCCGTTTCCGGCGATTCCGCGTCGAGACCCGATAGCCATGCGCAGAGCGCGACGTGTCGCGTCTGGTCATGCACTTGCGGGTCGTTCAGCAGCGTCATCGCCTGCTGCGCCGTGTCGACCGTCTCGCGTTCGGTCGTGCAGGTGGCGGCCGTCGGCGTTCCGAACTGGGCCAACAACGGAAACGGACTCGTTCTTTGCCACCAGACGTAGGTCCCGCGCACGTAGCGCAACCGGCCTACCGCGGGGGAGAGAACCTCGGCTCTCGAGAACGCCCCCTCGCTGCGACCGAGCGGTTGCGGCTGCACGATGCTCCGTCCGCCGAAATGAGATACGAGCAGCCCCGAACCGACCAGCAACGAATCCCGGATCATCTCGGCCTCGAGTCGCGAAGGCCGATCGGCAGAACCGTTCTCGATCTCGTCGAGCGCCGCGCGGCGAAGCATCCCCTTGAGGCTCCACTCCTGATCGATCAGTCGTCTTGCGAATCGATCGACTCGCTCGCGATGCCGCATCTCGACGTTCCAGGGATCCGCCGCCGACGGATCGATGATCCTGGTTCCGGCCAGCCGCTGCAGCAGTCGCGCCGCGGTGACGCGAGCGACGAGCGGAGTCGCTTCGTCGAAGAGCCACGCGGCGAGCGACAGACGGTCCGACGTCTCGCCGCCGAAGCGTTCGCGCAGCATCGTCGGAAGCCTCGCTTCGATCGGTTCGCCCGGCGCTTCGTATTCTCCGCGCGCATACAGCGTGGTTGGGCGGAACGTTTCGCTCTCTCCGATCGCTTCGCACCAGATCGATTCGGGGCGTTCCGGCCAGAGCCGCTCGAGAGTCGCGAGCGCCTCGCCCAGACGTCGGTCATGCTCGTCGCGAAGCAGGTAGTGCTCGAACGTCGCCTGCGATTCGCTCAGCAGACTTCGATCCGAGACGCCCGACCATGGTTGCGACGAAAGATCCGGATCGGTGAACGGAGTCGGTACGGAAGTGCCGACGATCCTCAACCGACCGAGCGTCTTCATCCAAGTGTCTTGACTCTGCAGGATCACCACTTCGATACGATCCCCCGACGCCAACTGCAGCGGACGCTCGAGTTCCGCCACCAGCAACTGGCGTTTGCCTTGGGGCTCGGCAACGAGCCAACCGACCGAACGGACCCGTTCTCCCGCCTCAGGTTCCTTCACGACGGTCGTCAGATCGGTCCGTCCGTCGTTGTGCGTCGTCCACGGAGCGAGCAACGGGACCGATTCGATCCGGTCCGGATCAGCGGCACGACGGACTCGAATCCACAGCCGCGAGACGTCGAACGAGCCGTCCGGCGCACGGCCGGGTCCGCCATGAGGAAGCTGCGGATCGGGGAGCGCTTCCAATCGGATCGCGGTCAACGTCGAATCGGGAAAGGTCCCTTCGAGTCGATACTCGGCGAAGTCGGGGAGTGGGCCGGTCGCGACGACCGAGCCGTCTTCGAGGATCGACAGTTCCTCACCGCTCGTTGCCTCGGCCGATTCCAGCCGTAGCGTCTTCCATTCGGGGCGGCGAGTCAGGTCTTCGGTAGCGAGCCAGCGGAGAAACTCGTGCCGTGCCACGCGTCGTCGATAACCGTCACGACTCGACGTCAGCTTGGCCCGACGTTCCTCGAAGCCGCCGGCCGCACGGGCATAGTCGTCCCGCACGCGTTCCGTCGGCGCGGTGCGCAGGCGGTCTTCGAGATTCCGGACCAGGGCAAACCAGCCGAAATAGTCGCGCTGCGTGAACGGCTGTCCCGGATGATCGTGACAACGCGCACAACGCAGGCCGACTCCCAACCAGATGTCGGCGATCGTCTCGATCCGATCGAAGCCGCGTCGGACGAGGTCCTCCTCGCGATCGGCTCCGGCTTCGGTATTGCGAGGGGTCTGCACGTAGAAGCCGGTCGCGACGATCGACTCCTCGTCCGCCGCATCGAGATCGCCGGCCAGTTGGGCACGCGAGAAGCGATCGTACGGAAGGTCCCGGTTCAACGCCTCGATCACCCAGGTCCGGTAGCGCCACGCGTGAGGACGAGGCTGATCGATGTCGAACCCCTCGGTGTCGCCGTAGCGCGCCTGATCGAGCCAGACTCGTCCCCATCGCTCGGCGTAGGACGGCGAAGCGACCAAGCGGTCCGCCTGACGAGAGAGGGCGTCGGGACGAAGGTCGGAGGCGAACCGTCGCAGTTCCTGCGGTTCCGGAGGAAGACCGGTCAGCGTCAGCGACAGACGCCGGAGGCGAAGCATCCGACGCTCGGACGATTCTCCGTCGGTCGATTCGGCTCCCGAGGTTCCGCTCGAGGAGGATCCGAAGGATGTCGTGCCGCCGGCTGTCGGCGCGCTCGATCGAGTCGTCTCTGCGGCAGCATCCTGATCGTCCTGCGGAAGATCCGTCGGCGGACGCCGGGTCTCCAGCGATGAGGTGATCCAGTCCTCGGCCGTATTCGAATTCGACGTCGCGAGCGGTTCGGGAGGCGCATCGCGTTCGGCCTGTGCGGCCCATCGGAGCAGCGTCTGACGATCCTCTTCGGCGATCGGTCGATCGGGAGGCATCGTCATGTCGGACGGGCTGCCGTCGGCTGCGAGAACCTCGCGAAGCAGCCCGGGTGATCCGTCGACCGCAGGAAAGAGCCCGTGTTCGAACAGCGTCTCCCAGCGAACTGCCGGGTCGTCCAGACGGAGATCGGCTTCGGTACGGAACGGGCCGTGGCAACGGATGCAGTGTCGCTGCAAGGCGCTCACCGCCGCTTCGTGAGAGTCATCGCGCGGCAGAACACGCTCTTCGTCACCGGTTGCCGAATGGGTGCTGCAACCGATCGCGACGGCGATCGCGACCTGTCTCCACGGGATCGATCGGAACATCCTGCAGCTCTCCGCAGCGGCCCGTGTCGTCATCCGGCATCGCCGGAGGCCGCGTTGCGGCTCGCGCGAATCGTAGGTTGCGTTCGAGCATCATCCGACTCCGAACTCTCGAGGCGAACTTCGATCGGCTGCTCCCGCCATGTGAACTAGGCTTGCGACCGAAAGAAGGAGATTCGTCCATGCCCCAACGTTCTGCCCGATCGGTCCGACTCGTATCGCATCCGCATCGGCGTCGCGGTTCGATGCTGATCTTCGCCGTCCTGCTGATGGTCTTGGTGATCGCGATCGCCGCCTTCGCGATCGACCTCGGCGGGATGATGCTGACTCGGACCAATCTGCAGAGCGCTGCCGATTCGGCCGCCTTGGCCGGCGCCAGTCGCCTCGGTCTCACCGACGCTCAGGTCCGACTCGAAGCGCGGACCTACGCCAACATGCACTCGTCGCTCGAGGGGAACGCGGTCGAGCTGGCCGACGCCGACATCGAAATCGGCTTCTGGAATCGGACGCTCAAGACCTTTCAGGTTCAGCAGGGAGGGAACGCGGTCCGCGTCAAGACTCGCGCTCCGTCACAGGGTTTCTTCGTCGCCGGAGCGTTCGGCGCGGAAACCTACGACTCCGAAGCCTCCGCCATCGCCGCGGCGGTCCCTCGCGATATCGTCTTCGTCGTCGATCTCTCGGGTTCGATGGACGACAACACCGAGCCGGCGTGGGCGACCGACGCGATCAACTCGGCGTTCGGCGGAGTCGGCAATCAGCTGCTGAACGAGACGATGACGGATCTCTTCGGGACGACCGATCGCAACGACCGGGATCTGAAGGGGTTCCTCGAGTCGCAGGGGTTCCCCGTCGCCTCGCGCGAGTTCACCTATGCCGTGCTGACGATGGACCAGGGGTACCTGGCGCAGCATCCGAACACGAACTATCGGATCACCGCCGGCAACAACGAAACGACTCGCAAGCAGCGAGCCTACGCCTGGCTGCGCGAGGAGTTCCTGCCGCCGGCGTTCGTCAACGGGAACCCGCGTGTCCCCTTCACCGATACGCAGTTCTGGAACGCGTACATCGACTACATCCTGTATCCGGTCAATCACAACATCGGCCCGCCGAATCCTCCTCCGGCTCGCCCGGCCGAGCCGCGACCGCCGCAGCTCAACTACAGCCACTGCTACCGGTCGACCCATCCGCCGACCCATCACACCGTTCCGACGCATAGCGGACCCAGCCATAGCGGACCGGGGAACGGCGGGCCGAGTCATAGCGGTCCCGGCAACGGCGGACCCGGTCACAGCAGCCCCGGTCACAGCAGTCCGGGGAACGGCGGGCCGAGTCACAGCAGTCCGAGTCATTCGACCCCGTCGTCTCCTCCCTCGTCACCTCCAACTCCGCTCCCCAACGGACCGGTCGGTCGGTCGCGTCCCGGAGGGGTGATGGCGATTCCGGTTTCGACCGCTGCCGTCACCGTCGCGCTCGAGACCGGTTACCAGGATCCGGCCTGCGTCGCGGCCGAGAACCAGCGGTACGCGAATGCCATGGCGACCTACCAGCAGCAGCACCTGCATTGGCAGACGGTCCTCGTTCCGCAATGGGAAGTGGCGCTGCAGGAGTACTACGACGTCTATCTGCCGCAGTACCTCGCGATGGCGGCGAGCAAGGGTTCGCCCAGATACCGGCGCGGGACGCTCCCACCGGGGCAGACTCGGAACGAGTACGCCCTGTTCGATCGGATCGGCGATCTCGGTCTCAGCTCGTTCCCCTTCAACAATCCGAATCGCGATCTGAACACCTCCGCGACGAACGAGGATCTGCGCGCCCACGCCAATCGATTCGGCTTCGAGACGCTGACGCAGTTCCTGGTCGATCACGGTTCGAATCTGCTTCCGCGCGATGCCGGCGTCCGTACGCCGCTGGCGCGAAGCAGTCCGAACTACGTCGGCGATCATTCCGAGATGGTCGGCGACTCGGAGGTCGGTTTCGAGAGCTTCCGACTGCCGCCGCGGACCTATCCGATGCATGCGGTTCGCCGCTCGCTGATCCGAGCCCTGAAGGTGGTCGAACAGCGCAACGAACATGTCGAGATGTCGGTCCGCGACTTCGTCGGCATCGTCTCGTTCGATCGCTACGATCCGCCGAACGCCGTACCGCAGCTGCTCTGCTCGCTGACCGGTGACTATGCGGTCGCGAAACAGGCCTGCACGGGACTCGAAGCGGTCGGCGACAAGTATCCGACGACGGCGACCGAGCCGGGAGTGATCACGGCCCGCAACCATCTCGAAACGGTCGGTCGCCCGTTCTCGGACAAGGTGATCGTGCTCTTTACCGACGGCGTTCCGAATCAACTGCAGTCGACCACCGGAGCGGTTCAGAGCTATGTGTCGCTGGTCCGATCGAACGACGCGGCCCTCGGGTCGCTCTTCTACACTTCGGATACCCGCTTCACCGGAGATCGCCATTGGCGCAACGCGGTCCTGATGCAGGTGCATCAGGTCCACGAACTCGGTTGGGACGTCTTCGCCGTCGGCATCGGAGCCGGTGCCGACGCCGAGTTCATGCGGCGGATCGCCGTGATGGGCGGGACCGACGACCTCGGAGCCGA
Organism: uncultured Pirellulaceae bacterium; assembly: GCA_964652385.1. Taxonomy (GTDB): domain Bacteria; phylum Planctomycetota; class Planctomycetia; order Pirellulales; family Pirellulaceae; genus UBA11682. Next base: position 27,356 of record CAZZBI010000003.1, on the reverse strand, counting down.
TCTGCTTGCCGGAGGCGACCCTCGGACCTACGAGGACTCGCTCTCGGAAATCTTCAAGAAGATCGTGCACACGCCGCGCATCGTGCTCGTCAAGTGATCGTCGTCGCGCGAAGGTGACGTCGGCGGTCCGAAGTCGGCGTCACCTTCGGATCGCCGGCCTCGCTCGACACTAGCTCCGACGGTCTTCGCTCCGACGTGTACGCCGCCGCCGCTCGACGCCGTCGGGGCGGGGCGTCTTGGCGTCGGCCTTGGGATCCGACTTGCTCTTGCGACGATCCTCTACTGAGCGTTTCTCGAGCAGCGACTTGAGTTCGTCGGGGATCTCTTGCGGATCCAGCATGGCGTTTCTCCTGAGCATCGGTGTCGTCGCTCGGCGAGCGATCACCGATAGACGGTCGGCGCGGGAACGATCTGCGGCAGTCGAGCGATGTTCGGTCGGGCCCTTTCGAAGCTGTCGGAAGGTCGACCGTGAACCTCTTCGGCAAGAGCTCGATCCGGCCAGCGGGTCGGACGGGGATCGCTCCACAGACCCGAGTCGGTCGCGACCGTCGGCAGCGATGCGGGAACCGACAGGTTGATCGGACCCGACTCGAATCGACCGTTACCTTCCGGAGCGTAATGCGTCGGTGCGACCGGTGACCGCTGTCGACGCGACCCGAACGGCGACGACAGTTCGTTCGGAGCCGTCTCGTCGGGCCAGCTTCCGTTCGAGTCGAGCATCGGCTGCGGGACCGGAAGGATCGACGGCGCGTCCGAGTTCCAGTCCGATTCCGAACGGCTCGCTTCGATTCCGAACGTCGACTCGACGGCTTCGCCTTGCGACTGAGGCCCGAACGACGCGGAGGGGAGATCGGTGCAGGGGAAGATCGGCGTGGTCGCCCGCTGGTACATGCCGTCATGACCGAGCGGCTGGAGTCGCGGGTCCTGAATGATGCGCGGCAGGATCGCGAAGACGATCTCGGAACGCCGCTTGATCGTCTCGCGCCGCGTGAAGAGCGGCCCGATCCACTTCAGATCGCTCAGGAAGGGAACGCCGCTCCGGTTGAGCGTGTCCTCTTCCTGGATCAGACCGCCGACCACGATTCCATGCCCATCCTCGAGCAGGACATCGGTATCGATCTCGGAGGTCGATTCTTCCGGCAGCCCGGTGTTGGGATTGACCGCTCCGGACGACACCTTCGAGTTGACCTCGAGCATGATCCGACCGTCGCTCGAGATCCGCGGGCGTACCTTCAGGATGACGCCGACCGAAAGGAACTGGACGTTCTCCTGAGTCAAGCCGCTCGCATTGGTCGTGATCGTCCGGTAGCCGAGCTGATCACCGACCTGCAGGTTCCGCTCCTGACCGTTGATCACCATCAGTCGCGGCGAAGCGAGCGTTCGCGAATCGGTGTGGACTCGCAAGGCTTCGAGGACCGCGTTCATGCTGATCCCGTCGACTCGCGCCAGCAGCGCCTGGGAGGCGGCGGGATTCGCGAAGCCGGTCATCTCGATGCTCAGCGGCACGCCGGCCAAGCTGGCCAGGCGTTCGAAGTTGACGCCGTGACGTTCGTCATCCTTCAGTTCGACCTGAAAGACATACGCCTCGATCAGGACTTGCCGAGGGGGAGTGTCGAGCTGACGTACGAACTCCGCGAGCCGCTCGACGTTGCCGGCCAGGTCCTCGAGGATGATCACCTCGCGCGCCTTCAGATGGTCGGCCGCCTCGCTCGTCAGCACGTGGATCTTCCCGACCGGGGTCAGCAGATTCTGCAACGCGAGCTGCAGATCCGCGGCGGCGACGTACTGCAGTTCGATCGCTCGCAGCGCCTTGCCCTGGGCGGTCGGATCGACCTGTCGAGCCTGATCGAGCGGCGAAACGAGGATCGTGCCGTCGAATCGCTGCCAGGTGTGGCCGGTCAGCATGCAGAGCGCGTTGAGGATCTCGTCCAGCCGGCGCTGAGTCATGTTCAAAGAGACTGGAGTGTTGCCGTCTCCGGCCAGCACGATGTCGACGGCCGAGGTGCGCGCGAGCGCGCCGACTACCTCGCCGATCGTCGACGACGGAGCGCGAACCGTAAACGTGTCGCCGTCCGAAGTCACGTCGGCCGGTGAGAGCATCGACGGCGGACCGAGAGGGGCACGCAATCGCTCGGGACGTACACCGCTCCTTAGACCGGAGATCGTGTTCGCGTCCGGAAGAGGCTCTCGGCGCTGCAACGATTCCAGGAACGACTGCAGCAGATCCGATTCCTGGCCGTTCGCGGGTCCGAACCCGACGGCCAGCAGCAGGGCGGCGAGCAACGAGCGAAGCGCGACGATGCGGAATCGATCGTCGCGTCCTCTCGGGTGCATCGTCCGTTCCCGATCCATGGGAAGCCTTCCTCGGCTGCTGGGGCGCCGTCACTCGGCGACCAGTTCGACTCCGTCCGACCGGATCTCGACGACTCGATAGCCGTTCCAGAGATCCCCGACCTGCAACCAGCGGTCACCGATCCGAGCCGAAGCTCCGGTCGGGCCGATCACGATTCGATCCGCGAAAGGGGACGAGATCGTCGAGCCGGTCGCTGCCGACTCTCCCGCGATCTTCGCCTCGGACTGCTCGGATCGTTCGCTTGTCCGACGTCCTGCGAACGAGTCGCGGACCAACCGCGGACGATCGTCGTCATCGCGAGGGGACGGTTCCGACTCGGAACGACCGGTCCGCCGACCGTTCCCGTCGACCGGTACCATCGGAACCGCATGGTCCGACTCTTCGCTTCGGCTGTCGCTCCCGGGTTCCGTCGGAGCAACCCGCACGACCGGCGTGACCGCTGCGTCGGTCTCGACCGGGATCATCGGACCGCTCGCATGACGGACGACCTGAACGGTTACGACGACGACGAAGACCAGGGCAAGCAGTCCGATGGCTGCCGCCTTGCCAGGCCCGATCTCATGCCGCTCCATCAAGTTGCGCACCGTCTGTCCGATCACGGCCCCCCCTCTCGGGACGGCAACTCCCGCGTCAGGATCATCAGTTCGACGGCGATTCGGCCGTCCCCCGTGCGCTCGAACTCGGCCGAGCGAAGGATCGGCTCCCCCTCCAGACCGGCGATCCGATCGACCGCCTCCACGCACGCCTCGGTCCCCCCTTCGATCCGGATCGACGAGGTGACGTACCCGGCGACCGCGGTCGGTTCGATGTTTCGGAAGTCGGTCAGTCGGCATTGCTCGCCGTTGACCGTGGCCAGCGATTCGAGCAGCTGTTCGGGGGTCGCGAGCCCGCGCGACGCATGGCGTCGGCGCGCATCGAGCCTTCGTTCGGTTCGCGCCAGTTCCTCGCGCAACGTCACGGTTCGATGACCGACCGAGCGAACTCCGTCGAGTTCGAGCTTCAGTCGTTCCCGAGCCGAGTCGATGCGGCCACGGATCTCCTGATGCGGTCGAATGCCGAACAGAAAGACGACCAGGACCGCGCCGAGGACCGGCATCGCTCCGATGGCGTGCAGCAGACCGTCGAAGGTTCGGAGCGTCATGTCGCCTCCTGCAGATCGCTCGCGAGATCGCGAGGGCGCGATTCGAGCAGGATCATGAACGGCCAGCGACGCATTCCGGCGTCCTCGTCCGAAGGTTCACGGCGCACCTGTGGGGGCCCGAACGAATCCAAACGATCGAGTTCTTCGATCAGCGCTGCCAACGCGGCACGATCCGACGCGTCGCCCGACAAGACGATCGAGTCCCCTCGCGATTCGCTGCCGGCATCGAAGGCGGTCCGGGAGAACACGACTCGCGGTCCGGCCTCGTCGTCGCCGATCCGCTCCAGTACGTCGACGATCTCGAGCAGATGTCCGATCGGCTCGATTCCGTCCGGAGACGAATCGGGCACCGACAGTTCTTCGCGAGCGCGACCAAGGCGAGCCGCGATCGCACGAAGTTCGATCGAACGCTCGTGCGCTTCTCCCTCCAAACGCTCGAGCGACGCCAGTCGATCCTGAAGCACGCGCCGACGTTCCCCGGCCATCAGGAGAAACGCCGAGCCGACGATCAACGCCATCAGCCAGATCAGTCGCCAACGGCGATACTCGCGCCGGAGCCGAAACGAGAACGACTCGACTTCCGGCATCAGATTGACCGGTGCGTTCATGTCTCGATTCCCGTGACGAGTGCCGCCGACAGCGCGACCGAGTAGAGCGGAAGAGCGTCCTCGATCGGATCGATGATCAGGTCGTCAGGCGGTGTCCAGGGCTGCCAAGCGACCTTCGTCGCATGCGACAGGCGTTCGAGCATCGGCGCATCGAACGCGACAGGACCATGCGCGATCCCCCGGGCGATCGACAGCTGGGCTCGCCTCGCCACGTAAGCGAGCGTTCGTCCGATCTCGGCGATCAGGTGATTCTGCCGTTCAAGGCGTAGTTTCGGGCTGCATCGCTCTCTGGAATCGACCCCGAACGGAACCTCTTCATGGCGGTTCGATGCCGGGCCGACGATGTTCCGAAGCCGGCGCGTCAGGATCGGAGTGCCGTCGACATGCAGGACGACTCGCGTTCCTCCGGCCCCGTCGATCAGGCTCAGTCCGCCGCCGTCGACTCGATCGGCTGCGGCGATTGCCGAAACAGGACTGATGACCGACTCGAGATCCCAGCCGAGCGAATCGACGATCGAGCGAGCCTGGCGAACCGCGTCCCGGTCGATTCCGACTCGCAATCCCGCGGACAGCCGATGAAGATCACAGTCGCAGGACGGAACTCCGATCCGCGTCCAGTGGTGATCGGTCACCGCTTCGATCGGCGTGCCGTCGGAGTGGGACTCCGAATCGGCGCGAGCGGGTTGTTCGACCCGATAGACGTAGTGCTCGTCCGGAAGCATCGCGACGACCCGATTGCCGCGAAGCTCGGGAGCAAGCACTCGCGCCAGTTCGAGCCCGTGGCGCAGGCGATCGGCGGGCCGCGTGAACGAACGCGTTGCCGTTCCCTGATCGGCGTCGGCAGGAACGACGGACCAAGGCGAGGCCCAATGGGCCGGAAGCGGCGCGTTCGGAGCGATCGCCGCGTCGACGAGCCATCGGCGACGGCGAGCCGTCGTCAGCTGGACGACCTTGGTGTGAGTCGTGCCGATGTCGAGGATGATCGGGCCCGGCAACGTCGGTCTCCTCGCTACTTCGCGAACGTCGCCATGTCGAACATCGGCAACGTGACCGAGAGGACGACCAGCGAGACGATGAAGCCTAGGCCAAGGGTCAGCACCGGCTCGACGAACGTCAGCGTCTCGCGCAGACGCGACTCGGCTTCCTGGTCGAAGTGGTCGGCGAGGGTCATCGAGACGGGACCGAGCGTTCCGGTCCGCTCTCCGGTCGCCAGCATCTCGGCCGCCGAGCCCGGAATGAACCGCGTGCCGAGCAGGAC
>CAZZBI010000003.1:0-21986 GCA_964652385.1 uncultured Pirellulaceae bacterium | reverse complement strand
CCGTTGAGCACCGAGTTCTCGACCTCGCCGAGCATCCGTACGTAAAGGCGATTGGGGATCGATCGCGAGAGGATCGACAGGCACTCGAGCATCGGAACGCCGTTCTGGCACATGATCCCGAGCAGTCGGCAGAACCGGGCGACATAGGCGCGGCGGAGCAGGCCGCCGACGATCGGCAGGTCGAGTTTCGCCCGATCGATGGCACCTCGGCCGGCGTCAGTGGTCCGCCAGAAGACCAGGGCGACGACTCCCGCAATCAGCAACGGCAGCCAGATCCAGACGGTCGCAGCACAAGTCGACGAGATCGCCAGCAACGTTCGCGTCAGCATCGGCAGCGGCGTCCCCTGTTGCTCGAAGATCCGCGCGAACTGCGGAAGGACGAACATGACGAGCCCGGTGATGACCAGACTCGAGACGCCGGTCAACAGGACCGGATAGGCGAGCATCCCGCGGACCTTGGTCTGCAGGTTCGTTTCGGCTCGCAGCAGGTCGGCCAGCTGTTCGAGGACCTTGGACAGTGCTCCGGACGACTCCCCGGCCGACAGCGTAGCGACGTAGGTCGCCCCGAAGATCCGTTCGTGCTGCGCGAGCGCCTTGGAGAGGGGGAGCCCCGCCATGACGTCGTCCGCCAGTCGCTCGTACAGGCGACGGGTCCGTTTCGAGCCGGCCAATCGGCAGAGCGAGGTGAGAGCGGTCGCGACGTCGAGGCCGGTCCGGATCATCACGGCCAACTGGACCGTGAAGTCGGCCAGTTCGCCCCGCGAGAGTCGAGGCATCGGACGCGAATCGCTCGACGAACGAATCGCTCCGTGCGGAGTGCTCGACGAGGTGAGGGAGCGCGTGGCGGTCTTGCCGAGGCTCGGTGGCGTGCGGGAGAGGGACGACGGCGCCATCTTCAAGTCCGGCCGCGCCGCTCCAGCGTTGCGGTTCGAGGATGATCCGGTTCGGAGGGGTGCGCTCATCGCTGCCTCGGCTGATCGTTCATTCGGCGAACGCCACGCGACTCACCTCTTCCAGACTCGTGATCTCGCGCTCCGCGAGACTCATGCCGCAGTCCAGCAGCGTCGAACCTCCCTTGGTCTTGAACCAGCGCCGCACCATCTCGACGCTCGCCTCGCGCGAAATCAGTTCGCGCAGATGCTGATCGGCCAACATGATCTCGTAGACGCCGATGCGGCCCTGATAGCCGGTGTCGTAGCAGGCTCGACACCCCTCGCCGCGAACGAACGTCCGCGAGCGGTCGCCGGTGTAGGCGAGCGAATCGAGAAGCTCGATCGACGGGTAGTACGAGGTCCGGCACTTGGAGCAGACCTTGCGGACCAGTCGCTGAGCCAGCACGCCGACGAGCGACGATGCGACCTTGTACGGCTCGACCCCCATGTCGACCAAGCGGGTCACTGCGCCGGCACTGTCGTTCGTATGGAGCGTGCTCAGCACCAGGTGGCCGGTCAGCGCGGCCTGTACGGCGACCTTGGCCGTTTCGCTGTCGCGGATCTCGCCGACCATGATGACGTCGGGGTCCTGACGCAGGATCGATCGTAGCGCCGCGTCGAACGTCAATTCGCGTTGCGCATCGATCTGCACCTGATTGACCAGTTCGAGCTGATACTCGACCGGATCCTCGACCGTCACGATGTTGCGGTGGACCGACTTGATCAGCTCGATGGCCGAATAGAGCGTCGTCGTCTTGCCGCTGCCGGTCGGTCCGGTGACCAGGAACAGTCCGTGCGGACGCCCCAACGCGACCTTCAGCTGATCGAGGTCGGCGTGCGGGATGCCGAGCTGATCGAGATTGAAGGTCAGGCGGCGCCGGTCGAGCACGCGCATCACGACCTTCTCGCCGAGCACGGTCGGGATGGTGGAGATCCGCAGGTCGATCTCCTTCCCCTCGACTGACACCTGGCAGCGACCGTCCTGGGGAAGACGATGCTCGGCGATGTCCAGATGCGCCATCACCTTGATGCGGGACACGATCGCCGGATGGATGTCGCGGCGCGGTTTCACCGCTTCGATCAGCTGACCGTCGACGCGGAAGCGGACGACCGAGTTGCGCTTTCCCGGCTCGATGTGAATGTCGCTCGAACCCTTGCGAACCGCCTGAAGAATCAGGTAGTTGACCAGGTTGATGACGGGACTCCCGTCGACCACATGCTCGACATCGGCGAGATCGATCTGCGACAGGTCGCCATGCAGCTCGACCGCGGCGTGATCGAGATCGGCAGTGACCTCGTCGACCTGAAAGTCGTTATCCAGCACTCGCCGCTGCATCCGGTCGATCGAGTGCTCGAACGCGAAGACGGGGCGAACGAGCATCCCGGTCAGCTGCTCGATCTCGTCGATCAGCAGCAGATCGTCCGGTTCGGCCATGGCGACGGTCAGCTCGCCACGGACAAGGAACAGGGGGAGGACGCGGCGAGAGCGCAGGAACTCGACCGGCAACAACGGCAGACAGACGGGATCGATCAGCCCTTCGCGCAGTCGAGCCGCCGGCACGTCGAACTGCTGAGCGACGAACGGCAGCAGCGCCTCTTCGCCGATCAGGCCAAGATCGATCAGCACTTCGCCGATCCGCGATCCGTTCTGCGCCTGGATCCGAAGAGCCTCTTCCAGTTCCTCGGGCGAGACCAGATTGGCGCCGAGCAGACGCTCGCCCAGCCGTTGACGGATGGCGGCTTCCTTCAGCGTCGTTGTCCGATCGTCGGCCGACGAGTTACCGGTGCGGGCGGCGATATCGGGGGTCGACAGGCTCATCGCGAATAGCTCCCGACGGCGGTCTTCGCATCGCCGAACAGGCTGACGAAGCGATCGACACCGGTGACCGCAAGGATGTCGCGACAGAGGGAGTTGGCGTTCGAGAGCTTCAGTTCGCCGCCGAATCGGACCGCTTCGTCCTGGGCGTCGAGCAGGTACTCGAGGCCTCGGCTGTCGATGAACGGCACCTCGCCCAGGTCAAGGACCACGAACGCGGGGCGATCCTGTAGAGCCGATGTCACATGGCGGTCGATCCGCTCGATCGTCGTCTGGATCAGGCTCCCGATCGGCGCGATGACGGTGACGCTTCCTTGGCGTCGGATGCGAGCCATCGTCGAGCTCCGTCGTTCGAGTCGCTGGGTGGGGTGCGAGGCGGTGGAAACGAAACGAGCGAGTCGGGGTCGGTCTAGAGCGGCATCCGGACGCTGAAGCAGGTTCCCTGGTCGATTTGGCTGCGGACGGTCAGCGAACCGCCGTGCAGGCGAACCAGCTCCTGAGTCAACGAGAGACCGAGTCCGGTCCCGTTCTCGGCTCGGACCCGAGGATCGTCGCTCCGGAAGAACTTCTCGAAGATCCGCGGCAGCTCTTCCTGCGAGATGCCGACGCCGGTGTCTTCGACTTCGATCGTCAGATACGCCTCGTCGGCGCGGGCGCGGAGCGTGACGTTCCCTTGCTCGGGCGTGTACTTCGAAGCGTTGCCGAGCAGGTTCACCAGGACCGTGGCGAACTTGTCCTTGTCGAGCTTCATCTCGGGGATCTTCTCGTCGATGAGCACATGAAACTTCTGCTGCTTCATCTCCATCGTCGGGCGAACTCGCGTGACGACCTCCTTGAGCAGCCGATCGACTTCGGTCCGCTGACAGTTCACCGAAAGGCTGCCGACCTCCATGCTGCTGATGCTCAGCAGATCGTCGATCAATCGAGCCAATCGCGTCGCCTCGGCGTTGATGATGTTGCAGAACTCCTTCTGCTGCTCGATCTCGGTCACGTCCGAGAGCGTCAGCGTTTCGGCATAGGCCTTGATGTTCGCCAGCGGCGTTCGGAGCTCATGCGTCGCGTTGTCCAGGAACTCGTCGCGCATCTTTTCGGCCAGCTTCTGCTGCGTGACGTCGCGGACGATCCAGATCGTGCCGCGATGCTCCCGCGTCGACGGATTCCAACGAGGATGTCGCGCCACGCGCAGGATCCGGTTGCCGATCGAACGCTCCCCCTCGAGGATCGTCACCGTCGGCTTGCGAACGACCAGAAAACCGTCGTCGTGAAGACTCGCGAGAGCCCGTGCCGGATCCGCGTCGGTCGGAGCGTCGACGATGGCGGTCGTCGAACCGGCCGTCTCGCGTTTGCCGTCGGAAGTCGCCGCGTCGGTGGCGAGTCCGGTTGGAACGGCGGATACGACGGGACCGTTCTCGCGCATCCGCTCGTCGAGCAGAGCCTGTAGGTTGTCGTTCAGATAGGCGAGACGTTCCGATTCGTCGAAGACGGCGATCCCGTCGGGGAGGTCATCGAGAATCTCGCAAGGATCGGACGCGGATCGTTCCGAGGGGATCTCCGCTTCGTTCCGATCGTCCGCCGCAGCGATCAACGAGTCGATCCGATCGAGGAGCAGGTTCCAGCCGTAGCCCTCAGGACCCTCGGTACGAACCCGTTCGAGCACCTGCAGTTCCCGTTGTCGATTTCGGGCCCAGCCGGCCAGCTGTCGCCGGATCGCTTCGCTCCGCTTCAGCCGACGGCGTGTCCTCCACCAGGCGATCGTCGTCCCGGTCGCGATCGCGATCCCCAGCGAGACGAGCAGGATCGTCAACAGACTCCCTTCGCTCGCCGTCGCCAGTTCGGCCCCGACATCGTCGGCCAACGAGCTCGCGATGGTCGCGGTGTCGGTCGCCTCCTCGAGTGAAGCGGCCTCGAGCGGGACTTCGCCGGTCGCCGGAACCTCGTCGCCGCACGTGGTCGCTCGCCCCTCTTCGACGACCCCGAAGAGCGCCAGGCCGATCAACGACCCGAGACTGATGGCGCGGAGTGAAGGAACGAACGGCGGGTGCGACAGGCGACTCACGACAGGATTCCCGTGGACGGTGCGTTTCGTCGGCGATCGACCGACCTCAGGAGCAGGCGCTCAAGCACTCTTCGACCTTCTGCAGCACCGCTGACGGGCTGAAGGGCTTGGGAAAGATCGCGGCGACGCCGAGTTCGGCACGGAGCGTTTCGAGATTCAGTTCGAGCCCCTTGGCCGTGACGAGGATCACCGGGGTCGAGGCGTGATGAGGCATCGACCGCATGCGTCGGCAGATCTCGGAGCCGTCGACGAGCGGCATCTGCTGGTCGGTGACCAGCAGGTCGAAGGGAGCGGCTTCCAGATGCTCGAGCGCCGATCGTCCCTCGCTGACCAGCGTGACCCGAAAGCCGGCGCGCTGCAGATTGAACTTCAGGACGTTGCCGAGCGCGGCGTTGTCTTCGGCGATCAGGATATGAGCTTGGCGAGTCATGAGACGGTTCTCTCGGTGCGAGACGCGCAGCGAACGAGCGAGCAATCCACGCCAGAACATAGGTCGCCGTTGGCTGCCGGCGGCCGCTGCTGTTGGTGGTGGTGGTGGTGGTCTTGGGCTTGGTCTTGGGCAGTCGGAGAACGGACCGCAGCGGTTCGAGTCGCTCTTCGGTTCCCGGGCCGATTGCCGAGCGGTCCGGAAACGACGAACGCCGCCTCGGATGAGACGGCGTCGTGGCGATGAGGTCGCGATCGCTCGGATCGACCGACTTGCTCAGAGCTCGTCGTACTTCTTGGTCGGATCGATCTGCGTGTTCCCCTGGAAGTTGATGATGAACTTCCCGGTCAGACGGTTGTACTTCCAGCCGCCGGTGCCGCTCGAGCCGTTGATCTCGGACCCCGACGGCGCCTCGATGACGACGGTGTCGGACGGAGCGACGGTGCCGACGGTGCACTTCGGGAAATCGCCGCGGACGTAGGTCGACAGCGCGGTCTTGAAGGTCGTCTCGTTCGCACCCGATCCGGCAGCCGGCAGCGCACCGAACTCGGCGACGTACATGTCGATCGCGTTGCGGATCACCTGGAGCGTCTGGATCAGGCTCTGGTCGGCGGCGCGACGCGAGGTGCCGAGGAAGTTCGGAGCGGCGATCGCGGCCAGAATCCCGAGGATCATGATCACGACGACCAGTTCGACGAGCGAAAAACCACGAAGACGACGGCTTGGCATGGTGATGGCCTCGATCCTACTCGCTTGACTTGCTGCAACCGCTTCCGACTCTCGAAAGCTTGCGGCCGCCGTTAGCGTAGGTCGCGGTCCGCTGCGGTCCATGCGGGAATCGAAAGGACGAACTGGGGAAGGTCAAGCGTCGCACTTCGGTCGTCTCGAGGTCGTGAGAGCGGTCGGCTGCCGAGGATGAAGCGAGACGATTCGATCGGCGCCGTCGTCATCTCCCTTTCGCAGGACGACGTTTTCGTCCGTACTTCGACGGCCGCATGCGCAAGCGGCCCTGGCGGGGTGTCCTACGGTTGTCGAACCGCGTGGCCGGAGGGGAGCGACCTCTTCGGCCGTGCGCCGGTACTCTGCCACCTCGGACGGAAATTCGCGACGTGACCCGCACACCGACCGACAAGTCGAATCTCCGTCGGGCAACCGCCGAACAGGACTCGATCGTCGACTCGCTGATGTCGAGTCCGTTCGTGACGATGTGGATGATCGAAACGGACGAACAGGGGACGATCAGCGGGGGACATCGCTGGAACGGGGAGCTGGGCGAGTTCGAGGCGATGACGGTCGCCGACGCGCTCGAACACTGGGGAGCTCGGATCCGACCGCTCGAGAACGGCGAGTTCGATCGCCTGGCCGATCCCGTGCAGAAGCTCGAGCGTCTGTTGATCGGCGGACGGGATTCGCATGGCCCGCTGCATTTGGGGCTGATTGCCCCCGCCTGTTCCGCCAATCTGATCGTCTCGCTGATCCGACAGGTTTCGGTCAGTTCCGCGATCGAACGGCGGTTCGGGACCGCCGAACGGCAGCTTGACGAACTGATGCGAGCCAACGATTCGCTCGTCGTGCAGGTGACCGAAGACTTCGAGGAGTTGACCTTCCTGCGATCGATCTCGGAGTATCTGGAGTGTTCCGACGAGTCGATCGGTTACCTGCAGATGGCCGAGGCGATGATCGAGCCGCTGGCTCGCGGCGTTCGCGCCGCTCAGTTGTCGCTCGTCACCGTCGATGCCGATGGAGCCTATCGAGTCGAGCTGACCTGCGGCTGTCCGATTCTGGCGGAAGGGGAGACCGAGTCGCTGCTTGCGTCGCTGGGACGTCAGATCGGCGGCCGCCCCTACGTGCAGAATCACTTCGATCAAGGTCCGCTCGCCGCTCGCTATCCGAACGTCGAACGCCTGATGGTCGTCAAGATGGCCAGCACGCGACGGACGCTCGGCTACCTGGTCGCCGTCAATCGGTCTTCTCTGGGACTCGATGACATCGTGGAGCGGTTGACCGACCAGAGTCACCTGGAGTTCGGAACGTCCGAGGCGGCATTGCTCGGTTCCGCCGGCTCGATTCTCGCCTCGCATGCGCACAATGTCGCACTGCTGAAGCAGAAGGAAGACCTGTTGACGAGCGTCATCCGCGCCATGGTCTCGGCAATCGAGGCCAAGGATCAGTACACCCGCGGTCACAGTGACCGAGTCGCGCTCTTCGGTCAGGTGCTGGCCAAGGAGCTCGGGCTCTCCGATGCCTATGCCGAGAAGATCTTCCTGTCGGGGCTGCTGCACGACGTCGGCAAGATCGGCGTCAGCGATGCGACGTTGCGGAAGCCGGGCAAGCTGACCGACGAAGAGTACGAGGAGATCAAGCGGCATCCGGACGAGGGTTGGGCGATCCTGCAGGACATCGAGCAGCTGCGCGACATCCTGCCCGGGGTCCTCTATCACCACGAACGGATCGACGGGCGAGGGTATCCGGACGGACTGCGCGATCAGGCAATCCCGCTCGACGGACGCATTCTCGCGGTCGCCGACGCCTGGGACGCGATGACCAGCGATCGACCGTATCGACGCGGCATGCCGCCGGAAAAGGCCGAGTCGATCCTGCGCGAGGGGGCGGGATCGCAATGGGATCCTCGCATCGTCGACGCGTTCTTTCGAGCGCGAGGGGAGATCGAGCGTGTCATGCGGGAGTACGACCTTCCGGTCAGGCCTCCGCGTGCCGGCAGTGACGGTCACGGAAGTCGTCCCGGCGAGCCGTCGCCGACCTCGACTCAGCTGTAGTTCGGGGGAGCCGACGATGGCCGACCGAACCGTAATTTGGCGCCGTCGATGCGCCCTCGCGACGTCCGTCCGTCCTCGTGGCGGCTTCTCGTACCTGGAAATGCTCGTCGTGCTGCTGATGCTCGGCACGCTCGCCGCGATCGCCGTTCCCGATCTGGCCGAGGGAGTTCGCCGCCATCGTCTCAGGGAGGCGGCCGAGCGCGTGCGGAGCGCGATTCTCGAGGGGACCGAGCTGGCTCGAACTTCAGGGCTCGATCAGGAAATCATCGCGCCGGCGGGAGCCGCGCGGATCTATCTGCCGGGAGCGACCGATCCGGCGACTCGAGCGGCGCCGTGGACGATCGAGCTCGGCGGAGGCGAATCGGGATGCCGCATCGAATCGTCCCGGTTCGGCGCGGCGGCGCTCGAACATCTGTCGATCGACGAGGGAGGGCGACTGCGCGATGAAGGGACCATTCGCCTGACTCTGGGCGGTCGTTCGATCGACGTGACGGTCACCGGACAGGACGTCGTGATCGGAGCGATCCGATGACCGAACGATCGCTTGCTGACGCAGGGCATTCGAGAACTCAGCGCGGCGCGATTCGTCGAGGTCGGCGACTCGGACTCTCGTTCCTCGAGGTGGTGATCGCCGCCGCCTCGGGAACGATCCTGATGATCGGACTCGGCGGGACGCTCTTCCTGCTGACTCGTTCGGCCAGCGGAACGGCCGCCGGCGAGGAACGGTTTCGCGTGCGAAGTCGGTTGTCGCAAATGGAGCGGGAGATCGCCGAAGCGCGTTCGGTCCGTATGCCGAGCGAAGCGGAGATCCGACTCGAGCTGCCGTCGTTCGGCCGTGAGCTCCCCGAAGAGATCGTCTACCGATGGGACGACGACCTCTCGTGTCTGGTCAGGCGTCAGGGAGACAGCGAACGCCCCTGGATCGAAGGGCTGTCGGATTTCGCCTTTACCGCGACGACGGTCGACGGGCCCGATGATGATCTGCCGTGCCTGACCGTTCGTCCCGCTGCGACGACGATCGACCTCTCGGGATCCCAATCGACGCTCAACGTCTCGTTCGGACAGATCATCTCGCAGCCGCTCGTGCTTCCGACGGCGCCGGAGCAGGCCGGTACGATTCTGACCGGCCATTTGCTCGATCTGATCCGCCTACGTCTCAGCTCCCGATCGCATGACGGAACGATCGAGCTGCGGATCGTGCGCGCGGATGCGGCGGGCAATTCGGCCGGCGATCCGGTCTACCGAACGACGATCGCCGAGTCGAGTCTGACGGAGAACGAACTCGAATTGCGCCCCGAGCACGCGGTGCTGCTGACCGCCGGAGCGAACTGGATGCTGCAACTCCGGCCGCTCGATGCCGACGGTGATTTCAAGTTGCACCAGCTGATCGGAACCCCGGTCGCCTCGTCGATCGATCAGACGACCCGAATCGCGACGCCGTTGACTCGAGCCATTCGTCTGGCCGTGATCACTCGCTCGATCGAGCGCCGACCGCTCGGCGGAATCGCACCGCGGCTCTTCGCTTCGATCGGTTACGAACTCTCGACCGACGGTCGGCTCGACGATGCGATCGGCGGACAGGTCGCCATCGTCTCGCGCCAACCCCGCCGAGACTCGGTCTGGCGTTTCGGCGGGAACGAAGTGACCGTTCCGATCGGCGATGTCGATGCGGATCTGCGGAACTGGGAACTGACGGGAACGCTGGCCGATTCGATCGACGGAGCGCGGCGATTGACCGGGAAGCTGAGCACCTCGCCGAATTCCGCCGCCGACGAGCCGCTGCGAGCGCGTGTCCGTCTGGGGCCGACCAACGGTACGGGAAACGTCGAAGTTCGGATCGGGATCGGGGATCCGAGCGACGACGGGTTCGAGCTCCAGGCGCTCTGGGTTCGACCGATCAGCGGTCACGCCGAGCTGCGCTTCGCTCTGGTCAAGGGGCTCGCATCGATCCAGCTGTCCCGACTGTCGCTCGAGGAGGGCCAGGGGGTCGACTTCGGCGTGACGGCTCGACCTGACGAGGGGCGGATCGAACTTTCGATCGACGATGTTCCGCTCGCGAGCTACGACGTCGACGACTGCGGCATTCGCGCGAATCAGGCCGCCGGCTCGGCGGCGTGCGGACTGAGGATCGATACCGGATCGGCTTCGATCCCGATCGATCTGTTGGTGCTCGAACGAGGAGCCGACGAGTGAGACGCACGATCGCTCGATATCCGGAAGCGGCCGCGCGCCGAGGCTACTCGCAACTCGAAGTGGTCGCGGCGACCCTGCTCGTCGGCATCGTGATGACGGCGTCGCTCGAGACCTATGGTGCGTCGCTGCGCATGAACGCCAGAACGATGCAGGTGGACGCGGGGATGAGGTCGGCTCGCGAGCTGATGAGCGAGATCCTCAGTCGGCGATTCGAGGAGTCGACCTCAGTCGCGACGCTCGGAGTCGAATCAGGCGAGTCGCAGGCGACCTTGGGGACGCTCGATGACGTCGACGACTTCGACGGCTGGAACGAGACGATCGAAGCGGATCGCTTCGGGGATCGGAATCGATCCTCGGCCGACGGAATCACCTGGACCCGCACCGTGGAGGTGCGGCATGTGCGAGTCGCCTCGCCCGGCGTCGTCGTCTCTTCGCGGACCGGCTTGAAACGGATCGTCGTGACGGTGCGTCGGGGAGGGGAGCCGGTGGCGCAACTCGTCGCGTTCACCGGTGGCCTGCTCGACGATGACCTGCGCCAAGCGGCGGTCGGCCGCGGGCGTGAGGACGACGACTCGAATCGCTCTCCGATCGCGCGGGCCGAAGCGAGCCCGCGAAGCGGCGTGGGGGTCGCGTCGATCAACCTTGATGGTTCGGCCAGTTTCGATCCCGACGGCGATGCCCTGGCGTTTCGTTGGATCTCGGGCGGGAGCACGATCGCGACGACGGCGGTCGCGACCGTCGCGGTCAACAACGCCTCGAACGTCGTCAAGGTTCAGGAGTTCGAGCTCGAGGTGCGTGATTCGTACGGCAATCGTTCGCGAGATGTCGTGCGAGTTGTCGTCGAGCCGCCGGCAAGTGTCGAGATGAACGGAGGAGGGGCGATTCCATGAGCGAGCCCCGACCGATCTTGCCGCGCTTCCGGTTCGCTTCGCCCTACCGACCGCTCCGACGACCCGGAGCTCGATCGGTTCGGCGCGGTTCGCTCTATGTACCGGTCCTGGGGACGTGCGTCGTCGCCGGGCTGTTGGCGACGACGCTGATGATGGTCGAGCGGACTCGGAGTTCGGAAACGGTCCGGCGGTCGCTCGAAGAACAGGCGCGACTGATCGCGATCGGCGGATTGGCGACGCAGCGACAGGCGATCGCCGACGGGCCGTCGTGGCGTTCGGGGGCGGTCGACGGTCGGATCGCGACCTCGATCGACTTCGGCAACGGTCGCTGCGAGCTCGAGATCTTCGACCCCAACGACGGTGATCTGAGCGACTCGGTCGACGATCCCTATGTCATCATCGCGACCGGAATCGCGGGGCAGACGCGACACTCGATCCGCTGCGGATTCTCGGAACGTGGGGAGTTGCCGGAGGCGTGCCGGGCGACCGTCGCTTCGGCCGGCTCGATCTCGATCGCGTCGGCGACGCTACGCGGCGACGCCGAACTGTATGCGGCGGGGGCGATCACGTCGTCCGGGTCGACGGTCATCAGTCGCGTTGCGGCATCGGGGAGTCTGCTCGGGGCCTTCTCGGATCGCGCCCTGGCGTCGGTCCCCTCCCGCTCGTTTCCGTCGCCGGCCGCCGTCGATACGGCGCTCCGCTCGTCCGCGACCGAGATTTCGATCGCTTCGATTCCGACCGAAGGTCCGAACCTGCTCGCCAACGGCGCGTTCGAGACTCAGGCCAACCCCTGGACCGGCCTTAACGAGCTCGGGCAGGACTGCGTCGTGGAGCGATCGACCGAGACGCCGAAAACGGGCGCCGGCTGCCTGAAGGTCAAGGATCGGAGCTTCTTTACCGAAGGACCTGTCGTGTCGATCCTGCCGCAGATCGAAAGCGGCAAGTCGTATCGGGCACGGGTCTGGGTTCGGTGTCCCTCGGCGAACCGGACGTTTCAACTGGTGGTCGGCTACCGAGTCCAGGGTGCGCCGCTCGCGACCTATGCGCTCTCGTCCCCCGAATCGGTCGGACCGACCTGGAAGCTCCTGACGGTCGACTTCACGCCGAACTGGAGCGGCACGCTCGCCAGTGCCGTGCTGCGCGTGCAAGGGGCACTGCTGCAAGGGAACCCCGAGTTCTTCATCGACGACGTCGAACTGGTCGAAACGTGGGATGAAATTCGACTGGAGCGTGTTCTTCTGTCGTCGTCAACCAACCCGTTCGGTGCGGCGAACGCGGAAGGGATCTACCGTCTGGACTGCAACGGCAAACGACTCGTCATGCGACAGAGTCGTCTGGTGGCGACGCTGCTGGTCGAGGACCCGGGAGCCGGATCGAGAATCGGCGACGAGCTTGCCTGGAGTCCCGCTCGCGACGATCTGCCGGCGCTCGTCGTCGTTCGTACTTCGGCGACCAGCGGCCAGACGCTGAAGATCGAACCGAACGGTTCGGTGCTGCACGAACCGGCGACGGCGACGAACTTCAATCCGGTCGGCACTCCGGCACCCGACGGCAGCGTCGATGCGGCGAATGACGACACCTACGAGACCCGCTTCGCGGGGATGCTGCTGGTCGACGGGGCGGTCGCGTGGAACGGCCATGCGATCCTCAATGCGCCGTTGATCGCGACCGGTTCGATTTCCCTCAGCGGATCGATGTCGCTGGAGCCGAATCGGCTGCTGGAGCGACTCCGCCCCTCCTGGCTCGCGACCCGCCGCGTCACCGCCGTGCTCGGCGAAGGGATCGAAGCGACCGGCCGTTGATCGCGCCGGCCGAGCGCCAGGCCGCGATGTCGTTGCGAGACTGCCGACGGCGCACCGACTGCCAAGTGTCCTCTCGAATCCGCAGACTCGACGGCGAGCGGCGCGGGGCGCGCAAGCCGGCTTGGCAGAGGATGTCGGTCGGTTAGGCTCTTGGGTTCACCGGAGCGGAATCGGTACCGCGAATCTGACCCGACCGTCCGTTCCTCGCCTCGAATCGACCTTCGCGATCGACGTTCGTCGATCGATCAAGGAGTTACGCACATGGTCAAGACCGCCAGCACGATGCTCCGTTTGGGAACCGTCGCTCCTGACTTCTCGCTCCCTGCGACCGACGGTCGGACGGTCGCTCGGATCGACTTTGCGGGGCGCCCCCTGCTCGTCATCTTTCTCTGCAATCACTGTCCGTTCGTAAAGCACCTGGCCGACCACCTGGCGGTCGCGACGAGCGGCTGGATCGATCGCGGACTGGCGGTCGTCGGCATCTCGTCCAATGACGCCGAGAAGTATCCGCAGGACGGTCCGGAAGCGATGGTCGACGAGGCGAACTCGCGGGGTTACCGATTCCCCTACCTGTTCGACGGCGATCAGCAGATCGCCACGGCCTACCGGGCCGCTTGTACGCCCGACTTCTTCCTGTTCGATCGCGACCATCGCTTGGTCTACCGCGGGCAGTACGACGACAGTCGTCCGAGCAACGGAGTTCCGATCAGCGGCGCTGACCTGCAAGCGGCGGTCGATGCGGTCTTGGCCGGCCGCAATGTCCCGGAACTTCAGAAGCCGAGCATCGGCTGCAACATCAAGTGGAAGGCCGGCGCCGAGCCTGAGTACTTCGATCCGAAGGGGACCGGCTGACTTCGGTCGGACCCGGAACAAGGCAGACGGTCGGGTAGGGGCTCGGCCCAGCGAGGGGGCTTTCCCTCGGTCCTGTGGGAGACTTGGTCTTTCTCGCGTTCCGAACGTCGACGGTCGAGTCGACGATTCGTCGGATGGCCATCGCTCGGCAGCCGGTTTCGCCGGTTCTGCTCCGAACCTTGCCGATCGGGGCGATCGCAGCGGTCGACCCTTCCCGAGATCCTGCCGATTCCGAAATCGGACTCACGTTCGATTTGTCCGCGACCGGGGGCCTCCGTTAGCATGAGACGCATCGATGGGAGGGCCGGCAACGAAACTTCGGCCTCCCGGTCGAGTCGTGGATCGCTCTTCGTCGGGACTCAGGACGAGAGGCGGAAGGCTGATGGACGAACGCCCTCAGGATGGCTTCGACGCGATGCCGTCGTCGATCGGTGAACCCGATCGAGAGGCGGGAATGCGTGCCGCAGCAGCTCGTACGGAAACCGAATCCCCCGCACCGCTGCGCCGGATCGTCCGCAAGTCGCAGTGGCAGCTCCGCTTCGACGCACCGGTCCCCCCGCGTCGTCCCTTGGCCGAACCGGTCGAGGAGCCGATTTCCGAACGTTCGAGAAGCGAACGTCCGGAGCGTTTCGCGCCGACCGAACGAGCGGCTCCGGCGAGCCCTGCGGCGAACGACGGGCCGACGCGCCTGGCTTGGTGGACGGCGACCTTGGCGGTGCTCCTGGCCGGATGGCTGATCGGGCCGGTGCTGATCGAGCGGTACTCGTACGCGCGGATCAAGGGAGAGATGCTCGCGCAGTATGACGTCGCCAAGACGGCGCTCGTCGGTGATCCCGCAGCCACGCTCTCGATGTCCGGCCAATGGGTCTCGCAGAAGGTGCGACCGAGTGTCGTGCACATTCGGACCTACGGACCCGATCCGACCGTTCCGAGCGAATCGCGCGGTTTCGGTCTGAGCGAAGGGCAGGGCTCGGGAGTCGTCGTCGATGCCGACGGTTACCTGCTGACCAATCAGCATGTCGTCGCCGCGGCGACCGAGATTCGCGTGACGCTCAGCGATCGCCGCGAGTACCGGGCCACGCTCGTCGGCGAGGATGCCGAAACCGACCTCGCGGTCCTGAAGATCGACGAATCGGGATTGATTCCGATCGAGTGGAGCGACGAAGACGAGATCGAAGTCGGCGCGCTCGTCTGGGCGATCGGCAGCCCGTTCGGCCTGGAACAGAGCACGACTCAGGGGATCATCAGCGCCAAGCACCGACGCAAGGGGAGCGGCGGGAGCGTGTCGCGTCACCAGGATCTGATCCAGAGCGACGTCGCGATCAATCCGGGGAACAGCGGCGGTCCGCTCGTCGATTCGCGCGGTCGCCTGATCGGCATCAACACGTCGATCGTCGGCGAAGCGTATTGCGGCATCAGCTTCGCCGTTCCGAGCGTCGTCGCCCGCGAGGTCTACCGCCGCATCCGCGAATCGGGCCGGGTCGCCCGCGGGTTTCTGGGAGTCGAACCGCTGGTCGTTCCCGGCCACCTGGTCAAGCGCTTCGGGATCGCCGAAGGACGCGGAGCCTACGTCGATCGCGTCCTGCCCGGGAGAGCGGCCGAACGAGCCGGGATCCGCCAAGGAGACGTGATCCTGACCTGGAACGGTCGGCCGGTCGAGAACGACATCATCCTCTTCCGAATGGTCGGCCTCACTCCGGTCGATCAGATCGTGCGAGTCGGCTTGCTGCGCGACGGACAGCCGCTGGAACTCGACGTCATGATCGATCCGCGCGACAGCGGTCTTCGGATCGACAATCGCCGCCCGATGATCGACGACCGCTGAGTCGCATCGCCCGAATGCCATCGCGGCGATGCGATCGAGGGCGTTTCGCAGGGGGCGATCGTGACTGGTCGGCAGAGGCCGGGCGGCAGTCGTAGGGCGGTTCGTGCGAGCGAGCCGACGGGTGACGCTTGTCGCTGGCCGTCCCGATCGGACGCGCTCGCGAGTCGTCGGAGGGTCGAGCGAGGTCGTCCCCGCCGAACTTCAGTGGGTCGTCAGCGGCTGATTCGCGATGCCGACGGTGATGAAGACGACCGCGAACCCGAGCATCAGTCCGATCTGCATGAGCAACATGGCGAAGGTCCTCCGACCTGAGACGGGATTCGGCCCGCCGGGGAAGACATCCTGTCGATCGATGCGGTGGTTCGCGTTCGGGCCTTTTCGGCTACCGTTCGTTCTTCCGCACGGGCTCGTTCCTCGAGCCATCATCCGTACACCGATTCCAGCGGCATCGCCGCCAGGACCGGGACGTCGATTCGGAAAGTTTCCGGCGACGAACGGGAATTCCTCAAGCGATTCGATCTCGCCGCAGAATCGGCAAGCGGCGCAAGACGGGAGTCCGGCGTGAACTCTGACGAATCCGACGATCCGATCCATGTCCGTCACAAACCGCCGACCGCTCTCGAACGCCCCCGCGAACTCGTGCTTGCCTGCCCTCCCTTTCGGAGCGCCGTCAATCTGTCGCGCATCGTGCGAGCCGTCGGGGGCTGCGGCATCGGTCGGATCATCGTCGAAGGTCCGATCCGACTGGACAAGAAGATCGCGCGCGACGGAGCCGAGCAGGTCGAGCTCGAGTCGCGCCGCTCGCTCGATCCCGTCCTGGCGCGGATGAAGCAGGAGGGGTACCGACTGGTCGGCCTAGAACAGGCGAGTCGCTCGGTATCGACGTTCGACTATCGATTCGATCGTCGGACCTGTCTGGTGATCGGTCACGAGCGCGACGGGATCCCGGACGAGCGACTGAGGCTGATGGACGACGTGATCGAGATCCCGGTCTACGGCATGCCGTTCAGCCACAACGTCGCCACGGCGACGACGATGGCTCTCTACGAATACTGCCGACAGTTGCCGCTCGGCTGAATCGAACCGGTCGACGAAAAAGGGGAGGGGAGCTCGACGCTCCGCCTCCCCGAATCGTTTCGGCGCCGGCTCGGACGATCGCGAGCGTCGTCGGCCGCCGCATCGCGGCTCGGTGCGCTCCGAGCCGCGATCTTGCCGGTCACTTCGGTTCGACATCTCCGGCGAAGATCGTCAGGATTCGATTCGGATCGATCCGACGCTTCACCGTCTCGTTGACCTGCTGCGGAGTCAGCTCGGCGAGCTGCCGCTCCAGACGCTCGACATCCTGCAGATCGCGTCCCGAGAAGATCAGACCTCCGATCAGGGTCGCGAGACTCCGATCGTCGGTACGGCCGAGCTGCCGCGCCTGCAGCAGACTCTGCTGTGCCCGAGCCAACTCGTCCGGCGTGACTCCGGTGCTCTGCCAGCGTCCGACCTCTTCGCGCACGACGCCGATCAGCCGCTCGCGGTTGCCAGGGTTGGTGATGGCGAAGATCGACAATCGACCGCGCTGGTCGATCGGATGTGCCGAGAGCCCCGACTGGACTCCGTAGGAAAGCCCTTCCGCCTGTCGGACGCGGTCACCCAGGCGTGACGAAAGCGATCCGCCGCCGAGTACGTAGTTGGCGACGACCAGCGCCGGATAGTCGGGATCGCGATCGCTGAGTTCCAGATTGAGCCCGGCGATCATCACGGCATTCGCCTTGTCGGGAGTCTGCAGCACGATCTCTTCGGCCGGAATCGAAAGGTTCGCCGATTCGGCGATCCGCTCGTACGGAACCGTGGTGGTCCAGTCGGCGGTCAGCGAATCGAGTGCGGCGTCGATCTCGGCCGGATCGAAGTCGCCGACGACGACCAACTCACCTCGCATCCCCGAGAGCTGCGTGCGGTAGAGCTCGCGGACCTGATCGAGCGACAACGCCCGATACAGAGCCAGCTCTTCGTCGAGCGTCGGGACGTAACGGATGTCCGCCGGATCGGCCGGCGCCATCGCACGGGTAAAGGCGCGTCCGGCGATCGACTGAGGGTCGGAGATCCGTGATTCGAGTCCCGAAACGAGCTGTTCGCGATACTCCTCGAAGTCGTTCGTGTCGAACCGCGGCTCGCGCACGATCTGCCTCAGCAGTTCGATCGCTCCCAAGAGCTTCGAGCGCGGCACCTGCAGCGAAAAGTTGGCCAGGCCGCGCTGACCGCTGGTCGACAGCTCGGTTCGGTTCCGATTGAGCGCTTCCTGAAGCGCGGCATGGTCGAGTCGCTCGGTACCGCGGGCCATCAGATCGGTCAGCACGCTTGCCGCCTGATTGAGACCGGCGAGCGAACTCTCGTTGCCGTAACGCAGCGTCAGGTTCAGCTGCACCATCTCGCCGCGCGTACGCTTCGGCAGCAGAGCGACTTGGATGCCGGAGGGGGCGGTGCGACGGATCAGTCGTTCACCGATCGCGGCCGGCGACGGATCGAACGCTTCCCCTTCGACCAGCGCCTCGCGTCCGCGATAGTCGTCGACCAGCTGCCGAATGTCCGGGGCGGCCGGAATCGCGACGCGCTCCGCCTTTTCGGTCGGCAGGAACAGACCGAGCGTCCGGTTGTTGCGCTGCAGGTAGGTCGCTGCGACTCGGACGACATCGTCGGTCGTGACGCTCTCGAGGCGATCGCGATGGACGAAGAACAGTCGCCAATCCCCTTGGGCCGCCCAATCGCTCAGCGAAATGGCGATCGACTGGCTGTCGGCGACTTCGAGCTCCCGAGCCGCAAGCAACTCGTCGCGCGCCCGCTCCACCTCGTCATCGGTCGGCGGTGAAGCGACGACGTTCTCGAGGGTCGACAGCAGCGTCTCCTGAGCGACCGCGACCTGCTCCTCGCGCGGAACCATCGTGGCGAAGAAGACCAGACCGGGATCGTGAAAGGCAAAGGCGGTGCCGAAGACCGCGGAGGCCTTGCGATCCTTGATCAGAGCCGAGTAGAGACGTCCGGTCGGCTGTGAGGTCATCAGGTTCTGAAGGACCTGAACCGCTTCGAAATCGGGATGCGAGCTGGCCGGGATGTGATAGGCGGCCGCGACCAGACAGACATCGCCGACGCGACGGAGCACGACGGTCCGTTCGCCGTCCTGGGCCGGCTCTTCGGTGTAGGTTCGCTCGAGTTCGCGGTCCGGCGCCTCGAGCGGGCCGAAGTACTCGACGATCTTCTCGAGCGCGCGGTCGCGATCGAACGACCCGGCGACGATCAGCAGGGCGTTGTCCGGCTGATAGTGCTTGCGATAGAAGGCGCGCAGATTGGTGATCGGCACCCGTTCGATATCGCTCCGATTGCCGATCGTCGACTTGCCGTAGTTGTGCCACTCGTAGGCGGTCGCCTGGACGCGCTGCAGCAGTACGCGGACCGGGTTGTTCTCGCCGTCCTCGAACTCGTTCCGCACGACGGTCATTTCCGAGGCCAGATCCTCGGCGCGGATCAGGCTGTTGACCATCCGATCCGACTCGAGCCGGAGCGCGAAGTCGAGGTTCTCGTCCGAGGCCGGCAGCGTCTCGTAGTAGTTCGTCCGATCGACCCAGGTCGTCCCGTTGAAGTCCGCGCCCCGATCCTGCAGGACCTTGGGGATGTTCGGATGGGACGGCGTTCCCTTGAAGAGCATGTGCTCGAGCAGGTGCGCCATTCCCGCTTCGCCGTACCCCTCGTGACGCGAACCGACGAAGATCGTCAGGTTTACCGTCACGGTCGGCTTGGATGAATCGGGAAAGAGCAGGATCTGCAGGCCGTTTTCGAGTCGGTAGGCGGTGATCCCCTCGACCTCCGCCGTCGGTTCTAGCCGTTCCGTCTGAGCCATGGATCGCATGGGAACCATCAAGAGAAAGAGGGCGGCCGACCAAGCCGCGAAGCGCACGACGAACATGACGAGCCTCC
Source organism: uncultured Pirellulaceae bacterium (assembly GCA_964652385.1). Lineage (GTDB taxonomy): Bacteria > Planctomycetota > Planctomycetia > Pirellulales > Pirellulaceae > UBA11682. Next base: position 2,459 of record CAZZBI010000003.1, on the reverse strand, counting down.
TGGATCGACGGAGGTCCCGGTCGCTCGCCAGAGGGCGGCAGAGATCGGCCGCGGCGAGAGCGACCGCGCGATCGGGATCAGGCATCCCCTGTCCGGACGTTCCGTCGGACGGTCAGTGTAGCAGTCGCTTTCGCAAGGGACGAGCGGCCGCGCCGCACCGCATTCCTTCTGCCGTTCACCGCGCCGCGTCGTCGGCTTCTCGAACTGGAGCGGCCCGGGTAACTTGGCCCCGAGACGATCGCACCGCTGTCGCCCTGATGAGGTCGGTCGCCCCGTTTCGGATCGCTCCGGCCACCGATCGTGCCGCAGCGGCCCGAAGAGTTTTCCCCCTGTGTTCCTTCGTGCGACGGCAGCCCCATGGAGACCCACGAGAACCGGTCGGCAAACGACGTCGTTCCGCGAGACCGAACGCGGCTCGAACTCGATATCGCGGCGGTCGATCGGGCGCTCCGCGAACGGCGGACGGTCAAGGTGATGGCCTCTCCGGCCGCCAGGCTGCCGACCATGCGTGCCGACGGCGAAGCGGCGATTCGCGACGCGATCGCGGCAGCGGGATGGACGCCGTTTCATTATCCGGCGAGCAGTGCGGATCCGGGGTCCGGAGAGCCGATCGAGCCGTGGCGCGTGACGCTGCTGGACGTATCGGCCTGTCGCTCCTTGGCGACGCTGATCGAAGGGGATCAGGGGCGTGCGAGTCGGGCCGGAAAGATCCCGTCGCTGCTGCGCGGCTGCGGTCATCTGCTGCTGGTGACCTGGCTGCCGGAGCCCGAGGAGCGCGAGTCTCGGAAGCGGGAAGAGATCGACCGCGAGCATCTGCTCGCGGTCGGAGCGTTCGTCCAATCGCTGATGATCGCACTGCAGGTGCGAGGGTTCGGTACCTATTGGTCGAGCGGTGGCGTGCTGGTCGAGCCCGAGCTGCTGGCGCTGATCGGCGCCGCTCGACACGAACGTCCGGCCGCCGCGCTCTTCGTTGATCATGCACCGCAGACCGCGATCGACGGCGTCGAGCGGGTAACGGGGAAACTGAGAGAGCGTCGCAGTCCGGCGTCCTCCTGGACTCGTGGCTGGAAAGGTCCGGCCGGAGCGTAACGGGACGCTCGGACGTCGTTCGCTCGCTCCCGCGAGCCGGCGTTGCGATCCGCGGTCGTCGAGCCGCGATGGAACACCGGGAAGTTGGCTCGATTCGTCGGAGGGGACGATGCCGAAGTTCGCCGTGATCGTTGCCGCTGCCGGACGGAGCAGTCGCTTCGGTCGACCGGACGAGAAGAAGCCGTACGTCATGCTCGCCGGCCGACCGGTCTGGCAGCATTCGGTCGAGCGGTTTCGCGCCCGCGCGGATGTCGGTCGGATCGTGATGGTCGTCGCCGAAGAGGACCGAGGGATGGTCGAGGAGCGTTTCGGCCCGAATCTGCTCTTCTACAACGTCGAGCTGGCGATCGGCGGGGGCGAGCGAGCCGAGTCGGTGGCGCGCGGCCTCGCGGCGATCGATCGGTCGCACGACTTCGTCGCCGTTCACGATGCCGCTCGACCTTGCGTATCGGATCAGGCGATCGAACGCTGTTTCGAGCAGGCGAACCGAGTCGGGGCGGCGATCCTCGCGACCAAGGTCACCTCGACCGTCAAGCGACGAGCGGCGGACGGAACGATCCGCGAAACGGTCGACCGTTCCGACCTCTGGCTCGCTCAGACCCCTCAGGTCGCTCGCCGTGAGTGGCTCGCCGAGGCGCTGGCGCTGATCGATGCGAACGCCCCGCCGACCGACGAGGCAGGGGCGCTGGAGCGGATCGGTCGACCGGTGGCGATCGTCGAGGACGGGCCCGAGAATCTGAAACTGACGACGGCGGCCGATCTGCGGATCGCCAAGGCGTTGCTCGGCGAGCGAAAGTCAGGAGGACTCGCGGACCTGCTCGGCGATTGAACGGCCCGCGAGCGCGAGTTGCGGAGAGATTGCCGACTCGCCGGACGAACGAAGCGACGAAGACCGCAAGCGAACTCGAGGACGACAGCGATGGGACGGACCTTCTTCGATCAGCTCCGATGGCGCGGACTGGTCCATCAGACCACTTTCGACGACGGGATCTCGGACTGGCTCGAAGCCGGCTCGCGGACCGTCTACGCCGGATTCGATCCGACCGCCGACAGTCTGCATGTCGGCCATCTCGTCCCGTTGCTGACGCTGCGTCGATTTCAGCAGGCCGGTCATCGACCGATCGCCGTGGTCGGCGGCGCTACCGGGATGATCGGCGATCCGAGCGGCAAGAGTGCCGAGCGGAACCTGCTGACGGTCGAGGCGCTGGCGGCGAACGTCGCGGCGCTGCGTCGTCAGATGGGAGCCTGGCTCGATTTCGATCGCTCGCCGAATGCCGCGCTGCTGGTCGACAACTTTTTTTATGATACGGCGACCACCGAGATCTACACGCTGCTCGTCGTCGGCAAGAACTTTCCGGTCAATGTGATGC
>CAZZBI010000002.1:49901-52868 GCA_964652385.1 uncultured Pirellulaceae bacterium | reverse complement strand
CCGCAGGGGGCGAGCTGACCGGCATCTCGCCCAAGGTCTGCGTGCTGATGATCGGCACCAACAACTTCGGCATCCGCAACGACGACGCCGACGAAGTGGCGAAGGGGATCGAGGCGACGGTGGCGGCGATCCGCACCGAGCTCCCCGAGACCAAGGTACTGTTGCTCGGCATCTTCCCGCGCGATGCGGCCGCCGACACCGACTATCGAGGTCGAATCGCGAAGGTGAACGAACGGATCGCGAAGCTCGACGACGGGGCCTCGATCCGCTACCTCGATCTCGGTCCGAAGTTCCTGCAGCCGGACGGCACCCTCTCGGCCGAGATCATGCCCGACTTCCTGCACCTCTCGCCGAAGGGGTATCGAATCTGGGCCGACGCGATGGAGCCGCTGTTGAGCGAGATGCTTCGCTGAGCGGTGCGCATCGTTCGCCCCGTGCCCCCTCGGATACCGCACCTCGATCGCTGCGGCGACGCGCCACGCTCCTCCGCTCGCTGCCGTACGTTTCCCACCTCACCGCCTTCCCCTTCGTGATCGACCGCGATCAAAGGGCGAGAACGGTCCCGCCCGCGAGACGACGATGTTCCGACGCGCGATGATCGCCGTGATCGGATCGCTCCCCTTTCGCTTCGCGGCTCGGTTCGCTGCCGGGCGCTCGATCGGGCTGTCGGGACGCGTCGTTCGCGAGGGCGTCTCGAGCCGCCTGGTCGTTCGACGGGCGACGACGATCGTTGCCTTGATGGCGGCAGGCGTTGCCGGAGTTCGTGGTGACGAGCCGATTCCTGAACCGATTCGCGACCTGCTGGCGACGTACTGTGCGGACTGTCATGAACCGTCGACCGGCGACGGGCAACTCGATCTCGCCTCGCTGGCCGGTCTGCAGCGCGGAGGGGAATCGGGTCCGGTGGTCGTTCCGGGGCGAGCCGACGAGAGCCCGCTGTACGTCCGAATCCGTTCGGGCGATATGCCTCCGGACGATCATCCGCGCCCCGACGACGAACAGGTCGAGCGACTCCGTGTCTGGATCGACGACGGCGCGGCAGGACTCCGACCGACCGACGATACGGTCGAACTGTCGCAGGTCGTCCCGATCCTCTGGCTCCGCTGTGTCCCGTGTCATGGCCACGAGCGACGCGAGGGGAGTCTCGACCTACGAACGATCGAAGGGCTGAGGCAAGGCGGAGAGCACGGTCCGGTCGTGATCGCCGGCGATGCGGCGGCCAGTCGTCTGGTACAGCGGATCGAATCGGGCGAGATGCCGCCGCGTCGACTGCTCGTCTCGGTCAGCGTCAAACCGATGGAAGGGGCGGAACTGACGACTCTGCGGCGTTGGATCGACGCCGGCATGCCCACTTCGCACCGCCCGATCGACATCGCGACGACCGAGCCCGATCCGCTGGTGACCGACGAGGACCGGAACTTCCCGTCGTTCCGACCGAGCATCGATCGTCCGTCGCCGACGATTCGGAACCTCACGACGGCTCTCGATCCGATCGACGCCTTCCTGCTCGAACGACTCCAGCCGCTCGGACTCGACTTCGCTTCGCCCGCTCCCCGCCACCGCTTGCTGCGTCGCCTCTCGTTCGACCTGCTCGGTCTGCCGCCGGAAGGGGACGATGTTCGGGCCTTCATTGCGGACGAACGCCCCGATGCGCTCGAGCGACAGGTCGATCGATGGCTGGCATCTCCCGCGTTCGGCGAGCGGCAGGCGAGGTTCTGGCTCGATGCCGCCGGCTATGCCGATAGCGAAGGGGGGCAGAACGAGGATCGCGTGCGGGGCGAGATGTGGCGGTATCGCGACTACGTCATTCGCGCGTTCGACGACGATCGTCCGTACGATCGATTCCTGATCGAACAGCTCGCTGGGGACGAGCTGTTCGATTGGCGAAGTACATCGACCGTTTCGCCCGAGCAGGCCGATCAGCTGGTCGCGACCGGCTTCCTGCGCACCGCTCCGGACCGGACCTTCGCCGAGATCACCAACTTCGTTCCGGATCGTCAGGAGCTGATCGCGGACGAGCTGCGGATACTCGGCAGCTCGATTCTCGGCCTGTCGCTCCACTGCGCCCGCTGTCATGACCACAAGTTCGATCCGATTCCTCAGCGCGACTACTATCGGATGGCCGCCACCCTCAAGGAGGCGTACGACGAACACGATTGGCTCGCGCCCGACGCCCGTCGCCTGAACGTCGTGTCGACGGACGAGCGAACGGCTTGGGAGGCGGCGCAGCGCGAGATCGATCGTCAGATCGCGAAGCTCGGCGCAACGATCGAAGCGACGACCGACGAAGGGAAGCGAACATCCCTCGTGGCGTCGCGCGACGCGTTGGAACGCGATCGTCCGAGCGAACCGATGATCCGGGCACTCTGGTCGCGAGGTCGCCCGTCGCCGACCTTCATGCTCAGGCGCGGCAATTACCTGATGCCGGCTCAAGAGGTCGGTCCCGGCGTCCTGTCGGTTCTGACCGACGGGCGCACCCCCTTCGTTCCCCCGGAGCGATTCCGCGACGCGCCGACACTCGGCTATCGGACGGCCTTCGCGGAATGGCTCGTCGAGCCGCGTCATCCGCTGACGTGGCGCGTGATGGCGAATCGATGGTGGTCCCGCTTCTTCGGCCGCGGCATCGTCCCGTCGCTCGACGAGTTCGGACGCGCCGGTCGCGAACCGACTCACCCCGAACTGCTCGATCGATTGGCGATCGATCTGGCCGACGGCGGCAGTCCGAAACGATTCGTCCGGCGGCTGGTCCTGACCGCGGCGTATCGCCAGAACTCCGAGCTGTCGCCCGATGCCGCGGCACTCGATCCCGACGGAACGTTGCTTTCGCGGATGCCGCTGCGCCGGGTCGAGGCGGAAGTGCTGCGCGACGCGATGCTCGCGACGGCGGGTCGCTTGGATCGTCGACGCTTCGGTCCGGCGGACGACATCGACGAGCGGGACGACGGCCTGGTCACCGTCCGCTCTACC
>CAZZBI010000002.1:13211-49891 GCA_964652385.1 uncultured Pirellulaceae bacterium | reverse complement strand
TCTATGTGCTACAGCGCCGAACGAAGTTGCCGACCTTGCTCGAGAGTTTCGATCTGCCGGCGATGAATCCGAACTGCCTGGAGCGCGACGAATCGCTCGTCCCGCTCCAGGCGCTGCAGTTGACCAACGATCGACGAATGCGCGAGTGGGCCGAGGCGTTCGCCGAGCGCGTCCGGATCGAAGCAGGGGACGATCCCGCAGCACGGATCATCGCTGCCCATCGGTTGGCCTACGGGCGGGATCCCGACACCGCCGCGCTGCATGACGATCTCGCGGCGCTGGCGGAACTGGCGACGGCCTGGGAGTCGGCCGGCAAGGAAGGGAACGCCGCGGTGAACTCGCATCGAGCCGACGACCTCGCGCTGATCGGCTACTGTCACGCGATGCTCGGATCGGCCGAGTTCCAGTACGTCGATTGAGTCTCGACCCTCTCGGGAGCGACCGGATGTCACGAACGACGGACGATCGGAACGACGGCGCCGCCGACTCGCATCGCCTGTCGTCGCGCCGCGCGACGTCGCATCGCGAGGGAACTCGCCGCGATTGGTTCGGTCGGATCGGATCGGCCCTCTGCTCGGCCGCGCTGGCCGAACTGCTGATCGAGGCCCGGCGCGCCTCGGGATTCGACAGCGACTCGCTCGGCGGCTCGGAATCGACTCGGCCCCCGCAGGCTCGCAGCGTCATCCATCTGTTCATGAACGGCGGTCCGAGTCAGATGGACCTGTTCGATCCGAAGCCGGAACTCGATCGACGCCATGGTGAAGAGTGGTTCGACGCGATCGCCGGAGAGGTCGAGTTCCCGGACGCGGCCGGTGCGATGTTGCGGAGTCCGTTCCGATTCGATCGCCACGGCGAGTCGGGGATGTGGGTCTCGGAAGTGATGCCTCATCTGGCCGGCCAGGTCGATCGGCTGACGATGATCCGATCGATGTTCACCACGAACCTGACTCATGAGCCGGCGCTCTACAAGATCCAGTCGGGGAGCGAGTTTCTCGGTCGCCCGTCGCTCGGTGCCTGGATCTCGTACGGCCTGGGGAACGAGAACCGCAATCTGCCGTCGTACGTCGTGCTCGACGACCCGCGCGGGCTGCCGGTCAACGGCATCGACAACTGGACGAGCGGCTTTCTGCCGCCGAATCACCAGGGGACCCGTCTGCGGGCGACCGGCGCGCCGATCCTGAACCTGCTACCCGATTTCGAGGCGCCGGACGGCGTTCGCGCGCTCGAGCGACAATTGCGCGAGCGTCTCGATCGTCGCCACCTCGCGACCCGTCCCGGACAACCGCGTCTGGGAGCAAGGCTCGATTCGTTCGAACTCGCGGCGCGGATGCAGACCGAGGCGGTCGAGGCGCTCGACCTGTCGGACGAAACGGCCGAGACGTTGGCGCTTTACGGGATCGACCATCCGACGACCGAATCGTACGGTCGGCGTTGCCTGATCGCGCGGCGGCTGATCGAACGCGGGGTCCGCTTCGTGCAGCTGTTCATCGACGGGCAGATCTGGGACAACCACGCCGACATCGCGTCGTCGCTGCGAAGCGCGTGCGAGCGGACCGACAAGCCGGTCGCCGGTCTGCTCGTCGATCTCGACCGCCGCGGTCTGCTGGACGAGACGCTGGTGGTCTGGGGAGGGGAGATGGGGCGATTGCCGATCGCTCAGCTCCCCGGCGACAAGGACGCCTCGAAAGCGGGGCGCGACCACAATAAGAACGCGATCTGCACCTGGATGGCCGGGGGTGGCGTCCGTCGCGGGCTGACGTTCGGAGCGACCGACGAACTCGGTTTCGCGGCGGTGGAGGATCGAGTCAGCGTCGAGGACTGGCACGCGACGATCCTGCATCTGACCGGCCTCGATCATCACCGGCTGTTCGTCGAGCGCAACGGTCTCGAGGAGCGTCTGACCGGCGTCACGCATCCGAGAGTCGTCCGCGAGATCATCGCCTGAACCGAACACGATCGATCACCTCGGGAGTACCTGCTCGATGTCCCGCATCGTCGCTCGCCCTTCGCAGCTCGATCTCGATTCCCCCGGTCGTCGCGACTATTGGGTCGCGCTCGAACACGACAGCATCTGGGGAGATCATCTGATTCCGTTGACCGTCTGGGTCGGTCCCGAAGCGACGCCCGATCGAGGGCTGGTCGCCTTCGGCTCGAATCACGGCAACGAGTACGAGGGGCCGGTCGTCCTCAAGCATCTGATGAACGAGATCCGGATCGAGCAGGTCCGCGGTAGGCTGATCTTCGTTCCGGTCCTGAACCCGTCGGCATTCCGAGCCGGCACGCGCGAGAGCTCGCCGGACGATCGAGTCAACCTGAACCGGGCGTTCGTCGCCGGGGCAGGGCGGGAGCCGGCGTTGTCGGGAATCACGCATCGGATCGCCGCGTTCGTGCGCGAGTACATCTGGCCTCGCGTCCATGTCGTCATCGATCTGCACAGCGGCGGTAACGTCGCCCGCTTCTCGCTCTGCGCGAACTACCATCCGATCGACGATCCCGAACTCGGTGCGAAGATCGAACGGACGGCGCGGTGGTTCGGAACGCCGAGTCTGATGGTCTATCAGAATGCGACGCCGGGACTCCTGCCGAGCGAAGCGGAACGTCTGGGGAAGATCACCGTCGGGACCGAACTCGGCTGGGGGTGCGCCGTCAATCCCGAAGGGGTCCGCTACGGGCGGCACGGCGTGCTCGCTGCCGCGATCCACAACGATCAGCTGCACGGCGAGATCCGACCGCATGCGTATCACGCGGCCGGAACGCAGCGCAAGCTCGAGATGGTCGACCGGGATTGCTTCACCGTCGCGCCGTTCGACGGGCACTACGAAGCGGTGCTCGAATGCGGCACCGAGGTGAAGCGAGGCGAGATCGTCGGCTATCTTCACGACTTCGATCACATCGACATGGCTCCGTGGCCGGTGCGAGCCGGTGTCGACGGAGTCGTGCTCGCTCAGGCCTGGGTCGCTCCGATTCCGCGAGGCCAGCACATCGTCGTGGTCGGCCGCGTTATCCCCTGATCGACTTCGTGTCTCGGATCGGCTCGCAACGCCCCGATCGACGGTCGTTCGACCCCGTTCCGACCTGCCCGGCGACTCGATTCCCCCTTCCCACCGAACGACATCCGCCATCAAGGTCAACAACCCCATGAAGATCACCGAGATCGTCTGTCAGATCCTCCGGATCCGCAACGTCGAAGCGAAGACGGCGAGCAGTCAGGATTCGGTCCTGGTCCGCGTTCGGACCGACACCGGACTCGAAGGGATCGGCGAGGCCGATTCGTCGCCGGAGATGGTCAAGGCGGTGATCGACGCGCCGTTCAGTCACAACGTGGCGACCGGACTGCGGCAGCTGCTGGTCGGGCGAAATCCGCTCGAGACCGAGACGCTCTGGTCGCAGATGTACCGGCGGACCATGTACTGCGGGCGGCGTTCGGTGACGATCACCGCGATGTCGGCGATCGACATGGCGCTGTGGGACCTGAAGGGGAAGCACTTCGGCGTGCCGATCCATACGCTGCTCGGCGGCAAGCACCACGAGCGGATCCCCGCCTACGCGTCGATCCTGTTCGGTCGCAACGGCGACGAGACGGCGAGGATCGGCGAGCGATGGCGGAACGCCGGCTACCGCGCCGTCAAGTTCGGCTGGGAACCGATGGGACAATCCGAGGCGCTCGATCGGGAACTGGTCGCCGGCGCGCGCAAGGGGGTCGGCGACGACGGCACCGTTCTGATCGACGCCGGCTGCGTCTGGGACGCGCGAACCGCGCTCGATCGAGCCAAGGCGTTCGCCGACTATCGGATCGGCTGGCTCGAGGAAGCGCTGCATCCGGACGACTACGAAGGGTATCGCTGGCTGCGGGACCGCTCCCCCGTGCCGATCGCCGCCGGAGAAGAGGAGTGCGGTCGGCAGTCGTTTCGACCGCTGATCGACGGTCGCTGCCTGGACGTCTATCAGGTCGATCTGTCGCGCAACGGCTTCACCGACTCGGCCTACATCCGCCAGCGCGTCGAGGAGATCGGCGGACGGCTGTGCAATCACTGCTATACGAGCCCGGTGACGGTCGCGGCGAGTCTGCACTGGCTGACGACCTGCAAGGACGCCTTTCTGTTCGAGGACTGCGTCGAGGACTCGCCGCTGCGCCACGAACTGACGCACGAGAAGGTGCAGGCCGAAGACGGCTGGATCACCGTTCCCGACCGACCGGGGCTGGGAGTGACGCTCAACGAGGACTTCATCCGCTCGACGCTGATCGCCGAGTCGCGATGAGTCGAGACTCGCCGTAGCCGGTCGCGCGGAATCGAGACGTCGCCCGACCGCAGCGCGATCGATCGACGCTCGCCGAGTCGGAGTTCGCGATCGCATCGTCAGCGGAGAATCCGAAGATGAGACCGATCGACGGCGATCCCGAGCACGAGACGTCGCCCGACGAGACGCAAGGCGCGCCGACGGCTGTCGGCGATCGGCCGACGAGGATCCGCTATCGGGTGCTGGGGCTGGCAGCCGGACTGGCGGTGATCACCTATCTGGATCGGGTCTGTTTCGGCGCCGCGGCCGGCTCGATCGCCACGGCGCTCGGGCTCGCGTCGGCGACCGATCTGAAATGGGCGTTCACCGCGTTCACGCTCGCTTACGGTCTGTTCGAAATTCCGACCGGGCGACTTGGAGATCGCTGGGGGGCACGCGGCACGCTGATCCGGATCGTCCTGTTATGGTCGCTCTTCACGGCGCTGACCGGAGCGGCAGGACTCGAGATCGGCGGGACGGTGCTGATCGGCCTGTCGGGGCTGGTCGTCATCCGCTTCCTGTTCGGAGCCGGTGAGGCAGGCGCCTATCCGAATCTGGCTCGTGTCATCCACGACTGGTTCCCGCGCAGCGATTGGGAACGGGTGCAGGGGTATCTGTGGATGTCGGGACGGATCGCGGGAGGGCTGACGCCGCTGGTCTGGATGCTGTTGGTCAGCGGCACCGGAGCGTGGCCCGGCCTGGTGAGTTGGCGAGGGGCGTTCCTGCTGTTCGGGGTGATCGGCATCGGTTGGTGCCTGGTCTTCGCGACCGTCTATCGCGATCGCCCCGACGAACATCCGAGCTGCAACGATGCCGAACGGCGGTTGATCGGTCGGCGCGGCGAATCGACCGGACGAGCCGAACCGATTCCCTGGGGAGCGATGTTCCGCAGCCGCAGCCTGTGGTCCCTGTGTCTGATGTATTCGCTGGTCACCTACGGTTGGATCTTCGACATCAGCTACTTTCCCGGCTACTTCGACCGGCGGTTCGAGGTTCCCGAGACGGCGGTCTGGGGAGCGATCTACAAGGGGGCGCCGCTCTGGGTCGGAGCGATCGGGTGCGTGCTCGGCGGCTATGCGGTCGGTACGGCTCAGCGCCTGACCGGCGACCGGATCAGCGCCCGGCGCCTGATCGGAACGGCCGCGATGCTGTTGTGCGCCGGCTGCTGGTTCGGGGCGCGAACGACCGACGATGTCCATCGCTTCTGCCTGTTCGTCTCGCTCGCCGGTTTCGGAGTCGACCTGACGCTCGGAGCGGCCTGGGCGAGCTGTCAGGATCTGGGGGGGCGCCATGCCGGAGTGATCGCCGCCTGCATGAACACCGCCGGAACGGCCGGCGCTTCGCTGGCGTCGTGGTTGACGGGAACGATCGTGCAGCGATCGATCGCATCGACCGCAGCGGAACAGGCGGTCTCGGTCGACCGTCTCGATCCGGCCGTCCGTCTGGCCTCCGAGATGTCGGGCTACGACACCGTCTTCATCAGCTACGCCGCGGTCTATCTGATCGCCGCGATCTGCTGGTGGGGGATCGATCCGCGGCGACCGATCGGAGCGTCGGACGATGCGACCGAGACGGCGGATTCGTCGCCGGTCGACGCGCCGGAATGACGGCCCATGCGACGGCCGTTCGTCGCTTCGCTATCGATCGCCCTCACGGGCCGATATCCTGAGCGGACGGTCGCATGCCGCGATGCGTTCGTCTTTCGCTTCGGAGTCGGTTCGATGGCCGCTTGTCGGTGGTTCGTTCTGCCGTTGCTCGTCGGTTGCCTGTCGGGGTGTTTCGGTCCGACACGACACGAGATCGCCGAGATCTCCGGCGAGGGGTCCGACGTCGCGTCGGCATCGCCGCTCTCGTACGCCGAAACCGACTGGCCTTTCTGGCGAGGGGCGCGAGGGGACGGGCATGCTGCGCCGCAGCCTGCGGCGACCGAATGGAGCGACTCGACCAATGTCGTCTGGCAGGCTGACGTGCCGGGGCGAGGGCACTCGTCGCCGACCGTCGTCGGAGACCGCGTCTATCTGGCGACGGCGATCGAGAGCGAGTCGCGACAGGCGGTTCTGGCGTACGACCGGGCGACCGGAGAAAGAATCTGGGAGACGACGGTCCACACCGGCGGACTTCCCGATGATCGCCTGATCCACCGCAAGGCGACTCGCGCCAACAGCACCGTCGCCGTTGCCGAAGGGAGTCTGTTCGCGTCGTTCCTGAACGGCGATCACGTCTGGGTCACGGCGCTCGACGTGGACGGCAACACGATCTGGCAGCGCGACATCGGTCCGTTCTCGTCGAAGTTCGGTTTCGCGCCGTCGCCGATTCCGTATCGCTCGCTGGTCATCGTCGCGGCGGACAATCAGGGAGGGGGCTACCTGGCCGGTCTGGATCGCGCCAGCGGCGAGATCGTCTGGCGGACCTCGCGCCCGGCCCTCAGCAGCTACTCGTCTCCGCTGATCGCCGAGATCGCCGGTCGCGATCAGATGGTGATCTGCGGCTGTCATACGGTCACTGCCTACGATCCCGCCACCGGCAAGCAGCTCTGGTCGTGCGACGGCACGGCCGAAGGGACCTGCGGAACGCCGGTAACCGACGGCAAGCATGTCTTCGCGTCGGGAGGTTATCCGCAGCGCGAGACGCTCTGCGTCAAGGGTGACGGCTCGGGAGAGAAGGTCTGGTCCGAGCGGACCAAGCTGTACGAGCCGAGTCTGATCGTCGTCGACGATCATCTGTACGGCGTGACGGACGACGGCGTCGCGATGTGCTGGTCGAACGCCGACGGTCAGGTCGTCTGGCGCGAGCGGCTCGGCGGTTCGTTCAGCGCCTCGCCGGTCTACTGCGACGGACGGATCTACGTGCCGAACCTGGAAGGTCAGACGATCGTCTTCGCCGCCGATCCTAGGGAATTCCGCTTATTGGCTCGTAACAGCTTGAAGAATGATGCCTACGCCAGCCCCGCGATCTGCGGCGGCGAGATCTTCCTGCGGATCGGCGTGGGCAACGGAGGGGATCGACGCGAGCGACTCGTCAAGATCGCCTCGTCCGAGAACCGTTCGACGACCGATTGATCCGCGCCGCAGGGGCGACGCGACGCGTTCGCTCGTGACGACTCGCCTGCGGCCCCCTCTCTCACCACCGCTCCGGAGTCACTTCGATGAGGACCTTCCCGTTCGCGCGACTCGTCCGTCTCGGCGCCCTGCTGTCTCTGGTGATGCTCACGAACGCCGATCGTTTGACGGCTCAGGAGCTGCCCGATCCGGCATCGGTCGAGCCGGTGTTGCTGTTCACGGTGCCGAGCTACTGCGAGGGGGTCGTGTTCGATCACCAAGGGCGCGGCTACGTGTCGTGGGGCGCGACGATCACGCAGTTCGAACTCGACGGCACGCATCGGGTCTTCGCGGAAACCGGAGCTCCGAACGGACACAAGATCCTGGCGGACGGAACGCATCTGGTCTGTGACGCCAGCCGGCATGCGGTGCTGCATCTGTCGGCCGACGGCAAGCTTCTGGAAAACGCCTCGGACGAATGCGACGGCAAGCCTTTGCGAGGGCCGAACGACTTGACGCTCGATGTTCCGAACGGCGGATTCTGGTTCACCGATCCGGGTGACTCGGATCGCGAACGGCCGATCGGCACCGTGCACTACGTCGATGCCGACGGCAAGACGCACCTGGTCGACGACGGCCTCGCCTTTCCGAACGGAATCGTCCTGACGCCGGACGGCAAGAAGCTGTACGTCGCCGAGAGTCAGCGGAACCGGGTCTGGGTCTACGACGTCGTCGGCCCGGGTAAGGTCGGAGAACGGAAGCTGCTGGACGATCTTCCGGCCAAGGACGAGTCGACCGGACAGATCGACAACCAGCCCGACGGCATGTGCCTGGACGCCGCCGGCAACCTGTATGTCGCTCACTACGGCATGCGCCAGGTGCAGGTGCTCGACCCGCAAGGAAAGCTGATCGCCCGGTTTCGCGGCGGGAATCTGACGACCAGCAACGTCGCGTTCGGCGGCGAACGGCGGACGCAGCTGTTCGTCACCGGAGCGATCGGGGACGAGGCGAATCGGGGAGGGATCTTTCGCCTGGATCTCGGGGTTCCGGGGCTCGAAATCCTGCCGCGGAAGTAGTCGCTCCGGCGCCCCGATCGCAGGGGAACGTGTCGACTTCGGCGTGGGAGCGGCGATTCGACTCGCACCGCGGCTTTCGCCGTGGCCGATTGACGACCGCGCCGTTTCGCCCGGATGATGCTCCGGTTCCGATCTACGCCTATTAGCCGAACGAGCGACTCCGATGAGCGGTCCGACCTTCCCCGACGGCAAGCAACCGCAATTCGGTGCTCCGCCGGCTCCCTACGGCAACGCCCCCGCTCCGAAGAAGAGCAAGACGGGGTGGATCATTCTGGTCCTGGTCCTGGTCACCTGCTTCTGCTGCCTGCCGTGCATAGGCGTGACCATCTTCTTCTCGTACATCGGATCGCAGGTCCAGAAGATCGAGCAACAGGCGCGGCTCGAGATGGAACGGGCCCAGGACGAGCTGCAGCAGAAGCTCAGTGAGCTGCAGAACCTGCCGGATGTCGGTGCGCCGGACGGCGAGCGGACGCTGGCGGCCTGGAACGAGATGAGTCGGATCGATGCGGAGTTGGCCGACGACGACGCGATTCTCGGGTTGGCGTATTGGACCGAAATGGGACGCCGCTACGAGACGATCGATCTGACGGGAGTCGACATGGAGTTGGTGCAGCTGCTCTTCGGCTGGCGAAGTCACGCGGCCGAGGTCGAGGCCGAGGTGATCGCGACGACCGCGCGGATGAGATCGCTGCCGCAGTTCACCTTCCTCGAGCAGGAAGAGGTGCAGCAGATGGCGGAGGCGTGGATCGGGGGAGCGGTCCCCGACGACAATCAGCTGCCGCCGGACGTGACCGAAGAAGTGCGCCAGCGTTTCGCCGATCTCGACGTCAAGCGACAGGCGCTCTTCGATACGCAGCTGTCGTTGGCCGGAACGCTCGGCAAGCGCTACGATCTCGAGTTCGGCGAGTAGTCGCCAGGACCGATCGAAAGGGCTTCGCTCCGCATCGTCGCCGGACGATGCGGGGCGAGGCGGTCGCATGAATCGCGACGACTACCGTATCGCGACGTGCCTCAGTCGCCCGCTTTCACGAGCGGACCACCGTCGGTCGGCGATTCGATCCGCGGCCTTCGCCCCTGATACAGGCTGGACGCGATCAGCAGCAGGATCGTCAGCGGAAGCAGCACCACCAGGATCACCCACTGCATCTGGGCTCCGGCGACGGCATCCCGAGCATTGACGACCAGGTAGGTCGTGTAGACGACGTAGTGGAACAGGAAGAGGCCCCCTTCCCATCGCTCGATCGCCTGACCGGTGAAGAAGATCGGAACACAGGCGAGCGCCACGGCAACCATCATCGGGATATCGAACTCGCGTGCCGGAGCGGCGATCGTGACGCCGTCGCCTGCCAGCAGGCCGGCGAATCCGAGCACGCACGTGATGTTGAAGATGTTGCTGCCGACGACATTGCCGACCGCCAGATCCCGCTCTCCTTTCCAAGCCGCCATCAGACTCGTGGCGACTTCGGGGAGCGATGTCCCCGCGGCGACGATCGTCAGACCGATCACCAGTTCCGAGACCTGAAAGATTCTGGCGATCGTCACCGAACCGTCGACGAACCAACGCGAGCCGAGAATCAGGAGTCCGAGACCGAGGCCGACCAGGAACAGGTCGACGAGGATCATCCGCAACGACGGCTGCGCCGGAGGCGTCGGCTGTTCGTCGGCCGGGAGCGCGGCGGCTCGTTCCCGGTTCTCGCGAGTCTGATCGCGGCGCCCGATCATGATCGTCCGAATCGTGTACCAGACCAGCGCGACGACCAGTGCGCCCCCTTCGATCCGTCCGAGCTCACCGTCCCAGGCGATCAGCAACGTCACGACCGAGACGACGATCATCAGCGGGACGTCGAAGCGGACCAACTGGCGGTGGACCGTCAGCGGAACGATCAGCGCTGACGCACCGAGGATGAAGAGGACGTTGAAGATGTTGCTGCCGACGACATTGCCGACGGCGACATCCGCCTGGCCGGAAAAGGTCGACTGGAGACTGACGACCAGTTCGGGGGCACTCGTACCGAACGCCACGACCGTCAGGCCGACGACCAGCGAGGGGACGCCGATCGAGAGCGCCAGCCGAGCCGCACCACGCACCAGCGCCTCGGCGCCGAACGTCAGCAAGGCGACTCCGAGGACCAGCGATGTCGGCAACCAGATCCATTCGAGCAGCGAATCGGGCACGGCGGACCTGGCGGGTGGAAGGGGAAGGACGCGATCCTTGCGGTCGGAGATCGACGCGATCGCCCCGGAATTTTACCGGTTCGCCTCGGATCGTTAAGGGGAGCCCCCGACCGGACCATGGGATCGTGCCGCCCGCCTCTCTCGCTCGCCCCCCGCATGGTCGACGCCGGAACCGTCGCAGACAGGGCGCTCGAACCCTCGAATCGACCTCGATGACGCACGAGATCCTCTCGGGTGCGTCGCTCACTTCCGAGACCGCCACGATGATTCGCGCTCGCCTGCAACGTGGTCGAACCGAGCGGAGTTTCTTGCCGTTCCTGAAATGGGCGGCGAGCTTCGTGCTTGTTGCGGCCTGTCTTTCGCTTCCCCGTCTCGCCGGAGCCCCTCTCCAATCGGACGCTGCGCCGAGTTCGGCGACCGACGTGACGGCAGTCGATCCTGAGACGCCCCGTCCGATCGAACGCGTCACGGTCGGCGTCTATGTCAACGACGTACAGGCGCTGAATCTGCGCGAGCACAGCTACGCGATGGACGTCTATCTCTGGTTCCGCTGGCGCGATCCCGAGCTGAATCCGGCCGAGACGGTCGAGATGGTCAACCCGAACGAGCTGTGGGGGCATGTTGCCGACACGCTGTATGACGAACCGATCGAGCTCCCCTCGGGAGAGAAGTACCAGGTGCTCCGCGTTCAGGGGCGATTCAGTCGGAAGTTCTTCTTCGACGACTTTCCGTATGACCGCCAGGAGCTGGTCCTCGAGCTCGAAGATGTGGTGCACGAGACGAACCGGATGGTCTACGTCCCCGACGACGACCCGGTCGCGATCAACCCGCGGCTGGTCCTCCCCGGCTTTCGGCTCGATCCCCCTCGGTTCGAGATCGAGGCGTTCGAGTACCCGACCGACTTCGGCGATCCGCGACGGACCGAACCGCATCGCTACTCGCGCGTCCGCGTGGCGCTGCCGATCTCGCGACCGATCCTCACGTCGACGCTCAAGATGCTGTTGCCGGTCCTCTGCGTCGTGCTCGGCGCTTCGCTGATGCTGCTGCTCAAGACGACCTACGTCGATGCTCGTCTGGGGATCGGCATCACGTCCTTGTTGACCGTCGTCGCGATCCAGCTGGCGGGAAACGAGACGATGCCGAACGTCGACTATCTGGTGCTGATGGACAAGATCCATCTGGCCGCCTACGTCTATGTGCTCGGCGGGTTGGGCGTCGTGCTCTGGACCGCGCGCAGGATCGAGCGCGGCGATGTGACGGCGGCCGAGCGATTCCAGCGTCGGAGCTTCGCGATCACGAGCGTGGGATTTCTCGTCGCGATCGGCGCGATGATCCTGCAGGCAGCATGGTGATTCGAGCGAGCCTGTCCGTTAGGCAGGCGTCGAACGTGCCCTCGGGCTCTCCGAGCCCGAGGTCGGGTGGATGCCGACACCGCTGAAGCTGCGAAGCGAGTGCGGCAGCGCCACGAAACCATGCCTCGGCCACGGAGTGGCCGGGCCCACGCCAGCCCGCAGCGTCAGCAAGGGGTCCCCGTGCCCCCACCAGCCGCTTTCGGCTCAAGGCGCCGTCACCGGTTCTCCGGCTCGCGCCGTCGCCAGCGCGGCCATCGTTTCGAGCGAGATACCGGCTTGGATAAAGGCGACATGCCCGTCGGCGTACAGGAAATTCGCTCCGGCCGGATGCATCGAGAACGGTTCGTTGTCGTTCTTCCGGTTCATCGCGAACGCGCAGCCCCCCGCCGGTCCGCAGCCTTCGGCCGAGCCGTCGGCACGAGCCCCGTCCAGACTGAACGGGCCTTCGCTGTCGGCCCAGCAGATCCCCTGATCGTTCGACAGGTTCGACGCGATCGAGCGGTGACGCATCACCAGCGGACGACTGGAACACTCCACCACCATCACCGTGTTCGAGGTGCCGTCGGTGATCCCTCCGAACGTCGTCGTCGAGTTGCGGTACATGACCGAGAAGCGATTGCCGGCATCGTAGATCGGGTTCGCGAGATGCGGATTGATGGCCGACGGCTGTACCCCCATCAGCGCCTCGTAGTCGGTCGGCGCCACCGGGTTGGCGAACGTCATCGCGGGGCGCGGTGACTTGGCGATCGCACTCGTCACCTCCCCACCGCGTAGCGCCGACGGACAACGGAAGATCGGAATCGGGATCGAGGCGACGGACGGATTCGTTCCCTCCCACCAATTGTTCGAGAAGTCGTACAGGTCGCGGACGTTCTGCTGTTCGACGAAAGGGAGGATCAGCGGACGCCAACCGACGAACTTCCCCGCCGGGTTCCCCGGTCCGACCTGCGTCCAACCCGAGGCCGGGAAGAGATCGTTCGTGTCGTGGAACAGATGCAGCGCGATCCCGAGCTGCCGGATGTTGTTGGCGCACTGGGTGCGGCGAGCTGCTTCGCGAGCCATCTGCACGGCCGGCAGCAGGAGCGCCGTCAGCACGCCGATGATGGCGATCACCACCAGCAGCTCGACCAGCGTGAAACCTCGTCGCAACGGATCGTCGGACCGCATCGGAGGCACTTCCCGGCATGGCGGCCCCGCCCCGGCCGCTCGTCGATGTCGTTCGCGCCGCCGAAACGGTCGCACGTCCGTTTCAGTATTCTCGACGAGCGACGGTCAGGCCAGGATCTCCGAGACGAGTTCGCCGTGAATGTCGGTCAGACGATAGTCGCGCCCCTGGAATCGATAGGTCAGCCGCGTGTGCTCGAGACCGAGCAGATGCAGGAGCGTCGCATTCAGATCGTGCACATGCACCGGCTTCTCGACGACGTTGAAGCCGAGTTCGTCGGTCCGCCCGTGGACATATCCGCGCCGCACGCCACCGCCCGCCAACAGGACGCCGAACGAGCGGTTGTGATGATCGCGGCCGTCATTCCCTCCCTGCACCATGGGCGTTCGTCCGAACTCTCCCCCCCAGATCACGATCGTGTCGTCGAGCAGGCCGCGCTCCTTCAGATCGGCAACGAGCGCCGCGCTCGCCTGATCGGTGTCGAGCGCATTTTGCGTGACGCCGGCCTTCAGATTGCCGTGCTGGTCCCACACCTCGTGGAAGAGCTGCACGAACCGGACGCCACGCTCGGCCAGGCGCCGCGCCAACAGACAGTTCTTGGCGAAGCTCGACTCGTTCGGATCCTTGATCCCGTAGCGCTGCAGGACCTCGGCCGGCTCGCTGGCCAGATCCATCAGTTCCGGAGCCGAGCTCTGCAGGCGATAGGCCATCTCGTACGACTGGATCCGCGACGCGATTTCGGGGTCGCCGATCGAACCGAGCAGCTCGCCGTTCAGCGCGGCGAGCGCGTCGAGACTGTCGCGCTGCGCCTGGTCGTCGATCCCCGCCGGATTCGACAGATACAGGACCGGATCCCCGGCGTTGCGGAAGGTCGTTCCGCCGTACATCGTCGGCAGGAACCCGCAGCCGTAATTGCTCGCCCCGCCGCTCGTCCCCTTGGCGCTCGTCAGGACGACGAAGCCGGGCAGCTCGCTCGCCTCGCTCCCCAGTCCGTACAGCGTCCACGAGCCGAAGCTCGGACGGCCGAACTGCTGCGAGCCGGTGTTCATCATGATCTGCGCCGGAGCGTGATTGACCGCTTCCGTCTGCATCGAGCGGATCAGACAGAGCTCGTCGGCGATCGCGCCGAGATGCGGCAGTCGATCGCTCAGCTCCATGCCGCACTCGCCGCGCGGCTCGAACGGAAACTTCGGTCCCAGCAGCGCCGAGTTCGGATTGATGAAGGCGGCTCGATAGCCTGCCAGGAGTTCGGCCGGAGGCAGCTGTCCGTCGCGCTTCGCCAATTCGGGTTTCGGGTCGAACAGCTCCAGCTGACTCGGAGCACCGGCCTGGAACAGGTAGATGACTCGCTTCGCCTTGGCCGGAAAATGCGGCTGCCGCGGGGCGAGCGGATCCGCGGGCCTCTCGGCCGCTCCTTCCTCTCCCCTGGCCAGACTGGCCGCGGCGATCCCCGCCAGCCCGACGCCGCACTCCTTCAGGAACCAGCGACGCCGCAGGAACGTTCCGCGCTCCTGTTCGATCTTCGACTTCAGGTCCATCGCTCGGCTCCTCAGTTCTTGGCCATCGTCTCGTCGAGATTCAGCAGGACGCGGGCCGCGATCGTCCAGGCGGCGGCATCCTGAGGAGTCGCACCGTGCGGCAACTCGGGGAGCTTCGCCGGATCCCCGGTCGCCACCTGGCGCGCGTCGAGCCAGCCGTCGGCCAGTCGCGCCCGGCTGCGAGACAGCAGTTCGTGCAACACCTGCCGTTCGCGCGCGTTCGGCGCACGCGACACGCACAGCCGATAGGCGCGCTCGATGCGATCCTCGTCGCTCGGTCCCGCTTCTCGCAGCACGCGCAGGGCGAGCGCTCGCGACGCCTCGACGAAGATCGTCTCGTTCAGACCGGTGAGCGCGGCGAGCGGCGTGTTCGATCGGACACGGCGTGCACAGGACGCATCGGCGCTCGGCGCATCGAAGACCGACGTCGCCGGATCGGGCATCGAACGCTTGCGGAACCCGTAGACGGTCCGCCGATAGCGTTCCGCTCCTTCCGCCGGCTTCCAGTACGACGGATAGACGTAGTTGTAGTCGAGCACGTTCTGCGGGACCGGAGGGATGACGCTGGGGCCTCCCAGGCGATGCGTGATCAACCCCGAGACGCTCATCGCGATGTCCCGTACCACTTCCGCGTCGGCTCGGAAGCGAGGACCGCGCGACAGGAGTCGATTCGACGGATCGAGCTCCAGACTGCGCGGATCGCCGACGCTCGAACGGCGATACGTCTCGCTCGTGACGATCGTCCGAATCAGTCCCTTGCGACTCCAGCCTTGCTCCATGAAATCCCAGGCCAGTCGGTCGAGCAGTTCGCGGTAGGCAGGAACCGGCGCGCGCGTGCCGAAGTCCTCGGCCGTCTCGACCAACCCGATACCGAAGATCGATTGCCAGATCCGATTCGTCTCGACGCGCGCTGCAAGCGGCGAGCGACGATCGACCAACCAGCGAGCGAACCGCAATCGCATCGGCTCGTCCGATGGTTCGAGCGGATGGAGCGCCCCGGGAACTCCCGGCTCGATCGTCTCGCGCGGGCGATCCCATTCCCCGCGATCCAACAGCTGCGTCGTTCGACGCTTCGTCCCGTCGCGCTCCGCCAGGTGCAGGACCGAGGTGAGCGGATCGGGCCAGCGACTCCACGCCTGCTCGATGGCGGCATCGATGTCGTCATGACCGTCGAGCGAGCGGCGCCAGGCATCGAACAGGATCGCCTGTTGCGATTCGCTCCGTTGCGATTCGTCGAGCGATGCCGCGAGAACCGCGTCATGATCGATCGGCTGAGCGGCCGGAGCCGGATCGCGAGTGATCGAGAACCGGGCGCTGCCGAGCATGTCCCCCATCCGCATCACGACCTTCAGTCGCGAGCCGGCCGGTCGGTGCAGCGGCTCCGCCAAGCGGACGACCGCGACCGACGAACGGTTGCGTCGCCCCTTGCCTCGGTCCGCCTGCCACTGCGTCTCGTCCTTGCCGTCGATCAGCAGCGAAACCGGTCCGGTCGCCTGCTTGCCGTCTTCGCTCCGCCACTCCGGCTTCGACCCGTCGGCGGTCGCATCGGTCAGCGCCAGCTTCTCCCAAGCGTCGGTTCCCGGCGCGGCGACGAAAAGCTCCAGTTCCTGGATTCCCCAGCCGCCGATGCCGCTCCGCCCCGGTCCGTCGAACGGCAGATCGCGATGCACGAGCGCTTCCAATCGCAGTCCGGTAATGCCGTCGAGCGCCGGCGAGCACTCGAAGAAGACGTCGTTGCTGGTGTGGCCGATCATCAGGATCGACCCGTCCGACTCCTGCACCGGATGATTGAGTCCGCTGATGCTCTCCAGCCGGTTCATCTCGAGGGTCTGCCAAGTTCCGGTGCGGTCCGCGACCTCGCGAGCGAACGCCGCCAGCTCGTCGCGCCACGCCGGTCGAGCCTCGCGCAGTCGCGCTTCGTTCGCCGCGATCTCGGCCAGCACCTCGTCACGCCGCTGCAGACCGGCCGCGTCGTAGACCCAACTGCGCGCCTCGTACGTGTCGTTCAGACTGGCGAACATGGCATAGTAGTCGTGCATCGACAGCGGGTCGTACTTGTGCGAATGGCACTGCGCACATTGCGTGCTCAGGCCGAGCACGCTCTTGCCGATGCAGTCCAGACGATCGAACATCTCGACCTTGCGGAACTGCTCCGGAATGATCGCCCCCTCTTCGTTGATCATGCTGTTGCGCAGAAAGCCGGTCGCGATGACCTGTTCCTGAGTGGCGCCGGGCAGCAGGTCGCCGGCGATCTGTTCGATGACGAAGCGATCGTACGGCTGATCGCGGTTGAACGAATCGATGACCCAGTCGCGCCAGATCCATTGGTCGCGCTGCAGGTCCTTCTCGTAGCCGTTGGTATCCGAATAGCGCGCGACGTCGAGCCAGTGCCGCGCCCACTTTTCGCCGAACCGTTCGCTCGCCAGCAGGGCGTCGACCGTCGCCTCGTAGCCGTCGCGCGA
The DNA here is from genome assembly GCA_964652385.1 of uncultured Pirellulaceae bacterium. Taxonomy (GTDB): domain Bacteria; phylum Planctomycetota; class Planctomycetia; order Pirellulales; family Pirellulaceae; genus UBA11682. The sequence goes on along the minus strand of CAZZBI010000002.1, from coordinate 32,807 downwards.
AAACGCCTCGACCTGTTCGGGAGTCGGCGGGAGCCCGATCAGATCCAGATAGAGCCGCCGGCAGAGGACCTCCGACGGAGCCTCGGGAGCCGGACTGAGCCCGACTTCGGCCAGGCGAGCCGCCACGAACGCGTCGACCGGATGCGTCAGGCCGACGTCGGGAAGCGGTTCCGCGACGATCGGCTGAAAGGCCCAGTGCTCCTCGTAGACCGCCCCTTCGGCGATCCAGGACGCAAGCGTCGCGATCTGCGCCGCGTCGAGCGTCTGCATGCGCTCGGGGGGAGGCATCATGTCGCCGTCGTCGTGCGAACGGACGCGGCGGATCAGTTCGCTCGCCTCGGGATCTCCCGGTACGATCGCTGCGTTCCCCGAGTCGCCGCCGCGCAGCGCTTCGTCGCGCAGATCGAGTCGGAGCCCTCCTTCGCGACTCCCTTCGTCCGCACCGTGGCACGACAGGCACCGATCGGAGAGCAGCGGCAGAATCTCGGTCCGAAAGTCGATCTCGACCGCGGGAGCGGGAATCGCGATCGCGAACAGGATCGCGGCGAGGACAAGACGATGGGGTGACGGCGCAGCGCGGCCGACGACCGACAGCGTGAGGTTCATGACGAGCCTCCGTGGTCCGACAGGTGGGAAAGTCGAGGCGGGGGGCGATCGAACGCCATCGGAAAGTCGTCGACCGACCGTGGCTTATCCTAATCGGTCGAGGGTGCCGACGCACGCGTCCTCGTCGCTCGGCGATCGGATCGGCGGCGAGTGAGGCCGGCCTGGCGAACGGCAAGGAAAGACTCCCGTCCGACGCGCGCGAACCAGCGCACTCGCCTCGACGCCGACGTGCGATTTCGACCACAATGACTTGCTTCCGCAGGTCACGCGTTCTTCCTTCGGTCGGCGGCGTCATCGTGCCCAAAGTCGTCTTCACCGCCAATCTTCGGCGCCATGTCGATTGCCCGGAAACGATCGTGGCGGGGGAGTCGGTTCGCGAAGTACTCGAGGCGGTCTTCGTCGAGAGGCCTCGGTTGCGCGGCTACGTGCTCGACGAGCAGGGGCGTCTGCGGAAGCACATGGCGATCTTCGTCGACGGACGACCGATCGTCGATCGCGAGACGTTGTCGGAAGCGGTTCGGGAGCGGAGCGAGATCTACGTGATGCAGGCGCTCTCCGGCGGTTAGTGCGTTTCCGCGATCTGCCTCGCGGCGTCGTTCTGACGGAGGTACCGGATCGCGAATCGGTAGGCAGCTTGCGGCTTCGTTTCTTGCGGGAGATCGATCGTGAGACAGCGACTGCTGGTCGGAACGCGGAAGGGCCTGTTCGTTCTGCACCGCGAGGCAGAAGAGTGGCGGATCGCCCGGAGCGCGTTCGTCGGACAGAACGTCTCGATGACGCTGGGCGATTCGCGCGACGGCGCCCTTTATGTCGCCCTGGATCACGGACACTTCGGCACGAAGCTCCATCGCTCGGACGACGGCGGCGATTCGTGGAACGAAGTCGGCGTTCCGGCCTTTCCCCCCTTCGGCGAACGGGATCGGGAACGACAGGCCGCTGCCGGGGAAATCGGAGCGAGGCGCGACTTCACCAAGCTGCACGAGATCTGGGAGCTGGTCGAAGGAGGAACGGATCGCCCCGGAGTGGTTTGGGCCGGCACGATTCCGGGCGGACTCTTCCGCTCTTCCGATCGCGGCGAATCCTGGGAACAGATCAGGTCCCTCTGGGATCGCGACGAACGCTGGGGCTGGTTCGGCGGAGGGAAGGACTCGCCGGGCATCCACTCGATCGTCGTCGATCCGCGCGACAGTCGCCGCATCACCGTCGCGATCTCCTGCGGCGGAGTCTGGCACACGGAAGACGACGGCGCCACCTGGGAAACGCGAGCGACCGGCATGAGAGCCGAGTACATGCCTCCCGAGTCGGCGTACGATCCGAACGTCCAGGACCCGCATCGCCTGGTCGCCTGTCATGCGGCTCCCGACCGCTGGTGGGTGCAGCACCATAACGGCATCTTCCGCACCGACGATGCAGGACGTCTCTGGCACGAGATGGCGGCAGTCAGTCCCTCGGCGTTCGGATTCGCCGTCGCCGTCCACCCTCACCATCCCGATACGGCCTGGTTCGTTCCGGCGGTCAAGGACGAATGTCGCGTACCGACGGACGGACGCTTGGTCGTCACGCGCACGCGCGACGGCGGAGCGAGCTTCGAATCGTTGCATCGCGGGCTCCCCGAACACGATGCGTGGGACATCGTCTTTCGCCACTCGCTCGCCGTCGACGATTCGGGGTCCTTGCTCGCCTTCGGCTCGACGACCGGCGGGCTCTGGCATTCGCATGACGGCGGCGACCGATGGAATCAGATTCCGGTTCGACTACCGCCGATCCACGTCGTCCGGTTCGGTTGAGTCGCTACGGTGACGGCGGGCCGAGCCGGAACGGTCCTGCGCAGGGCGATCCGCCGAGCGAATGCCGAAGGGGAGATCCACGTCGCTTCGTCAGATCGTCGCCTCGCCGGGCGTCGCCGTCTCGTCCACCTTCGCGGCCGCAGATACCTCATCGTTCGCATCGGCCTTCGCCGATCCGGTTTCGGACCGTTCGGGGCGCACCAGACTGACGACCGACTGACCGGCCCGGAAAGCCGGCTTCGCGTCGGCGGTGACGACGATCAGCCGCTTGCCGTCGATCACGAACAGCGGGACCGCTCGATCGCCGTAGAGTTTCCGATAGGCGGCGGCGTCGAAGGTGTCGGTCAGACGTGTCGTCTTGATCGTTGCGCCGCCGTCGAGTGCCGAATCGAGCTCCTCGTAGGTCAGATCGCCCGAGAAGAGCGTTCGCCCTTCCATCCGCCGCTCCCACTCGGACTCCATCCGAGTCGATCGCTTGTCCGCTCGCGCGACGCGATACACGTTGTCGCGTCCGAAGAGTTCGCGAAATCGCGCAACCGACATCGAGTTGACCTGGTCGTTCGACGTGAGGGCCAAGAAGCGTCCGAGCCCGCCGAAATCGATCTCGTCGAGCACGTGTTCCGACAGGATGTTGGCGAAACAGGCGCGCAGTCCCATGTCGCGCGACTTGCGGATCCGCGGAAAACGGCTGTCGACCAGCACGACCGAAAAGCCTTCTTTCGCGAGCGCCTTGCCGATCGTGCGCGAGACCTGTCCGGCGCCGCCGATCAGCAACCCTTGGGCATCGGGGCGCGACAGTCCGAGACGCTGCGAGACGCGTCCGGCGGTCAGCCCGTAGATCGCGACGGTCATGAAGATCACGGTGAAGGTCGCCGGCGCGATCGCCTCGCCCGCTTCCCCCAGGCGAAGCGCGAAGACCGACGAGACCGCGGCGGCGACGATGCCGCGCGGCGCGAGCCAGGCGAGCAGCCCGCGCTCGGCTCGCGTCAGTCGACTGAACGGCGTCGCGATCCAGACCGACACCGGGCGGACGACCAGGATCATCGCCAACGCAAAGACGGGACCGCGCCAGCCGAGCGCCGTGAGCGATTCGAGCGGGACGCGAGCCGAGAGGAGAATGAAGAGTCCGGCAATCAGCAGCGTCGCCAGCGACTCCTTGAACTCCAGCATCTGCTGCACCGGAATCGTCCGCTGATTGGCGAGCGTGATCCCCATCACGGTCACCGCCAGCAGCCCCGCCTCGTGATGCATCCACTCGGCCCCCGCGAACGTTCCGACGACGAACATCAGCGTCATCGGATTCTGCAGATAGTCGGGGATCCAGAATCGCTTGATCATCACCACCAGCACGCCGGCCGCGGTGAACCCGAGCAACAGTCCGATCGCCGTCACCTCGGCCAATCCGCGAATCGCCGCCAACGTCGCCGAACCGAACTCCGCCTGGCGGATCGCGTCGTACCCCTCGAAGACGAGCAGCGCAAGCGTTGCGCCGATCGGATCGACGACGATCCCCTCCCACTTCGCGATCGCGCCGACCTTGCCGGTCGGTCGGATGTCGCGCAGCAGCGGGCCGATCACCGTCGGGCCGGTCACCGTCAGCACCGCCCCCAGGACCATCGCCACCGGAATCGGCAGGCCGAGCAACGTCGTCGCGAAGAAGGTCGCGCCGATCCACGTGACCGCGACGCCGATCGTCAGCAGCCCGATCAGCGAGCGAGCGTGACCGCGGACATCACGAAACCGGAGACTCAATCCTCCTTCGAACAGGATCAGTCCGACCGACAGCGACACGATCGGCGAAAGGAGCTTGCCGAACAGCGCTTCGGGGTCGATCAGCCCCGTGACCGATCCGGACAGGATGCCGACCACGACCAGCAACAGGATCGAGGGGACGCGCAGACGCCACGCCAGCCATTGGGTGCCGGTGCCGAGCACGAAGATGCCGGCCAGGACCAGCAGCATCCGTTGTGTCTCGTCCATGGTCGGTCCGTTCCGAAGAGAGGCCGTGGCGGCGGCATTATGCGTCGGAACGACCGAAGCGTCGATGCGAGTCGCGAGCCTCCCCCCTTACGGCATCACGACGCCGATGCCGCTCGGCCCGTCGGTCCGCACCGTCGACTCGCCCCGTCGACTCGATGCCGCGAACTCCGTCTCTCACCCCTCCAGCAGCACGGCCGCTTGGTCGTTCGCCAACCGAAGTCCCTCGCGAACCGTCTCGACGAGCCCGCCGGTCGTCCAGAGCAGCTCGCCGCCGATCGGCACGAGAACGGAACGCCGGGCGCGATCGGCGACTCGATCGAGTCGCGCGATGACCCGCACGCGCCGGCCGTCATCGCGGCGGTAGGCGTAGCCGAAGAGCCCTGCGGCCGCGTCGCTCGCCGGCATCAGCCGATCGGCGGCGAGCCATCCCTCCGCCGATCCGCGACGTCGCAGCGTCAGCAGCGTGCGATAGGTCGCGAAGGTCCGCTCGTCACGCGCTTCGGGGCGATCCCATTTTGCGCCGAAGAACGCCTGGGGATCGGACGGTAGCGGCGCGCCCTCCCACGCATGATGCGGATACTCGCGGGCTCGCCCGATGTCGACGGCGCGGCGGAGTCCGGGATCCTCGAAGTCGGCGAAGAAGGGGAACGGCGCCTCGGCCGACCATTCCTCGCCCATGAAGAGCATCGGGATCGACGGATAGAGAAGCAGCAGCGTCGCCGCGGCGCGCTGGACCTCGGGCGAAGCGAGCTGATGGAGCCGCCGACCGTGCGGGTGATTGCCGACCGAGTCGTGCGTCTGGAGCGCGACGATCAGCGATTCGAGATAACGGCGATCCGGAGTCGAGCCGTGCCACTGCGCGCGATCGGCAAAGGTGACACGCCGCACTTCGGGGCCGGCGTACAGGTAACCGTGCTCGAGCGCCTCGGCCAGATCCTCTTCGCCCCGATAGTCGCGACCGGTCAACCGGAGTCCCGGGACGGTCAGCGAATAGATCGAGTGCATCAGACAGTCGGCCCAGATCGCGTCGTAGGGGGCCCGATCGCCGGCGACGCCGAGCAGCTCGGCATCGAACAGGTTCGCTTCGCCGATCAGATGGATCGTCCGCCCGGTCGCGGCGGCATACGACGCGACGGCGTCTCGGATCGCGTCGACGATCGTCCGCTCGCGTTCGTCCCGCATGAAGTGGATGGCGTCCAGTCGCAGACCGTCGAAGCGATACTCGTCGAGCCAGCGAAGCGCGTTCTCGACGACGTAGCGCTCGATCGGGGCGGCGTTGGGACCGTCGAACGCGAACCCGTCTCCCCACGGCGTCCGGTGTCGCCGCGAAAAGTACGGGGCGAACTCCGACAGGTAGTTCCCCTCGGGCCCCAGATGGTTGTAGACGACATCCAGCAGCATCGCGAAGCCGCGTTCATGAGCCGCGTCGATCAGCGCGGCGAGATCGTCCGGCGTGCCGTAGGCCTTGGCCGCCGCGAACGGAGCGACGCCGTCGTAGCCCCAGTTCCAGCGTCCCGGCGCCTGAGCGACCGGGAGCAGCTCGATCGCCGTGACGCCGAGCTCGGTCCAGCGATCGAACCGATCGAGCAGATCGCGGTAGGTTCCCCCGTCGCTCGCCGCACCGACATGCAGTTCGTAGATCACCAGCGAACGCTTCGGGAGATCCGCTCGATCGACCTTCGGCGCGCGGCGCATCGGCGCCGCGACACGCGACGGACCGTGGACCGAGAACGGCTGATGACGCGAGGCGGGATCGGGACGAGGGGGACCGCCGTCGACGCGCAGCCGATAGTCGGTACCGATCGGGCAATCGTCCGATCGCCCCACGAAGTAGCCTCCGCGCTCGCGCGTCAGCGGCACCGTCGCGATGACGGGACCAGGTTCCGTCTCGCTCGGCCCGAGCAGCTCGACCGTCACCTCGCGTCGTCGCGGCGCCCAGACCCGAAAGCAGGTGGAACGAGGACCGACGAGCGTCGCTCCGAGCGGCGTCGCGCCGTCCGGAGCCGGTGATCCGTCGGCATGGACCGGCCGTCCCCAAGGGTGCTCGGCGTCACATCGCCACAACACCGGACGATGCGGTTCGAGCGGAAGTCGGTGCGCGTCGCGTGTTCCATGGACGAGCGATGCTCGCTCCTGCGCCGTTTCGCCGACGGACGAATCGCCGAGCGGAGACTCGCGCCGCAGCGCATCCTGCCCGAGCGGCAACAGTCCGAAGCGACGGCACCCTTCAAGCACGCCGGCCGTACCGTGCGCCGCTGCCAGATGCAGGCGATCGGTCCAACCGGCGCCGGCATGCGTCCGTCGCACCTGCTCCGCCAGAACGCGATCGGCGTTCCCGACGACGATCGCCAAGAAGCCGGCCTCGAGCGCCTGGCGATCGTTCCCCGAATCGCCGGCAAAGACGATCCCGGTCGGTTCGATTCCGCGTCGCGACTGCCACCAGCCGAGTGCCGATCCCTTGGCGACTCCGCGCGGCAACAGATCGATCAGACCGACGCCGGTGAACGGGTCGATCGAGTCGATCAGACTCCAGGGAGCCTGACGCTCGGCAAGCCGGGAGCGCAGCTCCGCGACCCGCTCGATTCGCTCCGCCGGATCGACGAAGAAGCTGATCTTGAACTCGGTCTGATGATCGTCGCTCTGCAGTCTTAGCGAACCGCGCAGCGTCAGGTCGGACAACAACCGCTCGCGAGGCATCGCGGCGACGAGCTCGGCGAGGTGCCGACGGTAATCGCCGGAGCGCTCGAAGCGTCCGCTCGCTTCACGTACGAGCAGCTCGGTGCCGACATCGGCGATGACCACCTGCGGCTCGGGGAGCGCGTACTGCCCGATCGCCTCGCGAACCGATCGGAACGAACGACCGGTGACGTAGACCAGATCGACGGCGCGGCGCGCCAGCCCCTCGGCCAGTTCCTCGAGCGCCCGATGCTGCTCCGGGGCGTCGTCGGCCGGGATGAAGGTGCCGTCCAGGTCGGTCGCCAGCACCCGGGGAATCGAAGCGGGAGCGTTCGACGGGGAAGATTCCGAAGCGATGGTCGTCATCCGAGGTCTCGAGACGGTCGTGAGCGGTAGGAGGGGGATCTTACCACCGCGGACCACGGAAGCCATCGAACGAGTCGAGGGGGAGCACGCTTCACCGTCAAGGACCGTGTCCCCGGCGGCAGCTCCCCACGCGACTCAGACGCGCGTCAACCAGACCAGGCGATACGGTTCGAGTTCGATCGGGTCCGAGGTGCCGATCGTCTGCTCGGTGATCTCGTCCCGAAAGAAACGCCCGAGACCGGCGGTGCGAAGGAGGTTGCCGTCGATCGTCCGAACCGCTTCCGAGAAGTTCGCGACGACCACCAGTCGATGCCCCTCGCGACTGCGCAGAAAGGCGAGCAGGTGGGGATTGCCCGAGGCGACCGGCGTCAGCGAATCGCCGCCGAGCGCAGGCAAGCGTCGTCGCAGAGCGATCAGCCGCTGGGTCCCGCGGAAGATCCGCCGCCGGATCGAATGCTCTCCCGTCTCGGCCGGATCCTCGAGCGATTCGAGATACTCCCAGCGCATCTTCGGTCGATGGATCCAGCGCGTATCGCCCGCCTTGGCCGGATCCTTGACGAAGTCGTAGTCGTTCAGCATCCCCCACTCTTCGCCCAGATAGAGGAGCGGAATGCCGGCGACCGCCAGCGCGACGCCGTGCAGCAGGAGCATGCGGCGAATCGCCAGCTCCTTGCGCTCCGCGTCGTCCGCCTCGACCGCCTGTTCCAATCCGGCGAGCGAGGCCATCGTTCCCGAAATGCGCATGTCGCCCGTCTGGGCGTTCTCCTGAAACGGCACGCCTCGCGCGAACGATCCCGGAAACTCGCCGGTATAGAAGCGATTCAGGAACCGGCGGTGCTGGTACGGATCGATCCCCAGACTCGTCGCATCGGCATCGTCGAACGTCCAGCCGATGTCGTCGTGGCAGCGCAGGTAGTTCACCCACGCGGTCCCCGTCGGCAGACGATGGCGATGCTGCAGCGTCCGCTCGAGGAGCGCGACCTTGCGCGTCGCGAGCGACTCCCACAGCAGCGCCATCAGCGTCGGGTTGTAGCTCAGTCGACATTCCTCGGGACCGACGTACTTCACCACCTCGTCCGGATGAACGATCGCTTCGCTCTTGAACAGCAGTCCGGGGGCGGCGAGTCGAGCCAGTCGATTGAAGACGCGGATCAGCTGATGCGTCTCGGGAAGATTCTCGCAGCTCGTGCCGAGCTTCTTCCAGACGAAGGCGATGGCATCCAACCGCAGGATGTCGACGCCGGTGTTCGCCAGGAAGCAGAGCTCCTCGAACATCGCGCGAAGCACGGCCGGGTTGCCGTAGTTCAAGTCCCACTGATAGCTGTTGAAGGTGGTCCAGACCCAGCGGAGCATGCCGTCATGCCACGTGAAGTTGCCGCGCCGCACGGTCGGAAAGATCTCGCGCAGCGTCCGCTCGTATCGATCGGGCATCTCGCGATCGGGGAAGATCAGGTAGTACTCCCGATATTCCCGCTCGCCGGCCTGAGCCCGACGGGCCCACTCGTGATCGTCCGCGGTGTGGTTGAAGACGAAATCGAGGACCAGCGAGATCCCTGCCTCGCGCAGCCCGTCGGCCAACGCCCGCAGATCGTCGATGGTCCCCAGTCGCGGATCGATCTGCCGATAGCTGCTGATCGCGTAGCCGCCGTCGTTGTCTCCGGGACGGACGGCGAACGGAGGCATCACGTGCAGGTAGGTCAGCCCGAGATCCCGAAAGTAGTCGACCTGTTCGCGAAGTCGGGAGAGATTCTCGCTGAACAGGTCGACGTACAGCGCGCCGCCGACCATCCGCTCGGACTGGAACCAATCCGGTTCCGCCTCGCGTCGCCGATCGATCTCGCGCAGCGACGGCGGCCGATCGGCCCAACCGGCGGCGGCCGTCAGCAGCAGCTGTTCGAGATGAAAGTGCAGATCGTACCGATCGCCGTAGAGCCGGCGCAGCGCACCGAAGAGCGGCGGCCACTCGCGGTCCAGACGGATCCGGAACTCGTCGCGCACGTCCGCGCCGATCTCGCGTTCGCTCCAGAAGCGATCCAAACGCGGACCGATCCGCGCGAGCGTCAGCGCCGCTTGGTAATGCAGCTCGTCGTCGGTCGGAAGGTCATTCGAGCCGATCATCGGGAATCGCGATCTCGTCGAGGAACCGATAGTGCCGAATCCCTTCGAGGATTCCGGCCGCGTGCGACGCCTGAGCGAAATAGACGCGAGGGCGATCGCGCAGCTTGTCGAGCTCCGGGCCGTGGTTGGCGACGACGACGCCGAGCGTCCGCCCCAGGAGCATGCCGGCGTCGTTCCCCGAATCCCCCGCGACCAGCACGTGCTCGGGAGGGAGCCCCCATTTCCAGAGCAGATGCCGGAGCGTCATGTCGCTCCCGCCGCGCACCGGAATCACGTCCAGAAACGTCTCGAGCGACAGCACGACCTTGGCTCGCAGTCCCGCCTCGCGCAGCCGTTTGCGGATCGTCGCGACGGTCGGACCGCTCGCTCGATCCAGTTCGTAGCTGATCTTGAACTCGCTCTGATGTTCGTCGTCCTGGGGACGAAGGCCGGGGAGCGAGTCGAGCAGCTCGCGGATCGCGGCCGGTTTCCAGGCATAGCCGATCTCCTGCCGCCAGCTCCGATCGGGAGTCAGCCGTTCGCCGTAGTGGAGCTGGGTGCCGACGTCGGTCGCGAGCAGATCGGGACGAGGGAGGTGCAGACGATCGATCAACGCCAGCGCACTGTCCAGACGCCGTCCGGTCGCGATCCCGAAACCGACTCGATCGTGACCGCGCAGCAGGTCGATCAGCTCCTCGAGCGAGCGATCGTCGCCGGTGAGCGTGTTGTCCAGATCGGTGATGATCAGTCGATCGAAGTCGGGAAGACGTCGGACCGGCGTGCGCGACGCGAGAGTCGGCGCGGGAGAATGATCGAGGATGTCCTCGAGATCGCGCAGGTATCGCCGGGCATGCTGCCGCCACGAGTAGTGTTCGCGCGTGCCGCGGATCCCTTCCTCGGCCATCCGTTCCCGCTCGGCCGGATCGGTCAGGATCCGGACCAGGGCCCGCTCGAGATCGTCGTCGTCGAACGGATCGATCAGCAGCCCGTTCCGGCAGTTGGCGATGATGTCGGTCGGCCCTCCGTCGCGCGTCGCGACGATCGGCAGACCGCTCGCTCCCGCCTCGAGCAGCGTCAGACCGAACGGCTCGGTGAGTGCCGGATTGACGAACACTCCTCCGGTCGCCGCCGCCCAGCGATAGAGATCGGGGACGTCATCGGCGCGATGCCGTTTCGGATAGGCGACCTTGCCGTAGAGATCGAATCGGTCGATCAGCAGCAGGATCTCTTCGATCACGCTCCGCTGCGGACCGGGAAGCTCTCTCAGATCGTCCCGATTGCCGAGCACCAGCACCAGGTTCGCGAGTTCCCGGAGCCGCTCGCTCTCCCCGTAGGTCCGCACGAGCGCTGCCAGGTTCTTTCGCTCGTCGGGGCGAGCCATGGCGAGGATCGCCGGCTTGGACGGATCGGACAGGAACCGCGCCAGCTCGGCGGCGATCGGCGGGAGCGGTTCGCCGGGACGCGCCGGCGAGAAGCGATCCAAGTCGACTCCCGGCGGAATCACCTCCATCCGGGACGGGACGTAGTGATCGTAGATCGCGTACTGCTCTTCGACCTCCTGATGCGTGCTGGTGACGATCATCGCCGCCGTCTCGAGCGCCTGCTCCTCGGCCTCGATCCGCGTCGCGAAGCGGTAACGGCGTTCGAGCTGTTCGGTGTCGGTGCGTCCCAGCGACAATCGTCGGCGTTTCACACGACCGAGCGAGTGTCCGGTGAAGACGAACGGGACGTGCAGCAGACTCGCCAGCTGCGCACCGGCCAGTCCGGCATCGGCGTAGTGCCCATGAATGATGTCGGGGATGCCCGTTCGTCGATAATGCGGCAGCACCTGATCGACGAACATCTCGAGATAGTGCCAGAGCGATTCCTTCTTCAGATAGCGTCTGGGTCCGAACGGAATCCGGACGATGCGCGCCTTGGCCGAGATCGGTTCTTCCAGTTGCGCGTAGTCCTCACCGACGCTCGGATCGATGATCTGCCGCGTCAGCAGCTCGACCTCGCGGACGTGGGCCATCGCCGCGAGTTCCTTGGCCAGCTCCAGGACATAACGCACCTGCCCTCCGGTATCGGCGTCTCGTCCGAGTTCCGGATCGCGAGCGCGAATCAGGCCGTGCAGACTGATGAGCGAGATCTTCAGGCCGCGCTCTCGTGCGGCGGCGAGGGCCGAATGCGGCTTGCCGACCGGCTCCTGGTTCGACTCGTCCGTCGGCATCGTCAGCACCTGCGACATCATGTTTCTCCCTCGGCCGATCGTCGGGCAGGCGGATCGCGATTCGATCCGCGAGACGATCTTCGGAAATGCACACGGTGCGCCACGAACGATCGCCGATTCCGATCGACGGACGCTCGACCTGCGAAATGCCGGACGAAACGCTCCGCAGCAACGTCGTCTGCGGTGTCCGATCGAGGATCGTGGCGGGACAACGACGTCCCGCTCGACGGGACAACGGTGTCCCTTCGAGCGCTCGAGCCGTACGATGGGACAGTCGTGTCCGGTCGCAAGCGTTCGCGTCGCTCGCGCAGTGACTTCGGCCGACAGGAACCTCGCGTCCCCTTTCCGCACGGAACGGAGGCACGAGCGGCGGTTCGTCGCTGGCGAGTCTCCGCCCCCAGATCGACTCTCGACGAAGGGCCGACCGCAGGATGACCGATCCCCGATTTCCGCCGAAGCCGGAAGCGTCCTCAGCAGAACGTCCGCCCCGCTCCCGTTACGAATCGCTCACGAGCGTCAGTCCGGCGATGTGGCGGTTGTTCGAACAGTGCGATTCGCTCGCACCGACCGAGGCGACGGTCCTGATCACGGGCGAGACGGGGACCGGCAAGGAGCTGCTCGCTCGCGCCGTGCATCGACGATCGGGGCGAGTCGGTCGATTCGTGCCGGTCGACTGTGCGGCGATCTCGGCCGAGCTGCTCGTGTCGGAACTCTTCGGACACGAGAAGGGGGCGTACACCGGCGCGGTCCGATCGAGTCGCGGGTTGGTGCGTGCGGCCGATCGCGGCACGCTCTTCCTGGACGAGATCGGAGATCTCGATGCCGAGGCGCAGCAGAGTCTGTTGCGGCTGCTGCAGGAGAAGGTGGTCCGACCGGTCGGTTCGTCCAAGGAGGTCGCGGTCGACGTCCGAATCGTTGCCGCGACGCACGTCGCTCTCGATCAGGCGGTCGCGGCCGGGCGATTCCGCGAAGACCTCTTCTATCGATTGGACGTCCTGCGACTCGAGGTCCCTCCGCTGCGCGAGCGTCCCGAAGACATCGTCCTGCTCTTCGGTCACTTCCTGCGTCGCGTGGCGAAGCGTTACCGACTGAGAGCGCCGATCTGTTCCGACCGCTTTCTCGAAGCGCTGGTCGCGTACGAATGGCCGGGGAATGCCCGACAGCTCGAGAACTTCGCCGAGCGGCTGGTTCTGGCTCGACCGCAGCGAGCGCTGACCGAACGGGACTTCGATGACCTCGCCGCGCCGCGTACCGCGACATCCTCAACGTCCGAATCCGAACCGGCGAACGCTCGACCGGAATCTCCATCGTCCGTCACGACGCCGCGCCGCGAAGGGGGAAGCATCCCTGCTCTCGATCGTCTCGATCCCGATCTCCCGCTGACGGAGCAGCTCGAACAGCGGACCGCAGCCGTCGAAGCCGACTACTTCGCGGTGCTGCTCGAACGCCATCGCGGCCGGATCGACGCCGTGGCGCAGCAGGCCGGCATCAGTCGCCGAACGTTGTCGCGCAAGCTCAAGCGACTGGGACTCGACAAGCGCGATTTTCGCACGACCGAAAGTCGGTAGCGACGAACGTCACCGAGAAACTCGGAAGATCGATGATCGGCGAACTCGCGATCGCTATCATCCGAGGGGGGTGGAGGGTGGCGATTCGCAAACCGCCGTTCTCCGGTGTGTCCTGACCGAAGACGGGAGTCCGAACGTGACGCAGCTGAAGAAAGCGGTGGGAGCGGGGACCTACAACGCCGACCGAACCGAAGTCCGGCTCGTTCAGAGCCTGGTCAATCGGCATCGTCCTTCACCGTTGATGCCGATCTCCGAGGACGGACTCGTCGGGCCGAAGACGATCGAGGCGATCCGCGAGTTCCAGCAGCGAGTCGTCGGCATGCCGTTCGGCTCGGGAGTGGTGGAACCGGGGAGCGCGACGTGGAACGCTCTCTCGGGTAACACGCCGCTCGGGCCCGTGGTCGGTCCGCTGCCGGGAGCCGTTCCGTCTCCGATCGGAAAGAACTTTCAGCAGCGTCTGGACGACTTCCTTGCCGACGCCAAGAGTCGATACGGCATCACGATTCCGAAGGGAGTCGAGTTCCGCAAGGCGGAGGATGCCCAGCGATGGCATATCGCCCACATGATCGCCTACAACAGTTTCGCCAGTCTGAAGCCGGCGAACTTCGAGACGGTCAACGGTCGACGTCTGATCTCCTGGTCGCACTTGAGCTCCGCGACGCTCGTCTGGCAACACGTCTCGTCGAACGACTTTCTCAGAACGGCGACCGGCGGCATGCCGGTAAAGCAAGGGACCGTCTGGAGCCCGACCGCTGCGCCGGACAAGGACAAGACGATCGCACGTGCCAAGGAGATCCTGAAGTCGGCCGGAGTCGCGACGCCGAAGGACCGGCCTTCGGATCCGAATAGTGCCATGGTCGCCCCGGGTTACACCGGCTGTGCCGAACCTTGCCGTTGCGGCGGGACTCGTTCGAATCACATCGCCGGTGCGGCGGCCGACCTCGGTCGAACGGAACTGACGCAACTGGAATCCAAACTCCAGGCAGCGGGAGCAGGGACGCTCGACAATTACCTGAAGTCGTTCGGTCTGCACCGACCGATGTCCAGCGAGCCGTGGCACGTCGAAGCGACGACCCCCTGAGCCGCCAGCAAGAAGCGTCTCGTGGGACATGCGGCCGAATTCTGCTGCGTCAACATCGCCCCCCCGGCGTGGCGAGCCGCGACTTTACCGTCGTTCGGGCTCCGACTAGGCTGTCCCGTCGACGGGAACCGGTCCGGCTCCGCTCCGCAACGAGCACCGGCGGCCGCCACCGTCGTCCCACCTCGACGCGCCCCTCTGCCGACCCAGCAGAGCGAATCCTGCCGGCGCGTCTTCGATTCCTCGACGTCCCTCGTCATCGGCCGCGCCTCGGGCGGCCGCTCGGCGGAAGCGTCGCCGGAGCCCTCCACGCATGTCTCGCCGCACTCTTCGCCGGATCGGTCCGATCCGCTCGCTCCTTCCGTGCGCCGTCACCGCCAGGCGGCGATTCGCGTCGCTCCTGCTGGCCGTCGTGACCGTGTCGGTCTTCGGTTCGAGCGGCGCGAGTCTCGTCGCGCAGGATCTCGCCCGTCTGGCTCACCCCGAGGTCGCCGAGCGAGTCGGATTGGACGACGAGCAGCGAGCCGCGCTTCAGCGACTGATCCAGCAGCGCGCGACCGAAGTCGCCGCGACTCCGGATGATCGCCAGGCGATCACGGCCCGCTTTCAGCAGGCGGCTCGCGCCCTGCTCAGCGACGAGCAGTGGAATCGCTTCGCCGGCCAGCCGAGCGCCGAACCGCTGCGGTTCAACTTTCGCGACCAGCCGTGGACCGACGTGCTGGAGTGGTTCGCGCGGCAGGCCGATTCGTCGCTCGTCATGGACGAAGTCCCCCCCGGGACCTTCACCTACTCGGATCTGCGGAGCTACTCGCCGGCCGAAGCGATCGATCTGCTCAACGGCGTCCTGCTGACCCGCGGCTTTACGCTCGTTCGGCGCGAGAAGATGCTGCTCGTGCTGCGCGTCAGCGACTCGATTCCGCTCGAACTGATCCCTCGGGTCAAGCTCGAGGAGCTGGCCGAGCGAGGACGGTTCGAGATGGTGGCGGTCGAGTTCTCGGTCGGCGATCGGGCAATGGATGCGGTGCTCGCCGAGGTGACTCCGTATCTCGGCGCGTTCGGACGTGCGGTTCCGTTGCCGCAGAGCCGCAAGCTGATCGTGGTCGAAGCGGCGGGCAAGATGGAGACGATCAACGTGCTGATCGCTTCGGTCCCCGGCCCGCCGCCGCGCCGCCCCGATCCGCCGCCGCCGCCGAAGCCGGTCTTCGCCACCTACTCGATCGGCAGTCTCGATCCGGCAGCGACGCTCGAGACGATCGGCAAGCTGATCGGCGACGAGGGGCTGACGGTCGACGCCAAGACGAACGTGCTCAACGCGTTCGTCATCCCCGATCGGCAAGCGGCGATCGCGAGCTTCCTCGAGCAGATGATCGCGAAGCAGTCGGAACGAGGCACCTCGCGGCTCGCGGTGTACGAGGTCGACGCGGCGGCCGGGCTGGCGGTGCGCGATCAGGTCGCGTCGGCCGTTCCGGGAGCGACGGCGACGCTCGATACCGCCGGCACGCATCTGATGATCTCGGGGGACGATGCGACGCTGGAGCAGGTCGCCAAGCTGCTCCAGCCGCTCGGCCTGAAGCAGCTCGGCGGCGGTGTCGCGACCGGCGGCGATCGTGCGCTGCAGGTCCACCGCCTTCCGTCGGCCCAGGTCGCTTCGGTCGCAGCGCTGCTCGAAGAACTTCTGCCGTCGGCCCGTCTGGTTCCGGATGTCGCGGGAGGGCGTCTGATCGCCGAAGCTTCGCCGACCGATCAACAGCGGATCGTCGAGCTGATCGGGACGCTCGAGACGATGGAACGCGAGAATCAGCCGCTCGTGCGACGCCTACCGGCTCCTGACGGTCTGGTCGCCGCCGACCTGGCACGCCTGGCCGCACTCGTACCGGCGGTGACGGCGACGCTCGATCCTTCCGGTACGGCGATCGTCGTCACCGGCCCCGCCGCCGATCAGGATCGACTGGCGAAGCTGATCGAATCATGGAGCGCCACGGCGATCGTGCCGACCGAGCGAAGCTATCGGACGTATCGTGCCGCCGACGCGGTGCTGGCCCGCTTCCGCTCGGTCACCACCGCGCTCCCCGACGAGTTCCGCGGCATGACGATCGTCCCGAGCGAGACGTCGGGAGAGCTGACGATCGTCGCCGACGCCGCGACTCACGATGCGGTCGCCGAATGGATCGAACGCCTTTCGACCGAGGCGACGGAGCGCCCCGATCGCGAACTTCGGTCGTTCCCGATCGACCCGCGGCGTCGGGCGCTGGCGACCGCCTGGGTGACTCGCAACCTTCCGGCAGCCGAACTTCTGTCGTCGCCCGACGACGAGCGGCTGCTCGTCTCGGCGACCTCCGACGAACTCGAACGGCTGGCGACGTTCCTCGAGCGACTGGCGACCGAACTCCCCGACGAGGACGAGTCGGTGCTGATCGCCTATCCGGTCGAGCATGCCGATCCGACGACCCTCGCACCGTTGCTGCAGCGACTGGTCGGCGATTCGGAGTTCGTCGTCGACGTCGCCGGGCGACAGATCGTCGCCGTCACGACGCTCGCCAAGCACGCGCGGCTCAAGGCGGCGCTGCAGCAGATCGATCGCCCTGAGGGATCGGTCGGCGAGCCGGAGCTGCGCGGCTACGACCTGGGCGGGCTCAGCGGCGCGACGGTGTTGCCGATGCTCCAGCCGCTCTGGCCGACGGTCCGTCTGTCGATCGACACGAATGCCGGACGGCTGCTGGCGTTCGCGACGCCGCTCCAGCATGAAGAGCTGTCGGCGACGCTCGACATGCTCGCCGGAGACCAGGCGACGGGGAACCGCTCGTTGAAGGTGCACCCGGTCGCTGCCGGCGATCTGACCTCGCTGCCGACGATTCTCCGCCAGATCGCTCCGGGGGCGCTGCTGAGTGTCGATCCGACGTCGCGCACCGTTTCGGCTTGGGGAACCGACGAGGAGCAGAAGAAGATCGAGTCGGCGCTGACGCAGCTCGGTTCGGTCGCTCAGGATCGACTGGAACTCCGCATTCATGACATCTCGACCGACCGGACGATCGCTCGCGAACGAGGCCCGAAGCTCGTCGTCGGCCTGACGGTGCTCTTTCCGGCCGTTCGCGTTTCGCTGGATGACCGCGGCGAGAGAATCGTCGCGTTCGGTCCCGCTGCGGAACAGGAACGGGTCCGGGAGTTTCTCGAGCAAGTCGTCTCGGGAGAGCCGGGGCTCGAGGGACGCACGATGCGCGCCTATCGCCTGGGGACGATGACGGCAGCGGCGTTCGAGACGCTCTTGGGGCGAGTCGCTCCCGGCGCCACGGCGACTCCGGTCGCGCCGACCGGACCGGTCGCGGTCTGGGGGACCGACGAGGAGCATGCGGCGATCGATCAGGCGCTGCAGGGAATCGAGCGCGAGACGAGCGGCACCGACGACATGTCGTTGCGGACCTACGAGATCCCGCGTTCTCAGGCAGCGTCGTTTCCGACGCTGCTCGCCCGGCTGAGGCCGACCGCGACAATCGTGTCGGGATCCGGCACGACGTCGGTCGTCGTCTTCGACCTGCAGGCGGGACACGCGATCCTCGGCGAATGGGTCACCTCGATGGCGGAACTCGACGCTCGCGGCAGCGTTCCGGTCCTCCGCTCGCACGCGGTCCGCGAGGATCTGAAAGGGACGGTCGTCGCCGGCCTGACGGTCGACGAGCCGACGATCCGCTGGGTGACGAGCAGCGACCCGCGTTCGATCGTCGCGTGGGGGACCGAAGCGCAACAGATGTCGCTCGCCGCCGCGATCCGAGATCTCGAGGCGCAGGTTCCCGCGCCGGCCGAACGCCGACTGGCCCGACATCCGCTCGGTTCGGTCGATCGTGCCCGCTTGATCGAGGTGCTGGAGCAGACGCTCGACGAACTCGAGATCGTTCCCTCGCCGCGAGCCGACGAACTGGTCGCGTTCGGAACCGACGAGGAACATGTTCGCGTGGACGAGATCGTCGCGCAGCTGGCCGAGCTCGGACTGGAAGCGGGCCAGGCGACCGCGCGCGTCGTCTCGTGGCGGACGGCCACCCTCGCCTCGACCACCGTCGCGGCGGCGCTCGAGGGGACGATTCCCGCCGGACTGCAGTTGCGGCCGATCCCCGGAGTCCCGAGCGTCGTGATCTCGGGAGCCGACGAAGCAGCGCTGTCGACCTTCGCCGCGCAGATCGAGCGGACGGTCGACGAGCTGAGCGGTACCGACTCGCTCGTCTCGCGCCCCTTTCCCCTCGAACATGCCGATCCGACGGCCGCCGCGACCGTTCTCCGCGCCATGCTTCCGCAACGGATCGTCGCCGCCGATCCGACGAGCCGTCAGGTGGCGGTGACCGCCGAACCGGACGAGCTGGAACGAGTCGCCGAGTTCCTGAAGCAGTTCGACGTCCCGCCGCTGTCGGGCGAACGGACGACGAAGATCTATCGGATCTCGCAGGGGAGCGCTCGCGGCCTCGGATTCAGCCTCTCCGAGATGCTTCCCGAAGCGACCGTCTTCGGCGATCGGGAACTCGATCTGATCGTCGCGACCGCCGGCGAGAAGGACCATGCCAAGATCGCGGCGGTGATCGAACAGTACGAACGGCTCGGCAGCCAGTCGGGGCGCGAAACGCGCGTCTTTCTGCTGCAGCGAGCCGACGCCGGCGACATCGAGAACGGCCTCCAGTCGCTCGCCCCCGAGGCGACGATCGCGGCCGACGGTCCGACGAACTCGCTGATCGTCACCGCCACGACCGACGATCTCGAACGGATCGATTCGGTCGTGCGGCAGATCGAGGAAGGGACCGACGGGAATCGGATCACGCGTCCCTATTCGGTCGGCGATCGCGACCCCGATTCGATCCGCTCGGCCCTCTCGCCGCTGCTTCCCGGCGCGTCGATCGTCAGCGATTCGGAAGCCGGGCTGCTGCTGGT
Source organism: uncultured Pirellulaceae bacterium (assembly GCA_964652385.1). Lineage (GTDB taxonomy): Bacteria > Planctomycetota > Planctomycetia > Pirellulales > Pirellulaceae > UBA11682. The sequence goes on along the minus strand of CAZZBI010000002.1, from coordinate 13,529 downwards.
GACCGCCGACGAATCGGCTCATGCGCAGGTGACCGGGGTGCTCGACGAGCTGAAGAAGCTCCCCGGACGCGAACCGAGCTTTCGGGCTTATCCGCTCGAACATGCCGCGGCCGAAGCGGCGGCCGAGGCGCTCGGTGACGCGATGCCGCGCAGTCGCTCGCTCGGCATCGGCTTCGATGCCCCGACGTCGACCCTGTTCGTCGTGGCTCGGCCCGAGGAGCACGAGACGATCGACCAGATGATCCGCCAGATCGATCGCCCGCGGGTCGACGCGCGCCGACGTCGACTCCAGACCTTCCCGCTGTCGGGAGTCGACGG
>CAZZBI010000002.1:0-13201 GCA_964652385.1 uncultured Pirellulaceae bacterium | reverse complement strand
GCGGTCGAGGCGCTCTTCGTCGACGCTCGCCCGGCGGTCGACGTCGACTATGACGACGAGAACGGACGGCTGGTCATCGTCGGTGACGACGAGCAGCTGGAACGGGTCGGCGAGACGATCCGGCAATTCGATCCGCCGTCGCGCGAGATCGCGATCTTCACGATCCTGCGGAACGACCCGAGTGTCGTCGCCGGCACGATCGACGACCTCTTCTCGGACGAACCGTTCTCGCAACAGCCGACCGTCACGATCGACTCGACCTCGGGGCAGTTGCTGGTCCGCGGCGAAGCGCGGCAGTTGGAGCGGGTCCGCGAGCTGCTTGCGCGACTGGGCGAGTCGACCGAGGCCGGGGGAACGACCGGCAACGTATCCGGACAGGGGCGCGGTCGCGTCCGCTCGCTCCCCGCTTCGGCGCGACTGGACGAGGCGCTGCGACGCGTGCGCGAGATCTGGCCCGAAGTCCGATCGAATCCGATCGAGGTGCTCGGTCCCGACGACGACAAGCGGACGGCGACTCCCGAGAAGGCTTCCAAGTCGCTCGACGAGGGGCAGGTACCGGCCGCTCGCAACGAATCGTCGCACGACGACGGAGTCGGTGCCGCATCGCCGCAAGAGAGTCCTGCCGCGCCGATCGTCGTCATCCTCGGGATCGATCGTTGGACCTTGGCCTCGGACGATCTCGAGGCGCTCGATCAGTTCGAGACGCTGCTGCAGGCGGCGCTCGAACGAGGTTCGGCGGTCGCGACGATCGGCAGCTTCTCGGTCCACCTGCTCAAGAACGTCGGCGCCGATGACGTCGCCGAGACGCTCAATGACCTGTACCGCCGCGTCGCTCAGACGGGGCGCGGCGGAACGTCGCTCGGCCGCGTCTCGATCGTCGCCGACGACCGGATCAACGCGCTGATCGTTCATGCAGGACGCCTGGAGCGCGAGACGATCGAGGAGCTGATCGCGGTGATGGATTCGGACGAGCTGATGCTGAACCTGAAGAGTCCGGCCCCGGAGCTGATTCCGCTGCGGCATGTCGGCGTCGAACGGGCGCTGCGGATCGTCCAGACGGTCTACCGCTCGCAGCTTTCCAGCGGCGGCGGGCGACGCGCGATTCCGATTCCCGAAGGGGTCTCTCCCGAGATCGCGACGGTCCTGCAACAGGTCAACGCCGCCGCGTCCGCGCCGCTGCTGACGGTCGAAGGGGACGAGGATTCGAGTTCGCTGATCGTCCGCGGTCCCGACGAGGTGGTCGCGGACCTCAAGGCGTTCCTCGCCAAGCTCGACGACCCGGAGGTCGCGGCGCGGGGGACCCGAGTCGACGTGATTCGTCTGGAGGGGACCAACGGCGAGCGAATGGACGAAGCGATCCGGCAGCTGATGCGTTCGCGTCGACGCTGAGCGGGCGCGGCCGGCCGGTCGATCGCTCCGACACTCAGCCCGGCGGTCGAACGATCTCCGACTCCCCGCGCCGATTCGGACGACTCCGCGGGCCCTGCGGCGCCGCTCGAACACTCCGAAACCGACCTCCGGCACTCCCCCGAAGGGAGGCAACTTGCGTTGACCCTGCGGGGCGTGCCGACTAGACTTTCCGGGTCGAATCGGCCGTCGGCCATCCCGCCTCGATCCCGCCTTCCTTCGTTATCCCACCCGCCGACGGTCGTCCGCAGACGCTGCATCGCGACCTGAGCGTCGCATCAGGATGCGGTGACTCGGACGAACGGTTCCCGAATCGGTTCGCGCCTGCTGCGTCCTGGCGTGCAGGCGGTCCGCCCCGATCCCCTCCCGCCTGAACACCTCTCCCGCCGACTTCGATCGCGTTCCGAGAACGGATTTCGGTCGCCGATCCCGTCCCGCCCCTGATTCCGACCTCTTGCCGTCGAACGGATTCGCGGAGCTGCGCATGATCACGAACAACCCTTCCGTCGCCACGATGGAGTCGTCGACGCTGCGACGCGTCGCCGACGAACGTCGAGCGGGCCGAGGCTGGGACGAGCTGTCGGACGAGTTCGACCTCGGTTCCGGCCGCGAACTGATGGCTCGCGTCGCCGCCTCGCTCGGACTCGAACACCTCGAGGGGGACGAGACGCCGGTCCAGCCCGAAGCGCTCGAGGGCTTTCCGCTGAAGCTGATCCACCGTTTCGAGGTCTTTCCGCTCGAACGGAGCGAAGGGCGGCTGCGTCTGGCGGTGACCGACCCGTTCGACTTCAACGCGATCGATACGATCGCGACCGCCGTCGAATGCGAGATCACGCCGATTCTCGCTTCGGACGAGCTGGTCCAGCGACTGACGAAGAAGTTCCTGGGAGTCGGCGCCGAGACGGTCGACGGGCTGATCGCGCTGCGGCAGCAGAACGGCGACGTCGAGATGCTCGAGGAGCTGACGCTCGACGGATCCGAGGATGCCGAACAGGCTCAGCAGGCGTCGGTCGTCCGACTGGTGAACGAGATCCTGTCGGAGGCGATCGAAAGCCGAGCGAGCGACATTCACGTCGAGGCGCAGGAGTCGGGGCTGAAGCTCCGTTACCGGATCGACGGCGTGCTGCAACGCCAGCCGACTCCGCCCGAGATGAATCACTTCCGCGCCGCGATCGTCAGCCGCCTGAAGATCATGGCGAAGCTGAACATCGCCGAGAAGCGGATTCCGCAGGACGGACGGATCAAGCTCCGCGTCTCGGGGCGCGAGATCGACATCCGCGTCTCGATCATCCCGATGCTCCACGGCGAAGGGGTGGTGATGCGCGTGCTCGACAAGGCCAATCTCGCCTTCTCGCTGAAGGGGATCGGCATGTCGGACGACGTCTACGATCGCTTCCAGCAGCTGATCCGACTGCCGCACGGGATCATCCTGGTCACCGGTCCGACCGGAAGCGGCAAGACGACGACGCTCTACAGCGCGTTGGCCGAGATCAAGAGCGAAGACACGAAGATCATCACGACCGAGGATCCGATCGAGTACCAGCTCGAGGGGATCAATCAGATCCAGGTGCAGCACAAGGTCGGCCTGACGTTCGCCGCCTGTCTGCGAGCGATCCTGCGTCACGATCCGGATGTCGTGCTCGTCGGTGAAATCCGCGATCTCGAGACGGCCGAGAACGCGACACAGGCGTCGCTCACCGGGCACTTGGTCTTCAGCACGCTCCACACCAACGACGCGGCCGGCGCCTTCATGCGGTTGTGCGACATGGGAGTCGAACCGTTCCTGGTGTCGAGCACCGTCGAAGGGATCATGGCGCAGCGTCTGGTCCGGCGGCTGTGCGCCGAATGCCGCGAGTCGTACGAGCCGAACCCGATCGAACTGCCGGCCGATTTTCCGTTCGCACTGTTGGCCGAGCGGGGAGGGCGTCTGATGCGCAACGTCGGCTGCGATGCCTGTCGCGGCACCGGTTACCGAGGCCGGATGGGAATCTACGAACTGCTGACCGCCAACGACGAGGTGCGGCAGCTCGCCAGTCGCCGGGCCCCCTCGAACGAGATCAAGGACGCGGCTCGACGCGCCGGCATGCGGACGCTGCGCGAAGACGGCTGGGCCAAGTGCCTGGCCGGCTCGACGACCGTCGACGAGGTGCTGCGCGTCACCAAGGCGGACTGAGATTCGCCGAGTCGATGTCGATCGGTCCGAGGAACGTCTCGCTCGGCCCCATCGATCCTCGATTCCGTCGCGTCATCCGAGGCGCGATTCGAATTCGTGCGATGCGACTTGTGCGATGCGGCAAGGAAGCTGCGTCGAGGACCTCACGGACGATCGGACGACGATCCGCGGATCCGGTCATGCCCGACTTCGCCTACGTCGCCAAATCGACCAGCGGCGAACGCTCGCAGGGAGTCATCTCGGCGGCGACGCGTCGCGATGCGCTCCAGCAGCTCCGCCGCCGCTCGCTCTTCCCGGTCACCGTCGAGGATGCGACTCCGGCGGTCCGCGGCGCGGCGATCCGTCTGCCGTGGGCGAATCGAGTCGGCAAGGAGGCGATCGCCGATCTCTGCACGCAGATGGCCGACCTGTTGACCAACGGCGTCCCGCTGCTCGAAGCGCTCTCGTCGCTGGCCGAGGCGTCGGTCCAGCCGCGATTGGCCGAGGCGCTCCGGAGCGTGCATGACGCGGTCGCCGAAGGGGCGAATCTCGACGAGGCGATGGCGCGCGAGCCGGACGTCTTCTCGGAGCTGACGCTCAGCATGGTCCGCGCAGGACTCGAGGGGGCCTTCCTCGAGGAAGCGCTCGAGCGGACCGCCGCCTTTCTGCGAAAGCAGGACGAGCTGCGAGCCAAGATCGTCGGCTCGCTCACCTATCCGATCATCCTGGGAGTCGTCGGCACCACGATCACCGCCGGGCTGATCATCTTCCTCGTGCCGAAGTTCCAGCCCTTCTTCGATCGGCTGACTCAAGGCGGGAACGGACTGCCGCTGATCACCGTGCTGCTGCTGGCGATCAGTCATGGGTTGATGCGGTGGGGCTGGGCGTTCGGACTGGCGTCGATCGGAGCGGTCGTGCTGCTCCGTCGCGGCGCCGCGACGGAGCGCGGCCGGGCGCTGGTCGACCGTTGGAAGCTGAAGCTTCCGCTGTTCGGTTCGATCTTCCACGATGCCGCCGTCTCGCGATTGTGCCGCGTGCTCGGCACGCTGCTCCGCAACGGCGTGCCGCTGCTGCGCGCACTACGGATCAGCGGCCAATCGACCGGCAACCTGCTGCTCGAACAGGTCGTCTCGGCATCGGCCGACAACGTCACCGCCGGCGATTCGCTGTCGCGACCGCTGTCGCAGAGCGGGCTGATTCCGAAGCAGGTGATGGCGATGATTCGCATCGCCGAAGAATCGAACACGCTCGATCAGGTCCTCGTCAGGATCGCCGACCGGATGGATCAGCGCATCGAGCGGAAGCTCGAGGTGATGGTCCGGATGATCGAACCGCTGATGCTCGTCCTGATCGGCGGCATGGTGATGTTCGTCATCGTCGGCGTCCTGCTCCCCGTCTTCGATCTCAACTCGTCGGTCGGCTGACCCCTCGGTCGCCCGCCGCCCTACCGGAACCCAGGAGAAGTCTCATGAGACGTCGCGTCACCCGTCGCGGTCTGACCCTGCTCGAACTGATGATCGTGCTGATCATCCTCGTCGGCCTGCTGGCCATCGTCGGCCCCCGCCTGCTCGGATCGCAGAAGAAGGCCGACATCCGTACGGCTCAGGCGCAGATCGGCAACATCGAATCGGCGCTCGAGATGTACTACGTCGACATGAAGAACTACCCCGACAGCGAGACCGGCCTCGCCGCGCTGCTCGAGGCGCCGGACGATGAGCGAGCGGCTCGCAACTGGTCGGGGCCGTATCTGGACGAGAAGAAGCTGCCGCTCGATCCGTGGGGGAACGAATACGGCTACGAGAACGAAGCGGCCGAAGAAGGGGGCGAGAACAAGCCGCGGATCTTCTCGAACGGTCCCGACGGCGAACCGGATACCGATGACGACATCGCCAACCGCAGTCGCGACGGCGAATCGTCGGACGAAGAGGAATCGACCGGCGGCTCGGGCGGTTCGAGCGAGAACTGATCGTGCGCCGCGCCGGCTTCTCGCTCCTCGAGATCCTTCTGGTCCTCGTCCTGATGGTCGGCATTCTGGCGATCGTCTGGCCGGCGATCGGTCGCTCGTTGGCCTCGACCGATCTGCGCGAGTCGGGGAGCCTGCTGCGCGACGCGCTCGCCGATGCCCGACGACTGGCGCTCGAGAGCGGCGAGCCGGTGCTGCTGCGGATCGAACCGGACGGCCGGACGCTCCGGTTCGATCGCTGGCATCGGATCGTCGATCGCCCCGATCGGACGCGGGCTCCCCTTGCCGACGGCTCGAACCCCGACCTCGAGGGCGGCTCGTCGAGTCGAACCGCCGAGAGCGAGTCCGAAATGACGGACGAGTCCGAGCTCGATGCCGAACCGACGGACGGCGCCATTCGATCGAACCTCGGAGCGAACGGGACCGCGGCGTCGACCGCCGCCTCGAACGTACCGCCTCCCCGACGGCTGGGCGCCGAGGTCCGCATCATCGCCGTCCGGGCGCCGAGCGAATCGATCGCGCCGCCGGCCGACCCGTTCGATCGATCGTTCGGTCCTCGTGAGAGCGGCGGTCTCGACGTCGGTGGCGCGTCGAGCCGCGACATGATCGGCGGGGGGGCGTCGGCGGGATTCGCCGATCTCGCAGCATCGGACGAACGGTCGTCTCCGAGGAACGAGTTCGATTCGAATCAGGAGAGCGAGCTCCCCGAACCGACCGCAGGTTGGGTCTGGTTCCTCCCCCATGGTCAGACTCCGGCGACCGAGTTCGTCCTGTTCGATCCGAACAGTCGTCGGGAGCTGACCGTCTCGATCGACGGCTGGACCGGCGCGATCGAGATCGGCCCGGATCGTCGCCGCGCGGATCCGCCGGTCGGCGAGGAAGCGTCGTCGATCGGAGATTCCGAGCTCGCTCCGACGACGCGTTCGCGGGCGCCGATCGAGCGATCGGGAGCGATTCGATGAGTCGCCGACGCAGCGGCTATTCGCTGCTCGAAGTCCTGATCGCTACGGCGATTCTCGCCGGCGCCGCCATGGTCCTGGCCGGGATGATCGCGACCGGCTCGCGTGCCGGTGTCGAAGCGCGGACGCGCACGATCGGTGCGGGAGTCGTCGCGTCGGTGATCGACGAGACGATCGCTCTCGGCAGGTTCGATCCCGCGGAACAGGAAGGGACGATCGTCGGCGACGAGACCTGGGCGTGGCGACTGAGGATCGAACCGGTTCCCGAGTACGGCATGCTCCGTCTGATCGCCGAGGCGAAGCGAGCCGACGGTGAGGGGGCCGATGCCTGGTCGTCCGCCGGCGCTGGCGCCTCGGGACGCGGCGTCGCGCGATTGGTCCGCTGGACGGCGCAGCCGTCGAACCAGGCGAACGGTTCCCGCGCGGCGGTCGGGGCGAGCGGAGTCGGCCGATGATGCGGAACGACCGGAGTGACTCGATTCGTGAACGAATTGGGTCGAACAGCGATCGGGGGGGCGCCTCGAAGATCGTTCGGCGGCTGTGTGAAACCGACCTCCGGCTCGGAGAGCCCGGGGCCAGCAGGTCGCGTGCGGTCCGGGGACGAGGCTGGGTGAACGGCGGCCTGCGATTCGGTCACACCCTGATCGAGGTGCTGATCGCACTGGCGCTCCTGGCGGTGCTGATCGGCTTGATCGCCGGACTGATGAGTACGTTCGGACGAGCCGAAGCGACCGCGCAACGGACCGCGATCGAGATGCGGACACTGCGGACGGTCCGTCGTCAGCTGGAAGAAGATCTTCAGCGACTGGTCGCCGGGAGCGACTCGACGCCGCCGCTCCGCTCGTCTTCCTCGTCGTCGCCGTCATCGGCCGAGAGCGAGACGTCCGAGGCGTCGTCGCCGCTCGGCTTCGGCGACTTCGCTCCGCTGGATCGTCGACCGAGTCCGCGTCGTTCCGATCTCGTCTTCGACGGGACGTCGCTCGGCTTCCGATGTCGTATCGAGCTCGACGACGATGCCGGCGTCTGGCTCGAGTCGCTTGTCGCTCCGTCGGATCTCGATCGTGATCGCGATACCGACACGACCTCGCTCGCCTCGCCGCTCGACTCGCTCGCCTCTTCCGCTCGCGATTCTATCGACACCCCGCCACTCGGCCGTTCATTCGGTTCCGAGCGCCGCGAGCCGATCGAGGCTGACCTCGAGTATCGCCTTGCTTCCGATCCGGAGTTCCCTGGTTTCGGTCGGCGACTGCAACGCACGCTGACTCCGCGCACCCCGACGATCTCGATCACCCGTTCCGCCGGTCCGGTCGCGAACCAGGTCGATCCGAACGCGATCCTCGACGCATCGGATCTGTATCGGACCGCTCCGACGACGAACTCCGGTGTGGCCGATCTGGCGGTCGGCTCGCTGGTCTCTCGGACGCTGACCGCCGACGGGATCGCGAACGCTCGCTTTCGGTATTCGGACGGGACCGGTTGGTATCGCAGCTGGAACGGCGCGGCGCGAGGAAGGCTGCCGCGCGCGATCGAACTGACCTTCGATCCGATCGATCCGAATCGTCCGTCGGTCGATGGCGCCCGAACGCCGATCGATCGATCGACCGGAGCGTCGACCTCGGACTTGTCGTTGGAGGATCGAACGGCCGCCGATCAATTCGACGGTGCAGCGGCGAACGATCCGTTCGGAGAGATCGGTTCGGCGGACGAAGTCGAACTGCCGGAGACCGAATCGATCGATCGCGAAACGACCGTCCGGTGGGTCCTGCTGCTGATCCGATCCGAGACGGACCCTTTGCCGACGGACGAATCGGCAACGCCGCTCGGTGACCGTGCGACGACGAACGCGATGCGAGCGGAGGGCCTTCCATGAGTGCCGCGGCCCATCGCGAGTCCGAAAGCTATCGGATCGTTCGCCGTCGGCCCGGACGGCGCGGCACCGCGCTGGTCGTGGTGATGGTCGTCGTCGTCATTCTCGCCTTGGCCGCCTACGGATTCCTGTACGTGATGCGGACCGAGTACCGAACCGCCCGGTTCGGCATGGAAGCGGACCAGGCGCGCGCCGCGGCGCTCTCCGGGGTTCAGGCGACGGCCCGTTGGCTCGAACTCCCCGACGCGGCCCGACTCGCCGATTCATCCGCTACCGGCAACGATCCGACTCGCCGGAGCCCTCCCTTTCGCGCGATCCCGCTCGAACTCGATCTCGCCGCCTCGCGAGCGGTCGCGTCAGGGAACGCGGAAGCGATCGCGGAATGGAGCTTCTCCGTCGTTGCGGGGCGAGTCGCGGGGAGCGACTCCGGCGCAACGAACCTTGCCTCGCGTTCGGCCGAGATCGCGTCGCGACCGGGCGACGTCGCACTGCCGACGTTCGGCGTGACCGACGAATCGAGCAAGCTCGACGTTCGCTGGCTGCCGATCTGGGAGCGAACCGAACCGGGTTCGGCACTGCGCGCCCTCGAGTCGATCTTCGGCGAAGATCGCGTGGCGATCGAAGCGGTACTCGCCTCGCTCGATCTCGAGGCCGCTCTTCCGAACGACGCGTTGTCGTCGAACCGAATCCGGTCGGCCGACGGAGCGACCGCCGCCTCGAGTTCCCCGACCGCGAGTTCACCGCTTCGCGCCCTGGTCGCTCGCGATCCGCAACGGATGCGCCGCCTGATCGACTCGTTCGGCAATACGGCGTGGTGGGGAGGGGATCTCGATCGCAACCATCGTCTCGATCCGTGGGAAGCCGCACCGCCTCGACCGACCTCGCTCGGGAACGAACAAGGAAGCGACGTACTCGGAGCCGAACGCCTCGGTCCCCCGACGCGGCTCGATTCCCGATCGATCGAGTCGAACGGTCTCGCCTCCGATCGCTCGACAACCTCGTTTCGAGCCCCTCGCGAACGGCTGACGGCGGTGGCGGCGGAGCGGAATGAACGCTTCGACGGCTCGCCGCGCATTCGCCTGGACGAGCCCGACGCGACGAAGCTGGCCGATGCGCTGCGGTCCGTCTGGACCGAAGACGAGATCGCCTACCTGCTCGCCTATCGGACCTTCGGACCTGCGCCCTCCGGCAGCGCGTCGGCATCGACACTGCCGGCGACCGATCCGTCGTTTGCGGCCTGGAGTCCGTCGGCGACGCGCCCGCTGCCGGTGCCGATCGACGATCCGCTCGCCCTCGTCGACTCCGCGGTCACCCTGCCTCCCGGCACGCTCGGCAGCGAAGGGGTGACGATCGCGAGTCCTTTCCGATCGGATGGTCCGAACCTGCCCGAAGTGGTCGAGAAGTTGCTCGATCAGGTGACGGTCGAACCGGGAGAGGTGATCGAAGGGAGGATCTCGCTGAGCGATGCGCCACTCGAAGTGCTGCGTGCGATCCCGGGTTGGGACGCCGAGACGGTCGAGCGGATCGTCGAGGCCCGCTCGCGCCCCGATTCCGGGGGCGGGACGAGGCGTTCGGTCGGCTGGATTTGGGCGGAAGGGCTCGTCGATGCGACTACAATGGCGCGGGTCCGTCCCTACCTGACCCTCGGCGGGGATGTCGCTTCGGCTCAAGTGATCGGGTTCCGAGACGACATGTCGCCGACCTACCGCTTCGACGTGCTGTTCGATGCGACCTCGCGCCCGGCGCGAGTCGTCTCGATGAAGACCTGGCACGCCTGGGGTCGCGGCTTCTCGGCAGCGGAACTCCGCGGCGAGACGTCCGACGATCCGCTCTCCCCAACCGAGTCGCGCCGATGAATTCCTTGCGCCGTTTCGATCCGTTGCGCTCGCTCCCCTCGCTCAACCGAGCGCTCGACGGCGCACGCGGTCTGGTGGGACGAGCGCAAGGCAAGTCCGAGACGCGCCCCGTCGCGGTGATCGGCTGGGACCGCCGCTTCGTCTCGTTCGCCGTGCTGCAGAAGCGAGGGGAGAGTATCGCGGTCCTCGAGACCGGCCGCTCGGAACGATCGACCGATCGTTCGCCGATCGCTCAGGTCGCGGAACTGTTGGCGGGGCGTCCGTTCCGCGTCGGCGAGGCGATCGCGGTCCTGTCGCGCGCCGAACTCGAGGCGATCGACCTGGCGCTCCCTCCGGCCGACGACGCCGAACTCCCGGGATTGGTGCGAGCTCAGATCGAAGAGCGACTGGACGCCGATCCGCCCCCGCATGTCGACTTTCTGGTCGCGACCACCGCCCCTGATGCCCCTCGCGCCGTCACCGCCTTTGCGGCGGCCGACGAGACGGTGGTCGCGCTGCGCAGTGCCGCCGATGCCGCGCGCTGGCGACTGGCGGCGATCGTTCCGCGCGGTCTCGGCTCCCTCGGCCTCATCAACCGTTCGCTCGCCGAGCGTTGGCGATCCGCCGTCGCGCTGTCGGTTCTGGACGGCGAAGTGGAGTGGATCGTTCTCCATGACGGTCACCCCGAACGGCAGCGGACGGTCCGCTTGGGGAGCGAAGAGCGGGCGGTGATCGGCGATCAGGTCTGGAGCGAGATCCAACGGAGTCTGACGCTGACCGGTGCGCCGTCGGCCGACGAGCCGCATCTGATCGTCTTCGGCGATCGACAACGGATCTCGGAGCTGACCGGCCCGCTCATCGGGCGCTTTCGCGACGACGTCACCTTCGTCGATCCGCTCGGGGCACCGGGAACTCCCGAACGTTCCGAGGACGTGCACGGCTTCGCGCCGCTGGTCGGTGCGGGGCGTCTGTATCTGGAACGACGACTGCCGGTCGACGTCGCGCATCCCAAGTCCCCTCCGAAACCGGTCGGCCCGCTCCGGCGCTACGGTCCGATCGCCGCGCTGGCGGTCGTCGCGCTCGGAGTCGTCGGCTGGTACCTGTCGCAGGACGTCGCCGCACTGCAGAGCGAAGTCGACACGCTGACGGCGTCGGTCGAGAAGAAGTCGAAGCTCGCCGACAAGCAGGCCGAGAAGGCGGACGAGGCGCGGATCGTCGATGCGTGGCGACAGGACGAGGTGAACTGGCTCGAAGAACTGAAGCTGCTCAGCGAGCGGCTGCCGACCGGCAAGGAGGCGACGGTCCGGCGGCTGTCGGCCTTTGCCGCGCCGGATGCGGTCACCTTCGATCTCAGCGTGCAGGTCGACGATCCGGCCACCGTCGCGCGACTCGAGGAAGGACTGCGAGGGGAGGGGATCACCGTCTCGAGTCGGCGAGTCGCCGAGCGAGGCACAGGAACCGAGTACCCGTGGCAGTTCGAGACGCGAGTGACGATCGATCGGGCGACGATCGCCAGTCATGTCGCTCCGGTGCCGGAGTTCGATGCCTTGGCGACCGGCGACGCAGCCGACGAACCGGAGGTGCCCGAGACGTCCGCCGCTGCAGTCGACGTTGACGACGATCCGACCGACACCGATCCCGCATCCGTCGAGCCGGCGCCGGCCGGGAGTGACGAGGCTTCCGAGCCGAACGGAGGCGAACGATGAACCGACGCACGTTGCTGCTGCTGATCGGAGCGATCGCCGTCGGCGGCATCTACTTCGCCGACCAGGCGTATCGGACCTGGTACGAACAGCCGCTCGATCGACTGGAATCGCGCCTTGAGGGTCTCCGTCTGCGCGAGCGCCGAGCCGGCACGACTCAGGCGGAAGCGCGGCGCGACGTCCGGCGCCTGGATGCCTACGCGGCGATGAGTCTGCCGTTCGATCTCGAAAAGGCTCAGTCGGCCTATCAGGCTTGGTTGCTGTCGCTGGTCGCCGAACATCAGATGACTCAGGCGGCCGTCGATCCGGGGCAGGCGCGCGGCGTCGAGGTGAGGAACCGAACGCGCCGCGGAACGCGCCAGGTCGCGACTCGCTTGCCCTTCACGCTGCGAGCCAAGACCGATCTGGTTCGCCTGACGGCGTTCCTGGCCGACTTCGAGCAGGCGGGGCATCTGCACAAGATCACCTCGCTGGCGATCAATCCGATCGGGAGCGGAACGGAGATCGATCTGACGGTTTCGATCGAGGCGTTGTCGATCGGCGCGTGCGAACGAGAGGCGGATCTGTCGACGTTGACCTGGAACCGCAACGTCTCGCCTCCGGAGAGCTTTGCGATCTTGGCGCGACGCAATCCGTTCGCGCGAGGCTTCTCCAAGGCGCTGACCGACACTCGGTTGACCGCGATCACCTACGGCAGCGACGGCGAGGCGGAGGGTTGGTTTCGAGTCGGCGACGAGAGCCGCACGCGATCGGCTCGTTCGGGCCAATCGCTGGAACTCGACCTGGTGCGAGTCGAGGTGATCGACATCTTGCCGGAGCGACTGTTGGTCCGCATCGACGGCCAGACCGCGTGGCTGTCGATCGGAGGATCGCTCGAGCAGGCCCTGGCCACCGAGACGCCGTAGCGATCGACGTCGCCCCCTGTGTAGCCCCGGCTCGTCCCGAGCCGCGGGTGTCCGACGGCGCTAACGAGCGAGCTTCGCTGCTTCTCGGGAACTCGACATCGCACAGCCGCGCGTCGGGGACGACGCGGGCCTACGTGGGCCCGGCCACTCCGTGGCCGAGGCAGGGTTTCGCCGGAGTGCGAAACTAGCCTCGGAGCTTGAACGGCGTCGGGATCAACCCGACCTCGGGCTCGCCGTCGTGCGACCGACCCCGGTCGCAGCTGACCGAGTCCGCCCCCTGTGTAGCCCCGGCTCGTCCCGAGCCGCGGGGCGTGCGATGTCGATGCCGAGCGAACTGCGGGGCTTTTCGACGACGCGACATCGCACAGCCGCGCGTCGGGGACGACGCGGGCCTACGTGGGCCCGGCCAC
>CAZZBI010000001.1:47994-53115 GCA_964652385.1 uncultured Pirellulaceae bacterium | reverse complement strand
CGCGTCGGCGAGCGCGTCGAGGCGTTCGGCGCGGCGGCCGGTGGCGATCACGCGCCAGCCGGCGGCGTGGAAACGTGCGACGGTGGCGCGGCCGAAGCCGGAGGTGGCGCCGGTGACGAGGACGGTCTTCATGCGGACGATTCTAATGCAGCGACTCCGGTCGTTCGCCGAGAAGATCGGCGGACCGCCGCCGGCCGGCGCGAGCGCGAAGACTCTCCCGGCCAGGACCGCGACGACGACGGCAATCCAGATCCGATCGAGTCGCCGAGCCCGGTCGTCGTTGGCGATCGCACCGTCGAACGGTCCCTCGTCGCTCATCAGGTCGACTCCTGGCCGAAATCGTGCGAGCCGCGTTCCGACCGCTCGCGCTCGGCGATCTCGGAAGCTTCGCGGTGCGGGGTTTCGCGATGCAGGCCGGCCGGATCCTCGAGGTCGTCGAAGCGGATCGGAGGTCCGGTGGTCGGCGAGCGGGCGGGCCCGCGAACCGCGATCCGTCGCCGCACCGAGTAGTTCGTGGCCGTTCGGGCATGCTGCGCCGTGACGAGCTCGGCCAGAAAGCCGACCGACAGGAGCTGCGCACCGAGCAGCACCGCTCCGAGCGAGTAGAGGACGAGCGGTCGCTGATGCAGGGGCAACCAAGCCTCGCCGAATCCGCCGTACTCGCGAAGCAGCCAGTAGACCGCCAAGTACGCCATCCCGACCGCACCGAGCGAAAACGAGAGGAGCCCGACGCCGCCGAGCAGATGCTGCGGCCGCGTCCGGTATCCGGTCAGGAAGAAGACGGTCAGCAGATCGAGCAGCCCCTTGAGAAACCGTTCGATTCCGTACTTCGAACGGCCGAAGCGACGGGCGCGATGTTCGACCGGAATTTCGCCGACACGAAACCCTCGCGCCGCGGCCAGCACCGGTACGAACCGATGCAGCTCGCCGTACAGACTGATTTCGTCGAGCACCTCGCGGCGATACGCCTTGAAGCCGCAATTGTGATCGTGCAGCCGCACGCCGGTGACTCGTCCGACCAAGCGATTGAAGACCCGACTCGGAAGCGTCTTGTGCCACGGGTCATGGCGAATCGCCTTCCATCCGCTGACGACATCATGCCCTTCGGCGATCGCCGCGACAAAGCGAGGGATCTCCTTCGGATGATCCTGAAGATCGGCGTCGAGCGTCAGCACGATCTCGCCCGACGCTTCGCGGAAACCGGCCGTCAGCGCCGCCGCCTTGCCGAAGTTCCGCCGCAGACGGATCGCCGCGACGCCGGGATCGTTCGCCGCCAACGACTCGATCACCTCCCAACTCCGATCGGTCGAGCCGTCGTCGACCAGGACGATCTCGAGCTCGATGCGGTGCGCCGCTTCGGTCTCGCGCAACTCCCGGTGGAGCGTCGCCAGACTCTCCGCCTCGTTGAAGACCGGAATCACGGCCGAGCACTTCATGGTCCGTTTCCGAAGTGATCGACCGGAGCGATCGACCGGAATGATCGAGACGCGACGCGAACGGCGCGGCGCGACGATACGGCGGTCGAGGCCGCCACGTCCTAGTTCGAGTCGGCGTCGGATTCGGCGAGCGACTCGGCGCCGTCTCGCCGTGCCGGTCGCCATGGGTACAGGATAGTTGCGATCACCGACTCGGACAGCAGCCAGCTCAGACGGAGCAGGACCGCCGCGACGATCGCCTTGGCCGCTCCGAACTCCGCCAGCAGCGTCAGGATGATCAGTTCGCGAACGCCGACCCCGCCCGGCAACAACGACAGGAACCCGGCGACCATCGCCAGCGCGACGCAGGCGACGAGCAGCGGCATTCGGTCGAGCGTCGGCTCGACTCCCGGGATCGCCTGCAGGACCGAATACAGACTCGCGCCCCAACATCCCCAGACGATCAGGTTCAGTCCCCATCCGACCAGCAGCAGCTTGCCGTCGAGACCGTCGATCGCCGCGCGGATCTGCGGATCGGCTCGATCGACTCGCAGCAGCAGCACCAGTCGTCGGAAGAGCGGGGGCCAGGTCGGAATCCCCGAAACCGCCATCAGCAGGCACGCCAGCGCGATCAGCGACTCGCGCCCGAGGCCGCCGGCAGCGCGAGGGAGCGGCAGAAAGATCAGGATCGATGCGGCGACCGTCGCGCCGACCGCCATCAGCGTCAACGTCTCGATGAAGACCGCCGCCGCCGCAGAAGCCGCCGATGTCCGGTCGCTGCGCACCGCATCGGCGCGGATCGCGACGACCAGTCCCTTGCCCGGAACGTACTTGCCGAGCTGCCCGATCATGAACGCCCGCAGCGACTCGAACCGCGTCGGCCGCTGCCCGAAGGCGAGCATGATCCGATGCCAATAGAGCCAACCGGGGAGCGTGCCGACGGCATACCAGAGACAGGCGGCGGCGAGCGGAAGGGGGCGGAGGTCCGACCACTTCAGGTCGCGCACGGCCGGATCGGCCAACCCCTTGCGCACCGCCCAGACCATGCCGATCGCGACCGCCGCGAGTACGACTAGGCGCAGTGTGCCGAGCACGAATCTTCGACGCGGAGTCGACGGGCGCGGAGTCGTCCGGCGCGGAGAGCGCGGCGAGAGAACGGACGTCGAATCGACGGCCGAACCCGAGTCGAGCGGAGCGGAACCCGGCGTCGATTCCACGAAGAAGGGATCCCTGCCCAGCGAAGAAAGAGCGGTCGTGGTGGTCTGGGCTCTTGGCAGCAAGGCCGATGACCGTCGCGAATCGGCTGGGTCGGGCAATTCGCGGCAGAGGACGAGCGGACTTCTATTTACGACGACCAGTAAAGGCGGATAGGATACCACCCGGTGGTCTTGGGCGCAAGACGAACGGAGTCTCCACCGATGAACGGAATTGTCGTCGCCTTGCTCTGTCTGTCGACCGGCGTCGAATCGACGTGGGAGTCGACACCGCAAGGAGACCAGATCTACGTGATCCAACTCGACGACGAAGCGATTGCGGCGCTGCGCGCCGGCTATCCGATTACGAGCGTTCTGCCGAAGGGTCTCGATCACGTCGGCGCCGTCCGAATCCAGTTCGGCGATGCGGTCCTGCAGAAGCCGGCTCTGGTCGCCGCCTCGACGCCGGCCGACGGCACGATCGACGGCGCTCCGGGAACCGCCTCGCTCGCCGCTCTGCAGACCACTTCTCCCGCCGACGCCTATCGAGCCAGTCAGCAACCTCCGAGCGCGCCGTCCTATCTGGATCGTCGTTCGCCCCAGGCGCCGACGACGGCGGCGGGAGGGGCGTTCGGCGGCGCCGCCGGTGCGACGATGTCCAACGGAGCGCCGAATCCTCTCGCGTCGGGTTGGACCGATCGCTCGCTCGATCCCGAATCGGTCGCCGTCCCGCGCGAAGCGTTGCTGAACGAGTACGAGAACTATCTGAACGCGCCGTTGTCGACCGGCTTGGGCTATGCCCCCTACGCTCCGCGACAGAACACCGCGCCCGGTTTCGACGGACGCTCAGCGGTCGTCGACAACACTCCTCCTCCGCGACCGCTCGGAAACGATCGCGGCTTCAGCGGTACCGCGTCGACGCCGGTCGGAGCGACCGACTGGAATGGCGGACGTTTCGCCAACAGCCCGTTCGGCGATTTCCCTCGCTCGACCGACGTTCGTGTCCGCAACGAGACGTCGACGCCGGGCCCTCTCGCTCCGCTGACCCCGCCGCCGCTTTCGCGTCCGACCGATACCGAGCCGGGGCGCTGGACCGGCTTCGAGCCGCGACCGATCGATCCGAACTACGGCTCGCTCGGGAACGGCTACGTCGATCCGCGTGATGCGGGGTACGGTGCGACTTATCCGCAATCGCCGGCCGGCCAGGGGAGTGCGCTGCCGTACCCGAATTACGCCTCCCGTTCGCCGGCCTACTCGGCTCCGGTCCCCTCGACGCGACGCTGGGTACTCGACGTCGTCGAGCCGCAGAACGGCGAAGCGTCGTTGTCGGCCGGCTCACGGATCGCGGACGGCCTGGCGCGTTCGTCGAGTTCCGGCGCGCCGATCCGCAACGTCTCGAATCCGTCCCGTTCCGGGACGTCGCGAACGGACGACGAAGGGACCGATCGGACGCAAAGCGGCACGATCGATGTCCGAGCCCCTCGGAGCGATGCGGATCTCGAAGTGCAGCCGACCGACAGCAGTGTCGCGGCGCTCGGCCTCCTCTTTCTGTCGGTCGGGCTGAACGTCTACTTCGGCTATCTGGTCCGCGGCTTCTACCTCAAGACGCGTCAGTTGGCTCGCGATCTGCGAGAGTCGATCGTCGCTTCGTGAGTCGCGGTTTCGTCGCTGATTCAGCTGTCGAGCGGCAACGCTCCGACCGCGCTGCAGCTCCTTCGAACCCCTCGCATTTCCGCGATTCGTCGTGTCGTTCGCCGGCTGCTCAGAGACCGACTCGGCGCATCCGCTTGAGCAGACGGCAGAGCAGATCGGCGATGTTCCAGGCGTCGTCGACTCCGCGGTGATGCGTCCCGGTCATGGTCAGACCGAGTCGTTCCATGGCCGAATCGATGCCGAGTTCCTGGCGCAGCCCGAGGCCGATCGAGTAGAGATTCTTGACGTTCAGATGCGTCGGGCCGAACGGGTACGGAATGCCGTACATCTCGCAGTTGCGACGAAACTGGTTCCGGTCATAGTCGCCCCAGCTGGCGAACAGTCGGTGAGGCGCCTGGTATTCGTCCATCAGGATCGCCACCGCCTCGCCGAGCGTCATGCCCGACTCCGCCATCTCCTGAGTGATGCTGGTCAGCGACGTGCAGAACGGACTGACGGTGCTCTTCTGCGGGCGGACCATCAGGCAGCGTTTCTCGATCCGCTCGAGCGAGGCGGCATCGACGGTGCAGAGACCGATCTCGATGATCTCGGTCGTCTGCCCAGGGGGCGGGTAGTTTTCCCAACAGGTCGACTCGACGTCGATCACCAGAATCTGGTCGAGTGCCTTGGCCATCGCATTTTCGACATGAGGAAAGCCGCCGGTTCGAACTGCCGTGCGGCGAGGCAGCAGCGACGCCCGACGGCACCGCTCCCGTGAGTGGCGCGCCCCGTAGCCGCTCGGGAGATCGAGATTCCGGTGCGGTGCGTCACTGACGGCGAGCCATCATAGTCGAGGCGTTCCGAGAGCAGGGGAGGGGGGG
>CAZZBI010000001.1:0-47984 GCA_964652385.1 uncultured Pirellulaceae bacterium | reverse complement strand
CGGCCGAGCCGCGGGGCGCGAGCCCGTCAGTGCTGCGGCCGAGGGAACCGTTCGCGCGCGGGGTCGCTCCCCGTTCGCTCGGCGATCGATACAATTCGGGATTACCGATCGCGTTCGGGCGACGGCCGACCGGCCAAGCCTCCGAGAGTTCAGGCCATGGGCAAGCAGTACATCTACACGATTCGCGAACTGACCAAGCGTCACGGCCAGAAGCCGGTCTTCACCGACATCTGGCTCGCGTTCTATCCCGGAGCGAAGATCGGCGTGCTCGGCCGAAACGGCTCCGGCAAGAGCACCCTCCTACGGATCATGGCGGGAGTCGACAAGGAGTTCGACGGCGAAGCGAAGCTGACCGACGGTTTCACCTGCGGCTTTCTCCCGCAGGAGCCTCAGCTCGATCCGACGACCGACGTCTGGGGGAATCTCCAGTCGGCCGTCGCTCCCCGCCGCAAGCTGCTCGATCGGTACAACGAATTGAGCATGAAATGCGCCGAGCCGCTCGACGACGACGCGATGCAGAAGGTCTACGACGAGATGGCTCGCGTCCAGGACCAGATCGAGGCGACGAACTCGTGGGAGCTGGACCGCGAGATCGAACATGCGATGGAGGTGATGAACCTGCCGCCGCGCGACGCCGACGTGACGAAGCTGTCGGGAGGCGAGCGGCGCCGCGTCGCTCTCTGCCGCCTGCTGCTCGAACGCCCCGATCTCCTGCTGCTCGACGAACCGACGAACCACCTCGATGCCGAAGCGGTTCTCTGGCTCGAACACTTCCTGCGCGAGTACACGGGAACGGTCGTCGCGGTGACGCACGACCGCTACTTCCTGGACAACGTCGCCGGCTGGATTCTGGAACTCGACCGCGGGAAGGGGATTCCCTGGGAAGGCAACTACACCTCGTGGCTCGAACAGAAGGAAGCGCGACTCGCGACCGAAGAAAAGTCGGCGGATGCTCGCCGCAAGACGCTCCAGCGCGAGCTCGAGTGGGTTCGCATGGCGCCGCGGGCTCGCCAGGCGAAGAACAAGGCGCGCGTCGCCGCCTATGAGCAGATGGCCTCCGCCGCCTTCGAAGAGAAGATCGACGAATTCGAGATGCAGATTCCTCCGGGCAAGCATCTCGGCGACCTGGTGATCGAAGCGGACAAGATCACCAAGAGCTTCGGCGATCGGGTCCTGTTCGAGGACCTGGAGTTCCGCCTGCCGCCGGGAGGGATCATCGGAGTGATCGGCCCCAACGGCGCCGGCAAGACGACGCTCTTCCGCCTGATGACCGGCCAGGATCGACCGGACAAGGGGACGCTGCGAGTCGGACCGACGGTCGAACTCGGGTACGTCGATCAGATGCGCGACGAGCTCGACCCGAACAAGTCGGTCTACGACGAGATCTCGGGAGGGAACGACCTGCTCGACATGGGCGGGAAGCGAATCAACGCGCGCGCTTACGTGTCGCGGTTCAACTTCCGCGGCCCCGATCAGGAGAAGAAGGTCGGCGTGCTCTCGGGAGGCGAACGGAATCGCGTGCAGCTCGCCAAGCTGCTCCGCAAGGGCTGCAACGTCCTGCTGCTCGACGAGCCGACGAACGATCTGGACGTCGACACGCTCCGGGCGCTGGAAGAAGCGGTGCTGAACTTCGCCGGCTGCGCCGTCGTCATCTCGCACGACCGCTGGTTCCTCGATCGCCTGGCGACGCACATCCTGGCCTTCGAAGGGGACGGCTACGTCCACTGGTGCGAAGGCAACTTCGAGACGTACGAACGGCAGCGCAAGGAGCGCCTCGGCAAGGACGGCGACGCCCCGGCGCGATTCCGCTACAAGCGGCTCAAGCAATAGCGGCTTGACCCTCGATACGCGTTCCGTTAACAACATCCAGTCGGTGGCCCGAACGTCGGCGTACCGCGCGGCTCTGCGTTCGCTCGCAGTCGCATCGATCGGTCCGACGACGTTCCGTCCGCTCCAACCTCCCGCTCGTGCGACAGGCCCGCGTGCGACCTCGCCGAGCGTTTCCGAATCGAGTTCGAGGACCCCATGACCATCGTTCGCATCGGTTCGACCAAGAAGTACGCCGACAACTGGGGAAGCGCCTTCGGCCCCGCGAAGAAGTCCGCTCCGAAGAGCGCCGCCGCTCCGGCCGCCAAGCCGACCAAGAAGGCGGCCAAGAAGGCGAACAAGCCGGTCGCCGCCAAGAAGGCTCCGGTCAAATCGGCCAAGAAGAAGGCTGCTCGCGGCAAGGCGTGAGCCCCGCGTCGCGTTCGACAGGTCAACGGTCGGGGAACGTCGCCGATGGGCATGATCGGCGACGTTCCCCGTTCGCGCTTCGGCGGTTGTTCGCCGTCGCTCGGCCTCGCTTCTGATCCCCCGCGAGCATGCCGGACCGCCGTCGGATCCGAACCATGAACTTGTCCGATAAGTTCGCCTCGGCGCTACCCCACGACGACTTCCTGTCGCGGTACGCGACCGCCGAACAACGTTCGCGCTGGGACGCGGTCGGAGCCTCGATCACGCTCTCGGAAGCGCAGCTCGAAACGTTGCGCGGATTCCGACGGGAACTCAACGTCCTCTGCATGGCCGGAGCCTGGTGCGGCGACTGCATCGAGCAGTGTCCGATCTTCCGGCGATTCGAACTCGCTTCGCCGAAGATCCGCCTGCGATACGTCGATCGCGATCACGACGAGGAACTGCGGAGTTCGCTGACGATCTGCGGAGCCCCGCGCGTCCCGCAGACGATCCTGATGAACGAGGACTTCGAGCCGCTGCTGCGCGGCCCTGACCGTCCGCTCTCGAAGTACCGCCGGCTGGCGTCGCAGCTGCTCGGAGCGACGTGCCCGACCGGACTCTCGGTCGACGCCGAGTTGCAGCGTGCCGCCGTCTCGGAATGGCTCGACCTCTTCGAGCACGCCCACCTGATCGCTCGCCTCTCGCCGCGACTCAGAGCACGGCACGGCGACTGATCGGTCGCTTCGACAGGCAATGCCGGTCGCTCAGTAACGGCCGCCGGAGTTGACCCCCGGCGATCCGGCCGGAGGCATCGCGGAGCCGTTGGTCGTCGCGGAGCTGCCGGGCGCGGCGGTCGCACCGCCGGGGAGCGTCGAGCCGAGGGCGGTACGAGTCGCGGGATCGACGAGCCCTCCCATCGCGACGCGCTGCTGCAGCGCCGCGATCTTGGGAGCGAGATCGGGCTGCATGCCGTTGACCATCAGCGCTCGCTGATAGCTCTCGAGCGCCGACGCCAACTCCCCCTGTTCCTCGCGAATCAGCCCCATCGCGCGAAACGCGCGGACGTTGCGGGGATCCTGCTTGATCGCCTCGGCCAACAGCTCCGACGCCGTCTTGTCGTCGCCGAACTCCCGATACAGTCGAGCCAGCTCGACCTTCGGCTCGGCGCTCAGCGGACTGGCGGCGTTCCAGCGCCGCAGCAGCGTGAACGCCGACTCCTTCCTCTCGTCCTGGACCAGCAGGACCGCGAGCCCTCGATGCGCATCGACATGGTTCGGATCCCGATCGAGCGCCTGGTTGTAGAACGACTCGGCCTGAGTCACCAGCGACGTGTTGCGAGTCGCCATGCCGAGATGATGGTAGGTGGTCGCGAGGTTGTAGCAGGCGTCGGCGTTCGTCGGATCGCGCTGCAATGCCTGCTGGAACGACGCGATCGCCTGATCGTATTGCCCCGACTGGAACAGCCGCTTGCCCTGCACGTTGTTGCTGCCGGCGAACATGCCGCAGCCGGGACTCGCCGACAGAACCAGGCAAGCGAGAACCAAAGCGCTGCGTCGCGATCGAGCCACGGCCGTTCCCCTTGTCCGCCGAATCCCCCCCCTCGAACCGATCCCATCCCCGACGCTTCGAAACCTCTGCCGGCCGAAACCGACGCGAAGCCTGCAGCGAGGGGATCCGAGGTGGGCGGACGTTAGCGAGATCCCGCCGAGTGGGCAAGATCGAACCGAGAGTCGATCGCCCGCCGCTCGGGCAGTCGCCGCCTCTCGGGCACGGGCATCAGCCAAGGAGAAAAACGGAACGACCCGCCGGAATCGCTTCCGACGGGTCGCATCGCATGATCGGTCGCTCGCCGGGCGCGCCCGACGTCAGGGAATGATGGCCGCCGTACCGACCACCGCCCCCGCCTGCCAAAGCGCCCCGCGGGCACTCAGCGGGAGTGTCTTGCTCAGGAACGGAGCACAATCACCGGGGCGGTAGTAGCCCAAGGCGTACCGGCACTCGTTCGGCGGATAGACGCCGGCGTTGTACGGCATCGCCGCGATGTTCAGGAAGAAGTGGGCTCCCGAACGGAACGGCTGCACGATCGGGCGAGCCGTCTGACCGTAACGCTCGAGCTGCACGTCCTCGAAGAAGAGCGGCTTGTGGCAGAGCGCCGATGCGGTCCACGTGTAGGTCTGGCAGGTCCAGAGTCGATCGGTCAGGCCCGAGTCGGGCAGACCGCAGTCGGCAGGCACTTCCCACAGCTCGGTCACCGCCAGACGCGAACCGGCGCTCAGATCGTTGAACGGCAGCGATACCGAGCCGCCGTCGATCGTGCGGACGATCACCTGGCCGTTCATCCAATCGATGATTCGCCCGCGAGCGACGACTCGACCGGTTCGATCGGTCCAGTCGAGGTCGACCGCTTCGGCGATCTTCTTGGCGATACCCTCCCGATACTCGGCTTCCGTGATCGCTCCCGGGCTGCCGCTGGGCGAGACGTTCAGGACGATCGCGTCGAGTCGGTTCGCGGCCAGGCGCTCGAAAAAGCGGTCGCAGTCGAACGGCGAGTTCTGGATCTCCTGCCGTCGGGCTCGTGTCGAAACGGCTGCGGCATTCGCCCCGCGAGGCGGGGCGTACGGACGGATCTCGGGAGGGACAGAGGAAGCCGACGAGCGATCACCGAACGGATCGTCGACCGGTGCGGCATCGGCGACGCGCGGCGCCGAGAAGCCCATCGGCGCGGGAGCCTCGCTCCCGCCGCGGCGCTGCCACTGCAGTTCGCCTTCCTGCAGGCTGGTCCGGCGGACCGAATCGTCTCGCCGAACCGCCTCGACTCCACGGGCCGACTCGTTCTGCCGAGCCGCGAAGGAGGCGGACGGATCGAGCTTCGGAGGGGCCTCGTCGACCGGGAGCGGGCGAGCCGCCACGGGACGAGCGAACAGGCGAGGGAGTTGCGACTCTTCCTGCGCCGCCGCTTCGGTCGCGGCGACGCAACCGAAGCAGGCCATCAGGAGCGCGACCGCTCGGGAACGGCGGTCAGTTCGAGTCGCCGGCGAGGGACTCGGGACTGTAGTTGGGCGATTCCTGCGTGATGGCGATGTCATGAGGATGACTTTCGCGAACGCTCGCCGCGGATACCTGAATGAATTGCGCATCCCTTCGCAGTTCCTCTATCGTCCGAGTTCCACAGTAACCCATGCCGGCTCGCAAGCCGCCGACCAGTTGGTAGGCGTAATCCCCGAGCGTTCCGCGGAAGGGGACGCGCCCTTCCACTCCCTCCGGCACGAACTTGCCGCCCGACGACGAGCCCTGGCGGTACCGTTCGCTCGATCCCTTGGCCATCGCCCCGAGCGAACCCATCCCTCGATATGCCTTGAACGTCCTGCCCTGGTAAAGAATGATCTGCCCCGGACTTTCGGCGAGCCCCGCGAAGAGGCCGCCGATCATCACGCAGTGAGCGCCCGCCGCCAACGCCTTGGTGATGTCTCCCGAGAAGCGGATCCCTCCGTCGGCGATCACCGGAATCCCCGCCGGCCCGCAGACCGAAGCGGCATTCGCGATCGCGGTCACCTGAGGGACTCCGATCCCCGACACGACCCGCGTCGTGCAGATCGAACCCGGCCCGATGCCGACCTTCACCGCATCCGCTCCGGCATCGATCAATGCCTGAGCCCCTTCGGCGGTCGCCACGTTGCCGGCAATCACTTCGATCCGCCAGCGGCGCTTGATCTCCCTTACCGTCGTCAGAACGTTCGCCGAATGTCCGTGAGCACTGTCCACCACCAGGACATCGACATCCTTGCGGATCAGACTTTCGGCTCGCTGGTAGTCCAGCACCCCGATCGCTGCTCCGACCCTCAGCCTCCCTTGCCTGTCTTTGCAGGCTTGCGGAAAGCTCTTCATCATGTCGATGTCTTTGATGGTGATCAGTCCCGTCAACCTGTATGAGTCGTCAACGAGAAGGAGTTTCTCCACCTTTTCGGCCGTCAAAATCTTTTCAGCTTGCTCAAGCGTTACTTCCCCCGTAGCCGTTACCAACCCGTCACGCGTCATCACGTCAGCGACGGCGACGTCTCCCGCCTCGAGAAAACGGAGGTCACGGCGCGTCAGAATGCCGACGAGCTTGCCCCCCTTCTCGACGATCGGCACCCCCGAGACGTTGTGCTGGTCCATCACCCGCCGCGCGTCGACGACCGGGGCGTCCGGAGGGAGCGTGATCGGGTCGTAGATGATGCCGTTGGCGCTGCGCTTGACCTTGTAGACCTCTTCGGTCTGCGCCTCGATCGACATGTTCTTGTGAATGATCCCCATCCCGCCCGACTTCGCGAGCGCGATCGCCATCGCGCTCTCGGTCACCGTATCCATGGGTGAGGAGATCAGCGGGATGTTCAGCCGGATGTTCCGCGTCAGCTCGGTCGACACGTCGACGTCGCTCGGCACGACGTCGCTGTAGCGAGGGAGAAGCAGGACGTCGTCGAACGTAATCGCGGTCTGAACGATCTTTTCCATGGTCGATCCTGCCGAGCCGTCGACTCCGCGGCGGGCGAGATCTCCGATGGATCGGCTGTCACTCCGGGACATGTCGGAGCGAGGGGAGAGTGCCGCGCGGAATCGCGAAAGAGGGAATGGGGCATTATGCGGCCGTCGGCCATCTCTTGGCAACGGACCGCACGCTCGACTTGGCGACGAATTCCGCCGGGAGACCAAGCGACGATTCGCTCGCGACTTGCGACCGCGGACCCGGTCGCGGAGATCGCCGTATTCGCCCTATCCCGGTCGATCAGTCGTCGGATCGCTCGTCGGCCGAGCGGCTTCGGCGGCGAAACAGCCCCCCCTCGCGCCCGCGGACCTCCCCTCGTCCGATCCCTGGCGCTGTGGGCGTCTCGGAGAAGTCGACCAGCTCGATCACTTCTCGACGGACGACGACACCGCTCTCGTCCCGCTCGGTCGATCGCTTCGAGACCAACCCTCCCGGTACCTCGGCCGCCAGCAGTTCGACGATTTCGGTCGTTCGCCCCGGGCGCTCGACCACCGTCCGCGTCTCGACCCCCGAGACCAAGCGATCGCCGAGATCGATCGCGATGTCGCCGTGCGAGATCGACATCCGGACGCGGTACGCCGACCTCAGGTCGGGCGCACTCGACGGAACTGCGCCGACGCGCTGCAGGACGAAGGGGAACCGATCTGGGTGAACCACATCGACGAACGTGGTGATCCGCCCCTCCGATTCGACCTGGTACTCGTACGACCGGCAGGGGAGCGGCTCGCCGAAGCCCTCGAAATCGACTCCGACTCCTTCCTGCGGGCCGGTCAGTCGGTCGCGTCCGACGAACCAGGGATAGGTCCGAGTCACCCCTTCTCCCGCCGGACCGGCGTCTCGCCGCCATGGCAATTCTTGGACCGAGACGATCTTCAGGGCGTATCCCTGCTCGTCGCGTTGCACCAGTTCGCGAAACTCCTCGCGCCCCGATCGAAGCAGCCGTTCGCCTCGTTCGTAGGTTTCGACATCGACCGTCACACGGCTCCAAGCGCCGATCTCGAATCGTCCCCAGACGTGACAGCGCGCCGGCAACAACGGCTCGTCCGCAGCGGCCGACGCGTCTCGGGATGCCAGCGCGACGAGTACGCCGAGCATCAGAAGACGGCCGAGTCCGAACTGCTGCCGAACGCTCATGAATCCCTCGCTCCCGGTCGACGTTCGTTCCGCCGAGCCGTCTCGGTTCGTCGTCGAGGCCGGGGCTGCCTTGATCGACGGCCTGTCGCCGGCCTCCGTCGGGGGACCATGATCGTTGCCCGTTCGCCCCGCGGCAACGAGCGATCCCCAGGGAATTCCCTTGGCGGCCGACTCAGTCCATCCGCACGAGGGGCTCGACTGCCGTTGCGACAAAGGGCGGCAAGAGTAAAACCGAGTCGAGCGATCACGCGGCGGCGCTCCGCTCGAATCGGTTCGCACGCCCGCGGCAGCCTCTACCGCACCACCGGACGGAACGCTCCATGACCTGGTCCAACGAAGCGATCGCCGACGAGTTCGACACGCTGGCCGATCTGCTGGAAATCCAGGGAGCCAACGGGTTCCGGGTGCGGGCCTATCGGAGTGGTGCGCGGACCATCCGCGGCTGGCTCCAACCGCTCGCCGATCGCTTGGCCGATCCGACGTTCGATCCGATGTCGATCGAGGGGATCGGCGAGGCGATGGCCGACAAGCTTCGCTCGCTGATCACCACCGGTTCGATCCCGCAGCTCGACGAACTGCGGGGCACGATTCCGGCGGGAGTGCTCGATCTGATGCGAGTCCCGGGAGTCGGAGCGAAGAAGGCCGCGGCGCTCTACGGCTCGCTCGGTATCGACTCGCTCGATGCGCTCGAGAGTGCCTGTCGCGAGGGGCGTCTGCGGACGCTCAAGGGATTCTCGGCGAAGACCGAGAGCTCGATTCTCGAGGGGTTGGCGATCGCCCGTTCGGCTCAGGATCGGCGTTTGCGGGCGGAGGTCGAGGAACGGGTCGAGCATCTTCGCACGGCGCTCGCCGGCCCGGAGATCCGTCGATTGGAGTTCGCCGGCAGTTTCCGTCGCGGGCGCGAGACGGTCGGCGATCTGGATATCGTCGCTGTCGCGGACGACGGCGGCCATGCGGTGATGGATCGCCTGGCCGCGTTCGACGCCAAGGCCGAGATCCTGGCGCGGGGCGAGACGAAGATGTCGGTCCGCTTGTCGCCGCCGTTTCAGATCGACCTGCGGATCGTCCCGGCCGAGTCGTTCGGTGCGGCGCTGCAGTACTTCACCGGTTCGACGGCGCACAACGTCCGCGTTCGGAGCGAAGCGAAACGCCGCGGCCTGAAGGTGAACGAGTGGGGCGTCTTTCGCGTTGCCGAGGACGGGACCGAGACGCGGATCGCCGGAGCCGACGAGAGCGAGATCTATGCGGCGCTCGATTGGCCCGTCATCCCTCCCGAGCTGCGCGAGGATCGCTTCGAGTTCGACGACGGCCGACCGCTTCCGGTCCCCGACCTGATCCGACTGGAACAGCTGCGCGGCGATCTGCACATGCACACGACCGCGACCGACGGGACCGCGTCGATCGACGAGATGGCTCGGGCAGCGCACGAGCGGGGACTCGATTACATCGCGATCACCGATCATTCGCGTCGGGTGACGATGGCGCGCGGACTCGATCCCGAGCGGCTCGCCGCTCAATGGCGCGAAGTGGCCGAAGCCGATCGCCGTTGGTCGGGGGAGTTCGGGTTCCGGATCCTGAAGGGGATCGAATGCGACATTCTCGAGGACGGGGAACTCGACTTGCCGGACGAACTGCTCGCACAGGCCGACTGGGTCGTCGCGAGCGTCCATTACGGCCAGCAGCAGTCGCGCGAGCAGATCACCGACCGCATCCTGCGCGCGGTGCGGAACCCGACGATCGACGCGATCGCGCATCCGACCGGACGGTTGCTGTTGCGACGTGAGCCGTACGAGGTCGATCTGGAAAGCGTGATGCAGGCGTGCGTCGAGTTCGGCAAGGCGCTCGAACTGAATGCCAACCCGCATCGATTGGATCTGGACGACGTCCGCTGTGCCCGCTGCCGGGAACTGGGGATCCCGGTCGTGATCGACAGCGATGCGCACACCATCGCGGGCCTGGACGTCCTGCGGCACGGCATCCTTCAGGCGCGCCGCGGCGGACTCGCCGCCGAGCACGTGCTCAACACCCGCTCGGCCGACGAGATCGCTCGGTGGAGGACCGGTCGCTCAGGCGGCTGAGAGCCGCGGGGACGCCAAGAGCGCGGGGCCCCTTCGAGGCCGAGGACGCTGTCCGTCCCGGTCGATCGTTCAGCTGCGCCCCTGCAGCTCGCTCATCACCTGACGGACGATGCGCGCGACCTGATTCGCGTCGACGGCCGAGCGAGTCGCACAGCCGCCGACCGGAGCCGAGACGAATCCTTCGGCCGCCAGCAGACACTGGATCTGATCGGCAAGCTTGGCGAGCGCCAGCTGCTGCACGTCGCTCTGCGGCTGGCGTCCCTTGCCCGGAGCGAAGCCGCGGAGCTTCATGCCGGCGCGGAAGCCTTCGGGGAACTCGGCCGAGTAGAGCATCGAATCGAAGAGCGGCAACAGACGGTACTGAAGGTCGCGTGCCTCGTCGATCCGACCGGCGACCGTCAGATCGTAGAGCTTGCGGGTGATCTCGGGAACGACGCCGCTGGTGGCGTTCGTGCCGCCGTCGCAACCGATCAGCAGCATCGGCATCAGCGCCGCATCCCAGCCGGTCAGGAACGAGAAATCGGGGCGTATCGGCCGGACCTCGGCAATCATCCGCATCATGTGCGGCAGATCGCCCGACGAATCCTTGATGGCGATGATGCGAGGGCACTCGGCCGCCAGACGCTTGACCGTCGGCACGTCGATCGGCGAGGCGAAGAGCGGAATGTTGTACAGGGTGATGTCGATCGGCGAGCGATCGGCGATCTCCTTGAAGTAGGCGTAGACCCCTTCGCTCGTCAGTCGGTAGTAGAACGGCGAGACGATCGCGACCGCACGGACGCCGAGTTCGTAGTAGTACTCGCACGCGCTGACCGTCTCGCGGACGTTCGCTTCCGCCGCTCCGGCCAGAATCGGCACTCGCCCCGCCGCCTGATCCGCCATGATCTCGATCGTCCGCCGCCGCTCTTCAGGGGTAAATCGAGTGAACTCGCCGGTCGAGCCGTTGGGGTACAGACCGTGAACGCCGTGATCGATCAGCCAGTCGACGTAGCGGCGGAGTTCCTCTTCGTGGATCTCTCCTCGGGCATCGAGCGGGACGATGTTCGGCGTGAAGATGCCCTGCAGGCGGCCTCGCGAATCCATGGCGGGTCTCGTTAGGAGTGCGGCGGGATCGGAACGGACGATCGCGATCGATCAGTTCGTCGTGCGGCGAGCGGGTCGGCTCGCGGCGAACGAACCTCTTCAGCTTAGTCCGGGGGACGGCGGAAGCGACGGGGGGAGGGAAACCCTCGAGGCCCGCTCCCTCCGTCGCCCGATTCCGGACCGTAGGCTCTCCCCCTCAGGCCGAGCGATCGGAAACGACCGCATGGCCGTTCCTGCCCGGTCCCCGCACGGCGCGTCGGAGTCGCGGCCATCGCGATCGTCACGATCGCTTCGCTCGTCCGTTCCTCGCGCTCGCTGGCCGATGGTCGGTCGTTCGGGAAATCGGTATTCTGGCAAGCGTCGAATTCGGCGGCCGAGGCGGGGTCGGTCGCGACGTCGGAATCGGCTCCCGAACCTCCCCCTTCGGCTTGTCGGGCCCGTCGCATCGTTCGGTTCGCGGGACGCGACGCTCGAGTTCGTCATGGCGACCGTCGGCTTGCCGACGCCGCTCGCCCGGCCTGGATCCGGCTCTTGTCGATCGCGAGGACTTCTGGGATGGACCTGACCGACTTCGAGTGGCGTCTGACTCGGCCGGCGCGGATGAAGGCGAGCGAGTTCGAGCGCGAGGGGCGTCTGAAGCACGTCATCTTCGCTCAGCAGTTCACGCGCCCGCTGCTCGAAAAGCTGTGCGTGATGGCCGACATGATCCGCGAGCTGTCGCGGTCGAAGCAAGGGAGCGACGATCTTCGTCGGCTGCTGTCGCACAAGCGGGCGATGCTCTACTTCACCCAGCCGTCGACGCGCACGTTCCTGTCGTTCATGGCGGCCTGCCAGATCCTGGGGATCACCTGCAACGAGGTGCGGGATCCGAGCACGTCGAGCGAGATGAAGCGCGAGAGCCCGCTCGATTCGATCCGGATGTTCAGCAGCTACTTCGACGTGATCATCATGCGGAGCAAGCTGCCGGACTTCGCCGAATGCTGCGCGTATCTGATGAACGAGCTGGAGCGTCAGGAGCGGCGTTCGGTCCCGATCGTCAACGGCGGAGCGGGGACTGACCAGCATCCGACTCAGGCGCTGCTGGACATCTACACGATCCAGCGGACCTTCCAGTTCGATCACCGCGAACATGCGCCGCGGAGCCGGTTTCACGACCTGCGCCGTCGCTACACCGACCTGTCGCTCGGACCGGACCGAAAGGTCTACGCGTTCTGCGGCGATCTCGGCCGCGGTCGGACCGTCCGATCGCTGGTCGAACTGCTCAGCCTGTTCGAGGACGTGACGCTCTACTTCATCGCTCCGGAGCACGAAACGCTGAAGCTGGACGTCGACGTGCGGGCCCGACTGGTCAAGGCGGGAGTCGACCTGCACGAGTTCGATTCGCTCGACGCGACGATCGACGGCGTACCGATCCTCGAAAAGATCGACTGTCTGTACATGACCCGGATCCAGCGCGAGCACAACTCGGCGCAGCAGGAGAACGAGATCGCGGCGCTCGATCTCAGTCACTTCCGGCTGACGACCGACCGAGTCGCCCGCATGAAGTCGTACGCGCCGATCCTGCATCCCTTCCCGCGGGACAGCGTCGTGCAGGAGATCCCGACCGAGATCGACCAGGACCCGCGAGCGATGTACTTCCGCCAGGCGCGGAACGGCATGTGGGCGCGCGCCGCGCTGCTCGTCCATCTGTTCGACGTCGTCGACGATCTCTACATCCTGTACGACCGCGCCTTCAAGGAACACGGCGAGCCGAGCCCTCGCGGACGATGACGATCCGCACGTGACTGCCGCTCGTCCGATCGGCCTCGCGGGGGTTCGCCACGACGTCGGCCACCCCCTCTCCGCCACTCCCCCGACGAGCCCTGCCGATGAAACTCGCGACGATCTGGGCGTCGTTCGTCGTGCGGCGATGGAGAACGGTGCTCGGTCTCTGGGTCGGCGCTCTCCTGCTCGTGCGATTGGTCGCTCCGGCCTGGGACTCGGTCACCGAGGACGGCGACTTCCAGTACCTGCCCGAACGCTGCGCGAGCGTCGCCGGCCAGCGCCTGCTCGACTCGCGTTTCGGCGGACTCGGCTCGCGCAGTCATGTCGTGGCGGTCGTGGCGCGGGACGAGCCGCTCGGCGACGGTTTCGATGCGCTCGTCGCCTACGATGTGGCTCGTCGACTGGAGCGGATGGCGGCCGACTCGCTGCTGACTCGGGCCACCGCCACGGAAGCCGGCGAGGGGCGTCGCGAACTGGCCGAACGGGCGCTCGAGCGTTATGCCGCGGCGATCGACTTCACTCAATCGCTCTACGAACGCCCTCCCGCCGGCGCCTCGCTCGAGCCTCCCTGGTTCGACGACTCGGACCATGCACCGCTGGCCGTCGCGCTGATCGGTCGTGCTCGGGCACTCGAACTGCTCGATCGGAAGGACGAGGCGGAACAGGCGCGCACGACCGCCCAAGCGATCGATCCGACGATCGACCGGCTGCCGGTGCCGGACCGGTCGACCGGGCGGACGGCGCTGCCGATCGAAAAGGTCTGGACCTGGAAGACCGACGGCATCGGTTCGGCGCTGATGGATTTGCGCGGGAACGAGGCGGTTGCGCGCCTGGTCGTGCTCCACCTGAGCACCGAGTTTCTGGCGGTCGAGAACGTCGAGACGTTCGAGCGGGTCCGGACCGAACTCGAGGCTGTCCGCCGCTGGGCCGCCGCCCATTCCGAGCGACCTCCCGAGATCGGACTCTCGGGTTCCGCAGCGGTCGGGAGCGATCTGCTGGTCGCCAGCGCCGAAGCGGTCGGGAACACCGAATGGGCGACGCTGATCTGCGTCACGATCATCCTGGCGTTCGTCTATCGCGCACCGCTGCTGATCCTGATCCCGATGGTGACGATCGGCGTCGCGCTGCAGATCTCGCTCAGTCTGCTCGCGAGCGCGACTCGCGTCGATCTCTGGACCGGCTGGGAGTGGTGGACGTTCGGCGTCTTCAAGACGACTCGGATCTTCGTCGTGGTGATCCTGTTCGGAGCCGGGACCGACTTCTGCCTGTTCCTGATCGCGCGGATGCGCGAGAACCTGGCCGAAGGACTCGATCGGCGCGCGGCGCTCGAAGAGGCGTTGGTGCAGGTCGCGCCGGCGCTCGCCGCCAGCGCCCTGACGACGATTCTGGGGCTCGGCATGATGGCCTTCGCCGAGTTCGGCAAGTTGGCGCACAGCGGACCGGCGATCGGCATCGCGCTCGCCGTGACGCTCATGGCCTGCCTGACCCTGACTCCGGCGCTGCTGGTCGCCCTCGGCGGTCTGCCGTTCGGACTCGGACTGAGCGGCGAAACGCCTCGCTCCGAAACCGCGACGCCCTGGCGCGAGCGATTCTGGGAGCGGCTCGGCGATTTCGTGGTCCGCCGGCCGAGTCTGATCCTGACGGCAAGCGTTCTGGCCCTGCTGCCGCTGGCGATACTCGGCTGGGAGCGGCAGCATCACGTCACCTACGACCTGCTGGCCGGACTCGACCGAACCCGTCCGAGTCGCGCCGGGACCGACCTGCTCAGGCGGCATTTCCCGGTCGGCGAGAGCGGCCCCGTCGTGCTCCTCGCGCGGCTCCCCGTCGGACATCCGGCGTGGGCAGACGGCGAACCGACGGTCGCGGCGAGCGACGGGGCAGGGAGGCTCGCGGCGGCGATCGAGTCGCTCGCCGGAGTCGACTATGTGCGCAGCCTCGACGCGCCGCTCGGCCATCGCGGCCGTCCGGGAGGGACGTCGCAACAGGTCGTCCGCGCGTTCCCCCAGGTCCGCGCGATCTTCCTGGCGGAACCGCTCGATGCCGCGAGCCCTGCGGCGTCGGCCGAGGCTTCGCGGCAGCCCTTTCGCAGCCGCGCCGCAGACGGAGGCGTGCTCCGATTCGACGTCGTGCTCGAACAGGATCCCTTTTCGATCTCCGCGACCGACACGGTCGGCGCCATCCTCGCGCTCGCCACCTCGCGCACCGCCGAGGATCGGTTCTGGGAGGGCGCCGAGTTTTCGGTCGCCGGAACGACGGCGGCCGTGCGCGACCTGCGCCAGGTGACCGTATCGGACACTCGGCGGATCGAACTGCTCGTGATCGCCGCGGTCTACCTGGTGCTCGTCGCGATCCTGCGGCACCCGATCGTCTGCGCCTACATGATCCTCTCGGTCGTCTTCAGCTACTTGGTAACGGTCGGACTTTCGGACCTCGTCTTCGCGTATGCCTACGGCGACGATTACCGCGGACTGGAATGGAAGGTCCCGCTCTTCCTGTTCGTGATCCTGGTAGCGGTCGGCGAAGACTACAACGTCTACCTGGCGTCGCGCGTCTTCGAGGAACAGGAACGGCTCGGTCCGTTCGCCGGGCTGCGTCGCGCGATCGCCAAGACCGGCGGCATCATCTCGAGCTGCGGAGCGATCATGGCCGGCACCTTCGTCTCGATGACCGCTCCGGTCTGGTACCTCGCGATCCCCGAGTTCTTCGGTCCGCTGCGCGATTGGGCGACGCCCGAAGGAGGCTCGCTGCAGGGGATGATCCAGATGGGATTTGCCCTGACGATCGGCGTTCTGCTCGACACCTTCGTCGTCCGCCCCATCCTGCTCCCGGCGTTCCTGGCGATCACGGCTCGAATCCAGGTGACGCGACGGCACTGAGTGCCGCGCACGAGCCGAACGCCCCGGTGCCTTACGACCCGGTGACGAACGAGCCCGCGCTGCGGCACCGGCAACATCGCCGCGCCGCTAGGCTCGCTCCCAAGGAAACGCCCAAACCTCGTCGATCGTCCGCGCCCCGAGCGCGACCATGACCGCCCGATCGACGCCGAGCGCGACCCCTGCACAGGAAGGCATCGCGGGGAGCGCCTTGAGCAGGCGACTGGTTTCCGGCAGCAGCGGCTTCCCGTCCGCCGCTCGTTCGGCGTTGACGCGTCGATTGCGGCGAGCCAGCTCGTCCGCATCTCGCAGCTCGTGATAACCGTTGGCCAACTCGATCCCGTCGACGAACAGCTCGAATCGCTCCGCCACCGTCCCGTAATCCCGCTCGGTCGCGATCGCCAGCGCCGACTGGTCTCCGGGATAGTCGACGACGATCACCGCCCCCTGCGACGTCAGATACGGAACGACTCGGGCGTCGAACAGCAGTTCGAGCAGGAACTGGCGATCGGGTCCGCGAGTCGTTTCCCGTCCCTCGAACACGCCGCGATCCCACAGATCGCGCAGCGAGTCGTCGGGAAGCTGCCGACGCGCCGCCGGATCGGCGTAGAACCGCGGTTCGAACGGATCGATGCCGGCCGCTTCGATGAACAGGTCCCGGTACGAAACGACGCGGACCGTCCGTTCGCTCCCGGTCGATCCGGCGCGAGGAAACATCGCCCGAGTCAGGCGAGCCAGGCGATCGATCCCGGCGCGATAGTCGTCGCCGACCCGATACCATTCGGCCATCGTGAACTCGACGTTGTGTCGGTCCCCTCGCTCTCCCGCGCGAAAGGCTCGTCCGATCTGGAAGATCGCCGGAAGTTCGAGCGACAACAGCCGCTTCATCGCGAACTCGGGAGAGGTCTGCAGGTACATCGTCGCTCCGGCCGGGTGCCCCGGCATGATGCCGGCGACGGGAACCGGAATCGGATCGAGATGACGATCGACGACCGTATCCCACGAGAGTGTCGGCGTTTCGACCTCGACGAACCCCTCGTCGCGAAACCAGGCTCGCAGCCGCGCGATCCAGTCGGCACGCGCCACGAGCCGTGCGGGGCTCGCCGTCGGACCGATGTCGTCACGGGGCGAGACGGAAGCCGAGCCGTCCGACATGGTCTCTCGCGATCAGGAGAAAGGAACTCGAGTCGAGCGACGACTCGCCGGAGCGATTCGGCGGGTCAGTTCCCCGGTGTTCGATCCCACGGGAGTGCCGAAAGATCGACGTTGCCGCCGCTGATGATCAGCCCGACGCGGCGGAATCCGGCCGCTCGGAACGCGGGATCGAGCGCCGCCGCGACGACCGTCGCCGAACTCGGTTCGATCACCAGCTTCATCCGTTCCCAGACCCACCGCATCGCCTCGGCAATCCGATCGTCGTCGACCGTCATCACCCGGGCGACACGATCGCGAACGAACGGCCAAGTCAGTTGGCCGATGCCGGCGAGCAGGCCGTCGGCGATGCTGCTCGGCCGCTCGATCGTCAGTCGCGCTCCCGCCTCCTTGGAACGGAACGCGTCGTCGGCGCCGCTCGGTTCGACTCCCCAGATCGCCGTCGACGCGCCGCTCGCTTCGACCGCCAGACAGCTCCCCGAAATCAACCCACCGCCGCCGATCGGCACCAGCAGCACGTCGAGATCGGGGACGTCGGCGAGCAGTTCGAGGGCCGCCGTCCCCTGACCGGCGATCACGTCCGGATCGTCGAACGGATGCACGAGCGTCGCCCCGGTTTCGGCGACGACGCGCGCCGCGGTCGCTTCACGATCGGCATGAGTCGGTTCGCAGTCGATGATCGTGGCGCCATAACCCTCGACCGCCCGTCGTTTGGCGCGCGAGGCATTACGAGGCATGACGACGTAGGCCGGTGCATCGTGAAGCGCCGCGGCGAGCGCCACCGCCGCAGCATGATTGCCCGAACTGTGCGTCGCGATGCCCGCCGCAAGACGCTCCGCCGGCAGCTTCATCACGGCATGACAGGCGCCGCGGAAC
Source organism: uncultured Pirellulaceae bacterium (assembly GCA_964652385.1). Classification (GTDB taxonomy): domain Bacteria; phylum Planctomycetota; class Planctomycetia; order Pirellulales; family Pirellulaceae; genus UBA11682. The sequence continues at coordinate 30,288 of CAZZBI010000001.1, read as the reverse complement.
TTGAAGGCGCCGATTCGCTGGAACGACTCGCACTTCAGGAACAGCTCGGCTCCGGCCCGACCGTCGAGCGTGCGCGAACGATGGACCGGCGTCCGATGGACCCGGTCGGCCAGCAAGACGGCGGCCGAACGGACATCAGCGGCAGTGGGGAGCGGGCGGGACATGCGGCGATTCGGCTTTCCGAAGAGAACGCGATCGGAGCGCAGCCGCTCGTCCGTCGAGGGACGAACACCGTGCTCCGGGAACAAGGGGGCCGGCCCGGTGACGGCCGATCAGAACTGCACGCCGACCGACGGCGTCAGCGGAAAATCGGCTTGCCCCTGACGCAGATAGGCGGTGTGCTCGCCGAGTTCCGCCGAATCGCCGCGGCGATAGACGACGATCTTGGCGTTCCCCTTCGGCCCGCGAACGTCGAAGACCGCCGGAGCCCCACCGGTATCCTTCTCGTTCCAGGTCGACAACGCATCGTACGAAATCGAGTCGATACCGCCGATCGCCTCGACCACCTGAGGCGACGTCGCGTAGGTCGTTCGCACCTCGTCCTGAAACGACGGACTGATCGACAGCAGCAACCAGCCGCCGATGCCGCAGAAGAGACCGGCGACGACGAAGATCCCCCCGACGATCCCGATGAGCATGCCGGTTGACGGTCCGCGAGGCGCGGGGAGGGACGACATCGCCTGTGGAGCCTGCCCCGGGGAATCGGACAACGGTGCGCTCATCGATCGGCCTCCCTCGTGATGCTGCCGCAATCGGCGGGTCGAATCGTCGGACGTCGAGCCGATGCGTCGCGGTCGTGCTCGCCCGTCACCTGCTACGGACGATTGTAGTGACCGAACGCGGGGAGTTCCGTGACCGCCGGGCAGAACGATCCGAGGAATGGAAAACGAAGAGAGAAGCCGGAACGCCGTCGCGCAACCGCCCCCGGTCGCAGCGTCAGTTCGATAAGGGCACGGAGACCCAGCGTTTGGCGTTACGGGCTGAGAGGCACGGGGCCCCCTTGCTGACGCGGCGGGCTGGGGAGACACCGAGACAGATGGCACGGGGCGTGCTGACATCCCGAACCCGGGCGACTACAATCCTCGGTTGCTTTCGATCGGGGCTCGCCCGATCTCTCGTCCGACTTGCGGAGCTGCTGTAGCGTGTCCGAGTCCGCCCCCGCCGATCCCTCGAACTCCTCCGATTCCGATTCCTCATCGCGCGGCAGCGTGGGGCGGGCGAACCCGGAGCGGAGTCGCCGCTTGGCGCTCGCCGCGGCCGCGACGATCGCGGAGAACCTCGGTCGGAAGATCGTGGTCCTCGACATGACCCGCCTGACGGCGCTCTTCGACTTTCACGTCATCGCCACCGGGACCAGCGGCCGTCAACTGCGGGCAATCGCCGACGAGATCGAACGCGTGCTCGAGAAGGAGCACGGCGAGAAGCGTCTGAGCATCGCCGGACTCGAAGACAGCCGGTGGATCGTGCAGGACTTCGGGACGATCATCGTCCATCTGTTCGACGACGAGACGCGGGCGTTCTACAGCCTCGAGAATCTCTGGGCCGATGCGTCCAAGGTCGACCTGACCGGAGTCGTTTCGGCCGATTCGATCGGCTGAGCGACCGTCATGCGGGCCGGGATTTCGCCTCGGCGACGAGCCGACGAGATTGACTCGACCGTTCGATCTGCGCTAGCATGGTCCCCGTCGTCGCGTGCTTAGGGAGAGGATCTCCCCGTTCGCGACCCCCGCCCGTCGCGATGCACCCTGCCGAATCGCGACATGACTTGCCGAATCGCGCCCGACCGAAGACGGAAGCGACGCTCGTTTCTCTCGCTCGGCTCGGCACCCCGCCCGTTCGATCGCCCCGCCGTCATCGATGACGGCTCCCCACCCCGACGCCTGGCCCGTTCGATCCGCTGCCGGTTTCGCGCTCCGACGAACCAGTTCGAGCCGATCCGACCGGCGCCGATCATCGTAGCCGCTTGCCTGGAGAGAGACGCATGTCGGTCGCAAGCCGCTGCGCGCCGAGGATCCGAGCTTCGAGGCTCATCGCTCGTCAGGCGTTTCCTCACGGGCGTCGTCGCCATCGACGGACGTCGACTTGGGGGCTGCTCGCCGCCGCCGTGATCGGTGCGGTCGGCAGCCTGCACGGCGCTGACGACTCGGTTCGACAAGACACGGCTGCCGCTGCGGACGCGTCGACCTCGGTCGCGGCGGCAGCCCCTCTTCCGCTACGCGATCGGATCGATCAGGCGACGGCCGGTCGGTGGGGCAACGCCGCGTGGCCGTTGGCCGACGATGCCGAGTTCGTCCGCCGAGTCCATCTCGATCTGATCGGCCAGATCCCGTCGGTCGAGAGGGTGCGGAGTTTTCTGGCGGACGGGGCGGTCGACAAGCGAGCGCGGCTGGTCGAGTCGCTGCTGGACGATCCCCGGTTCGTCCGTCGGCTGGCCGACTGGTACGACGTCTCGGTCATGGAGCGACGTCCGGCGGTCAACGTGCCTCGCGAGGAGTGGATCGGATTCCTGCGCCGGTCGTTCGAGTCCGACAAGTCGCTGCGTCAGCTCGGCTACGAACTCCTCGTCGCCGACGGCACCGACGAGCGAGGACGAGCCGCAGCACGGTTCCTGCTCGATCGGGACGTCGACACGAACGTGCTCGTCCGAGATGTCGGACGCCTCTGGTTCGGCGTCGATCTGCAATGCGCTCAGTGTCACGACCATCCGCACATCAACTCGTATCGCCAGTCCGACTACTACGGTCTCTACGCGGCGCTGCTCCGCAGCTCTCTGTTCAAGGACGCCGCCGGCAAGGCGTTCGTCGCCGAAAAGGCGGACGGGGAACACGAGTTCGTGTCGGTCTTCACCGAGGACAAGGGGACCGCCAAGGCGCGACTGATCGACGGCTGGATCGTGCCGGACGGGCCGATCCCGACCGACCTTCCTTATGTCGTCGCTCCGGCCGACGGCGTCCGCGCGGTCCCGTCGATGTCCCGACGCGAGCGGTTCGCCGAAGCGCTTCTCGATTCCCCCGACCGGAGCTTCGCTCGCAACTGGTCCAATCGTCTCTGGGCACTGATGTTCGGCCGCGGCCTGGTTCAGCCGCTCGATCTGCATCATGCCGACAATCCCGCAACGGACCCGATTCTGCTCGAAGCGCTCACCGACGGCCTGATCGAAGGCGATTTCTCGGCGCGGTCGTTCGTCCGAGAGATCGCCCTGTCGCGCACCTATCAGGCGACGTTCGACATCGAGCGGGCGATGTCGGCCGACCCGGCGCTCGAACAGGCGGCGCTCGTCGACGCCACGGCCGCTCTCACCACGACCTCCGATGCCCAGGCGGTCGACGCCGAATCGGCCGCCTATACGCTTCGGATCGCCGCCTCGGACGCCTGGCTGGAAGCGAACGCCGCCTATCGCGATGCGGCGGCGCCGCTGCTCGCTGCCGAACGTCGCTTGACCGAGGCGCAACAGGCCGAGGCGGCCGACATCGCGCAGCGCGAGCGACTGACGACGATCGTCGATTCGAACCGAGGGATCGCAGCCAAGCTGAGCCAAGCGGCCATCGCATTCGGTCTCGATCCGACCTCGCTCGACGTTCCGCTCTTCACGGCGCGAGGGGATGCCGCGTCGGCCGAGATCGCAGCCATCGAGGCTCGCGCCACCGAACGTCAAGCGACGATCGCTTCGGCCGTCGAGGCGATCGCGGCGGCAAGGCCGGCCGCCGACGCCGCTCGCGAGACGCTCGACCGGCGCCGGACCGACCTGGAGCGGGCATGGCGGACCTGGGAGACCGCGCGGCGCGAGCTGGCCGTGCGGCGCGAGCTTCAAGCCCGGATCGAATCGGTGGCGGCTCGCCGTGCGGCGATCGAGGAGTGCGACGCGGTCGAGGCGGAGCTCGCTGGCGTTCGCGTCCAGTTTGCCGAACACGAGCGACGGGGCGCCGAAGCGGGAGCTTCGCGCGAACTTCTGACCGCCCGGCTTGCCGAAGCGAGGCTCGAAGTCGAGCGTCGGACGGTCGAGTCGACCGGGGCGGAGCAGCGATATCGAGCCCAGGAAACGTCGGCGACACGCCACCGTCAGGTCGCGTCGGAACTGGAACGGTCGCTCGTCGCTCTGCGCAATGCGGCCGATCTCTGGCCCGGCGACTCGACGCTCGAGTCGACCCTCGGTCCGATCGCCGCGCGGTACGACGCGGCGAAGCGGCAGGCGGAAACTGTCGAAGGGGAGCAGCAACGGACGAACGAGGAGCGTCGGCGTGCGATCGAATCGACCGAGGCAGCGGAACGTCTGGCGGTGGAGGTCGAGACCGAACTGGCCGCCGCCGCAGCCGCTCTCGCTCGGTTCGACAGCGAGCTGACGGCGTTGCGGGGAGAGGTCGAGCGGCTGGAACGACGGCGTCTCGAGGCGGAGCAGCGTTGGGTCGAGATCGCGGAACGTCAGGGGGCGATCGCGGCGCTCGCGCCGTTGACTCCGGAGCAACTCGGCTGGAGCGTTCTGCAGGGGACCGGCGTGCTGCAGAACACGATCGATGCGACGCGACAGGAACTGAACGCGGCGGCGCCGGCGACCGATGCCCAGGCGTCCGATCCGGCCTGGCTCGCGGCGAGAGAACGAGAAGCGCTCGTCGGAGCGCTCGACAAGCTCGAACCGTCGATCGGCGTCTTCATTTCGCTCTTCGGCAACGGAGCGGCTCAGCCCCAGGACGGCTTCTTCGCGACCGCCGACCAGTCGCTGTTCTTCGCCAACGGCGGGACGATCGGTGCCTGGGCGGCGAGCGGCGGCAACAGTCTGCGGCAACGAGCCGCGGCCGTCGCCGCCGATCCGAACGCGGCAGCCGACGAACTGGCGCTGACTCTCTTCGCCCGACCGGCAACGGAGCTCGAGAAGGCTTGGGTCGCCGAGTCGCTGTCCGCTGCCGGCGATCAGTTGTCGGCCCGGCTGGACGAACTGATCTGGGCTTGGATCGCGGCGGCGGAATTCCGCTTCGATCGCTGAGCCGAAGGTAGCGCGTCTCGAATGACCGACCTTCCGCGATGTCGGAAACGACGACCACACGAGCCTCGAAACGAAGGGAACGAACGATGAAACGCTGCGACTATGCCTGCCGCTCGGAGGCGCATCGGCTGGAGCGTCGACGGTTCCTCGGCGGCTTGGCGGGAGCCGGTGCCCTGCTGGGGCCCGGCGTGCTCGGCGGACTGGGGTCGCTCGCGACGCCGGCGGCAGCGGCCAAGCTGCTCCGCAACGAACGACGAGTCGTCGTCTTCAACATGTCGGGAGGGCTCAGCCAGCTCGAGAGCTGGGATCCGAAGCCGGGGCGTCCGACCGGCGGTCCGTTTCGCGCGATTCCGACGTCGGTCCCCGGGATCCACATCTCGGAACTCCTCCCTCGGACTGCCGAACAGATGCATCATCTGGCGCTCGTCCGAAGCATCAACACGGCCGAGAACGATCACGGCAAGGGAGCGTTCATGATGCTCACCGGCCGCGCTCAGGTTCCCGGCGTCGAGTATCCGCGGCTCGGAGCGGTCACCGCCAAGGCGCTGGCCGACGAGAACGAGGCACTTCCCGGACATATCCAGATCACGCCGGGGGGGGGAGGGAACCGCGGCAACGACTCGGCCTATCTGGGACCGAAGTACTCGAGCATCGTGCTGGGGAACGGCAACCCGCCGCAGAACTCCTCCCGACCCGACGGAATCTCGGCCGAAGCGGACGAACGTCGTCAAGCGCTGCGGCGGCGGATGAACGAGGAGTTCGCGACGCGGCGCCGCACCGCGATGACCGACGCCTATGTCGCGAGCTACGAGCAGGCGCTGGAACTGATGCGCCGCCGAGAGGTCTTCGACGTGTCGCAGGAGAGTCAGGCTGACCGAGATCGCTACGGCCAACATGACTTCGGTCGTCACTGCCTGCTGGCGCGGCGGCTGGTGGAGCAGGGAATCACCTTCGTGCAGGTGACCCACTCGAACTACGACACGCACAACGAGAACTTCAACTTCCATCTCGAGCAGCTCGGCGAGTTCGACGGTCCGTTCGCCACCTTCGTCGCCGATCTGGCGGACCGTGGGCTGCTCGAGCACACGCTGATCGTCGTGCTCAGCGAGTTCGGCCGGACCCCCGGGATCAACCATCTCTACGGCCGCGATCACTGGGGGAGCGCCTGGTCGATCTGTCTGGGTGGAGCGGGGATCGCGCGCGGCGCCGTCTACGGTGCGACGAACGAAGACGGGACGGCGGTCGCCGACGGCGAGGTCGATCACGGCGATCTCTTCCACACCTATCTGCAGGCGGTCGGAGTCGATTCGACCGATTCGTTCGACGTCGACGGTCGACCGATGCCGATCGGCGACCCGAATGCGGCTCCGATCGAAGCGCTGCTCGCCTGAGGCGGACATTCGCCGATGCGGGCCGACCGAAGGCGCTAGCTGGCAGGGCAGAGTCCCGAGCGACATCCTGTCGGACGGCACGTCGGCAGCATCGGCGAGATCGTCAGGAATCGAACGGTCTTGTCGATCCGAACTCGACGGCGGCGCTCCGGTCGGATCGAGCTACATTCCTCGGATGGCGATCGGTCGCGCATCGCCGACGCTCTTCGGGCGCGGCCGCACGAGCGGTCCCCCGCGGAGCGAGAACCTGGCGGATCGGAACGATTCTCCGGCGCCTCGTCCGGCTCGCTCTCCCCTCGGATCCCTCGACGATGAACGTCCTACCGCGATCGAACGCGAGTCGCAGAAGCGAATCCCCCCTCAGCTCGTTTCGTCTCGCTTTCCCACGGACCCGATGCGTCTCGATCGCCGTCGTCGCTCTGCTGACGTCGATGCTGTGCGCCGGTCGGTCGTACGGAGAGAGCCGACACCTCGGAGGAGATCGAATCCATCTCGATGCCGCCGAGACGATCGACGGCGACCTGTTCTGCGCCGGCAACTCGATCGTCGTGTCGGGAACGGTCACGGGAGATCTGTTCGCGATCGGCGAATCGATCGAGATCGACGGCAAGATCGGCGGATCGGTCCACCTGCTCGGCCGAAGTGCCGCCGTGGACGCCGAAATCGGCGGATCGCTGCGCGCGGCGTTGGGCGAGTCGCTGACGATCGACGGCGGCACGATCGGGCGCGATCTCAACGCCTCGACGACGACGCTCGTCGTACGTCGCGGAACGGTGATCTCGGGAGGCATCGGAGCCGCGGCTCGACGAGCCGACATCGATGCCGACGTGACCGACGCGACTCGACTGATCGTTGCGCGAGGTTCGTTGGGGGGACGATTCGGCGGCCCGGTCGAGGTCGAACAGGTCGCTATGGGAGGGAATGTCGCCGAGACCGGCATGACGATCGATCCGGAAGCGATCCTTGAAGGGGACCTGAAGGTCCGTGGAGGGCGCGAGCCCGATCGTCAGGAAGGGAGCACGATCCGCGGGACGGTCGACTATCAGCGTCCGGCGGCGGTCCCCGCCGTGGGACGCTCGTGGATCCGAACCCTGCTCGCCTCCTGGGTGCAGTTCGCGATCGCCGGCATCCTGTTCCGCGTCCTCTTTCCGACACGCTCTCGTCACGCGATCCGCAACTTCGGGGCGCGCCCGCTGCGAGTCGTCGTCTTCGGACCGCTCTTTCTGATCCTGTTGGTGCTCGTCGGCGCTGCGGTCGTTGCCGGCTGTGCGGCACTCGCGACCGGCCTCGGTCTGGTCGGACTGGCGGAACCGATTCCGATGCTGATCGTCATCGCGCTCCTGGCGATCGCGATGATCTGGTGCGGCGGCCTGCTCGCCGCGACCTGGGTCGCGCCGACGCTGTTCGCCGGTTGGCTCTCCCGCACGCTGCTCGGCTGGCTCCCCGGATTCCGTCGCGAAGCGATGCTGCTGCCGATCGTCGCCGGCTCGCTGATCATGGCGGCGATCGCCTCGCTGCCGACCGTCGGCTTCTTTCTGTGGGGAGCGATCGCCTTGTTCGGGTCGGGCGTCTTTCTGGTCGGAGCGGTGCCGCCGGTCGCCAAGACTCCGGCGGTCGGCAGTTCGCCGCGCGGCTACGAGCGGATCCGCTGAGTCCGCGGCCGGTGCACGGCGATCCGCGCCGGTCGGCGGCGCCCCGGTTGTCGTGCGGACCGACCGGAATCAGAATCGGCCGAGGTCGAGTCGCGGATTCGCGACCTGCCGTTTCGCCGATGCCTTTCGCCCGAGACACCGATGGCCCCCTCGGTTCGCATGACCGTTCCGCGCTTCGTCGCCAAGAAGGCGCGAGGCGAGCGGCTGACGATGCTCACCGCCTACGACTATCCGTCGGCTCGCCTGGTCGACGAGGCGGGGGTCGATTCGATCCTGGTCGGCGACAGCCTGGCGATGGTCGTGCAGGGGCATGAGACGACGTTGCCCGTCACGCTGGACGAGATGATCTATCACGCGCGCATGGTGTCGCGAGCCGTCTCGCGGGCGCTGATCGTCGTCGATCTGCCGTTCCCGTCGAATCACCTCGGCCTGCCGACCGCCGTCGAACATGCCGGTCGGATCCTGAAGGAGACGTCGGCTCAGGCGGTCAAGCTCGAGGGAGGAGCCGACCAGGCGGAAGTGATCGAAGCGTTGGTCCGAGCCGGGATTCCGGTGATGGCGCACGTCGGTCTCAGGCCGCAGAGCGTGCACGCCATGGGCGGCTTCCGCGTTCAGCGACAAGAGGCGGCGCTGATCGCCGATGCTCAGGCGGCACAGGCGGCCGGAGCGTTCGGGATCGTGCTCGAGTGCATTCCGCGCGATCTCGCCGCGAAGCTGACCGCCGAACTCGCGATCCCGACGATCGGAATCGGAGCCGGCCCGGAATGCGACGGCCAGGTCCTGGTGCTGCAGGAGCTGCTTGACTTAGCCAGTTCTCACCGCCCGCGATTCGTGAAGGCGTACGCCGACCTCGAAGGGACGATCCGCTCGGCGGCCGAGCGTTATTGCGACGAAGTCCGGACCGGCGTCTTTCCCGGTCCGGAACACTCGTTCGACTGAGCGGTCGGTCCGCGTGGGCGGACTCAGCGCCGCGACGGATGTCCTTCGCCCCAATGGATCTCGCGCTTGCCGGCGGAATCGGCGGCAGCGTAGGCCATCTCGTCGGTCGTGAAGTCGGCACAGATGTTCCCATGCCGATCGAGCGCGATGATCCCGCCGTCCCCCGGCTTCAATCGCTTGCGGAGCACCTCGGAAACCGCGTCGTCGATCGTCATCCCGCGGAACTCGAGAAACGCCGAGACCGAAAACGCGGCCGCGTGGCGGATGTATTCCTCTCCGACCCCGGTACACGAGACGCCGCAGGTCGCGTCGTTGGCATACGTCCCGGCACCGATGATCGGCGAGTCGCCGATGCGGCCGAAACGCTTTCCTTCGAGGCCGCCGGTGCTCGTCCCCGCCGCGATATGGCCGTGCGAGTCGAGGGCGACGCAGCCGACGGTCCCCTTGTGCGAATCGTCGACCGGCCCTTCGTCGGCCGCGGCAGCTCGGAGGCGATCTCGCTGCTCGACCTGAGCCGGAGCGGTGAAGAACTCGTTGTCGACCATCTCGAGCCCCGCCTCGCGCGCCAGTGCCTCGGCCCCGTCGCTATGCAACAGGACATGGCGCGTGCGACTCATCACGGCTCGGGCCGCCGAGATCGGATGTCGGACATGCATGACTCCGGCGACCGCGCCGCAACGAAGCGTCGCTCCGTCCATGATCGACGCATCGAGTTCGTGGAACCCCTTGGCGTCGAGCACCGCTCCGCGCCCTGCATTGAAGCCGGGATCGTCCTCGAGAATGGTGATCACCTTCTCGACCGCATCGAGACTCGTGCCCCCGTCGGCCAGAATCCGACTCCCTTCGGCGAGCGCCGCCTCGAGCGTCGCTCGCTTGGCCCGATTCCCCTCGGGATCGTTCGGGTCGGCCGCGCTCCCCGCGCCGCCGTGAATCACGAGGGCCCACTTCACCGGTTCGTCTCCACGCGATGAGATCGTCGCACTTCCCGAGGCGGTCATCAGAAGGCCGAGCGCGAAGCCGATCGCGACTCGCGTAACCGCTCGACGGCGGCGATTCGATGCGACGACGAACCCCTGGGCGATCATCTTGTTGCGACTCCTCGGTACGGTTCGCTCGCTCCCTTCGGCGACGGCGCGACGTGGACCGGGACCAAGCGGCGCCCCATCATCCGGCGCCCGCCGACGCGACTCAACCCGCACGGCGCGATTCGCCGCCGGTCGCTCGGAGAACCGCTGGTCGCCATCGACACCGACCATCGGCGGACCGATGACGATTCAGAGCGATTCGGTCGCGGTTTCGGCGTCCGAGCGATAGGGAGCGTAGTCCAGACGCCGGACTCGACCGCGCGTCAGGACGGCGTAACGGATCTGTCGCCAGGTGACCGCGCGGATCACCGCCGCTCCGAACGCCCCCCACGGATGAACCCACTGGCTCGCGAAGACCGCGGCGGCCAAGGAAGCGATCGACCCTCGACCGACCGAAGCTTGTCCGTTCCTCGCGACCGGCGCGTGTCCCCCGGTACGGATCGCCCGTCGCACACCGCCGTCGATCGCGACGACCAGCGCGATCATCGCCGCCTGATAGATCACCCAGGCGCCGGCCAACAGACCGGCGCGAGCAGGATCTCCCTGGACGACCGCGATCGCCGCTCCGACCAAGGCCGCGACCGGAATCACCGTGGTCGCGACGGCATGCCCCAACACGAGCGTCCAGGCCGGATGATGCAGCCGAGCGGTCAGCAGTTGCCGCCGAATCCAACCGGCCACGTCCCGCAGCCGGCAACTCTCGTCATTGTCGAGAATCAGATCGACCACCGTTCGGACTCGAAACCCATGCCGCGACAGCTGCGACGTGGTCGGCGTATCCTCGCAGAAGGTCGTTCGCCAACGCTCGAGCAGACCGGCTCGTTCCAGAAGCGAACGACGGACCGCCATCGACCCGCCCCAGGGAATCGCATAGGCCCACATCTGGACGATCGCCGCTCCGTTCCAGACCGCTCGCGTCCAGCTCCCCCAGCGACGGTCGACGGGCGAGTACCAGCGGACGCCGGTCGTCGCGCCGATCGACGGATCGGCCAGCATCGGCGCGATCAGTCGGTCGAGCCAGTCGGCGGGAGGACGCGTGTCGGCATCGACCGTCGCGACGAACTCGACCTCGTCGGTCAGTTCGCGACAGGCGCGGATCAGCGCCGAGCACTTCATGCTGCAGGATTCCAGGCGATCCTGGTCGTCGAGAACGAGCTCGTCGATGCGCTCCCGCTGACGCTCGTCGAGCGATCGTCGGATGGCGATCAGCCCGGCATCGCCTGCATGATCGGCGACGACGCTGACTCGATAGTTCGGATAGTCGAGCGACGCGAGCGAGCGGATGCAGCGAGCCAGACTCGGATCGGCTCCGCGCACGCAGAGCACGACCTGAACGCGCGGAGAAGTGCGACGCGAGTCGGTCGGCTCGAGCGGTTCCTTCCGTTCGACGGCGGCCCCTGAGTCGGACGGTCGTGCGCCGCGCCGCAAGGCCGACAGGAAGCCGATGACCAGCCCCCCCTGGACCGATGCGAAGAGCGCCATGGTGGCGACGATCGCGATCTCCCAGGCACTCGGCACGGCGGACCTTTCGACGGCGGCTTTCGGACGACGTCGGTGGACTCAGGCGATCGCGCCGAGAGACGTCGGGCCGGGGACGCGAGCAGGCCGCGCGCGTTTCTCGACCGACATCCACTGTAATTCGAGAGCTCATCACGCGTGTCGAAACCGCCCCGCCGACTCGGAACCGTCCGATCGATCCTCACGACCGCGACTTGTCGGCGCCCGGACGGCCCGCAAACCGGTTCCCGAACCCTCGTGAGGTTTCGCGGCGAATGCGCCGTTCGGGACCGATCAGGTCCGATCGTCGTCGATCCCACCGAGCCCGAGCTCCTCGATCGATCGGGAAAGCAGGTCGGCCGGTTCGGTCGCGGGGGGAGGGACGAGATCGGGGCGAACCTTCCGGACGATCAGCCGATTCATCCGAACGGTCCGGACCACGATCGGTTCTCCCACTTCGACCGCCTCCCCTTCGGCGACCGCGTCGTAGTGGCGTCGCTCGATCGTCACCATGCCGCTGGGCATCATCGGCGATTTGGCGACCCCTCGCTGACCGACGAGCCGCTGCAGAGCCGACTCGCGTTCCTTGTAGGCGGTGACTTCCTGCTCGTCGGGCGGGCGCAGAAACAGTCGACGTCCGATCGGCGTGTGCGGCCAGACTCGGACCATCGCCGTCAGGATGATCGGGATGCCGAGCACCTCGATCGCCAGAACGATCGTCCCGGTCGTCATCGAGTCGAGGAAGCCGACGACCACCGCCGCGACCAGACAGATCGCCGCCGTGATGCCGATCACTCCGGCCGACGGGACGAAGAACTCGAGCACGACCAGCAGGGCGCCGAGACCGAGCAACGAGAACGACCAAAGCCAGGGGGACATGCTCGCCTCGATTCGTCTCGAAAGTCAGCCGTCAAGGAAGTGATCGAAGGGGCGGAACGGAATCCGGAGTAACGCGTCGTTTCGAGCGGGAACGTCAACCGTCGAGGCGCGAGTCGGCGGGGATCACCACGATCCGACTGCCGCGCACCTCGCTGATCACCACGCGGTTCCCCTTGTCGATCGCCATCCCGGCCGAAATGACGCTCACGACCTCATCGCCGACCTGGATCTTCCCTCCCGGAACCAGCGGCGTCACCGCCACCCCCATCTTCCCCTTCAGATGATCGAGACGGACGAGACTCTCTCGCTCCGAGAGGTTCTCGAAGGCCTGATCGGCCGCAGGATTCAGCGACAGTCGGCGGAGGATCGGGATCCGGTCGATGTAGTTCGGAATCAGGTACATCGGCAGCGCCATGCCGATCGCCAGGGCGACGAGCGTCGAGAGCGAGGCGGGAAGTCGCGCGAAGTCCTCGTCGGTCACCGGCACGACGAACGTCTGGCTGGCGAGCACGATCGAACTGAGGATCAGCACGATCCCGCCGAAACCGAACAGGCCGAAGCCGGGGAGCACGAAGATCTCGAACAGCAGAAAGACGGCTCCGAGCATGAACATCAGGATCTCGAGCCAGTGGGCGTTGCCGTCCAGGTACTGCGCCCAGAAGTACAACGAAAAGCAGATCGCCGCCGCGAAGCCGGGGAACCCGATCCCGGGCGACGACATCTCGCTCGACAGGAGCATCATCCCGATGAGCAACAGCCACCACGAGACCCAGGGACGAGCGACGAATCGGGCGAAACGATCGATCCATCGGAAGGCGACGGTCGGCTGGAGCGTCTCGAGATCGGAGGGGATCCGGTAGCGAGCCGCGAGTTCGTCGAACCCTTCGACCAGATGCCTCGCCAAACCGACGCGCACCGCCTCGCTCGCATCGATCCCGTCGGCGGACGCCACCTCCGCCACCGGCTCCCAGCGACCTGCGATCTCGGCCGGCAGCGCGGCTCGCGTCCGCTCGGTCATCACCCGCTCTTCGCCGGTCGACCGGTCGCGATACCGAGCGACGACGACCTGCGGATCGATCAGTGCTCGAACCCAATCCGCCTCCGTACCGCCTCGCTCGGACCAGAGCGGCAACAGCTCCTCGACGGCGGCAAGGTCGTTGACCGTCACCTCGGGAATCGCCGGTCCACCCAGACTCCCTTCGGAACGGATCAGCAGGTGGTCGCAGGCAAGCGCCACCGCCGCGCCCCCACCCCGGGCGTTTCCGGTGACGAACGCGACGGTGCGAACCTCGAGCGGATCGAGTTCCAGGAGTCGTCGAGCGAGTCGCAATGCCTGAACGAACTCTCCTCCGGTGCTGTCGAGTTCGACGATCACCAGATCGGCCCCTTCGGCCAGACGCTGTTCGAGCGAGCCGAGGGCCCACTGGATCTGACGCGAGTCGATCTGCCCTTCCAGGCGGATGCGGACCGGAGTCCAGTTGCCTCCCTCGGCGGGATCTCCCGAGAGCGCTTCGGCGTCCAGCCCCAAGCGGCTCGCGAGATCGGCGCGGCCGTCGACCTGCAGTTCGAGCAATTGCCGACGGAACAGGGACGAGGCATCGAACGTCGCGATCTCGCCGGGAGAGATCACCGTCTCGCTGCGCGTCACCTCGCCCGCCGCTTCGAGTCGTTCGAGTTCGGCGATCGCCACCCAACGGACCGATTCGTCCGCCATCTCGGCGCGAGCCAATCCGCGAGACGGCTCGACGAGCGACTCGACCATCGCGTCCGGAAGGACCCGGCGGCGAGACGCGACCGATCGATACGCTTCGATCACGAACGGATCGGCGGCGTCGTCGATCAGTCCGGCCGACGTGATCGAGGCCTCGTCGGCCATTGACCATTGTTCGCAGGACAAGGCGACCAGCAGGGCGTGGCAGGTGAGCGGCTGAACCGGGGCCCCTTCGATCTCGGCGCCGGGCAAGTACGCGACGGTACGGACGCGATCCATCGCCGGGCTGGTCAGAAAACGAGCCAACGTCAGGCAGCGTTCGAACTGACTCCCGCGCCCTCCGGCTCCCCGCAAGGTATCGAACTCGAGGATCAGGATCGGACGCTCGCTGGACTGTGATGCGACCGGCAGCAGGGCGAGTTGCCGTTCGATCGTCGCCTGAACTCTTGCGTCGGCCTGACCGGTGATCGGCAACGGCACTCGCACGACGATCCCCGGGAGCGGGCTGGTCGGGGAAGCGGTCGGAACAGGCGACGGCGATGAGCGAGGGAGATCGGCCGGAGTCGAGGCATCGGCCGGCGCAGGAGTCGCCTGGGCCGCCTCCGCCGCCGCAACGAGCCCGACGAACAACAGGGCCATGGCGAGCCCTGGAGTTCCGTATCGCACACCCGAGCAAGTCGAGCGCGGCGCGGGCCTCGGTCGGTCGATTGGCGCGTTCGGACCGACGAAGGACATCACGAAGCTCCTGGGAACGATTCGACAAGCACGCCTCGAGTGCCGACCGAGACGTCGGCAGGGATTCGACGGCATCTCGGCGGATCGCGAGCGAAGGGGTGGGAAGGGAAGGGGGGGAGAAACGCCGCCCGCATGCGGACCGCTTTCCTCCCTGCTTCGCAACGCCGCTCCGGAGCGATCGATCGGGCGCTCGAGATCGCTCGACTCGGCTTCCGACGAAGGTCTTCGCGCTCTGCGGCGGATTATAGGAGTCCGAACGGACAAGGAAAAGAAACGGCCGCGACGCGCCCCCTCCCGTAACGACTCGACCCCGTCGGCGCTCGGCGCCGACGGGGTCGTTCGGATGGATCGCGGGCTTCGCCCAGGGTCGAGATGTCCCGAGTCACCGTCGTTCGGAATCGGGCGACGACGTCCGAGCGGATCGGCGGACGGTCGTCAGCGAATCGGCGGCGCGGTCGGGTCGACCGGAGTCGCCACGTCGGCTCGGAGCGGCATGTCGATCAGCGTCCAGTCGCGAGGGATCTCGGGGTCGTAGAACGGCCGGCGCTGCAGAAAGAGCACCCCCTGCGACGGGTTCTTGACTCGCTCTTCGAACTGATAGGACTGCGACCGGAAGTTGCGGACCTCGTCCCACTGCGGGTCGAAGACCTCCATCGCGATCGGCAGGAACTCGTTGCCGTTGAGCACGACGCGAACGCGGCTGAAGTTCGACGCGTCCGACAGGTACTTCGGGTAGGCTTCGAGCCAGTACTGTCCATCGGCTGCCGCGTCTTCGGGCGTGATGACTCGGATCCAATAGCGAGCCAGCATCCGATCGGCCTTGGCTCCGAAGATGAACGGGATCGGTCCGTCGGCGATCGTCGTACCGCGGATCTCGGGAGGGAGTTCCCGCTTGCGGACCTGCTTGGTCGTGTAGTCGAACTCGAAGGCGTAGCGACCGTCGGTCACGTAGCGCTCCAGCTGCTCCGGCCCCGCTTCCTTGTACTGCGCCTGTTCTTCGGCCGTCGCGGGGGTGTAGAGCCAGCGGCCGGTCACTTCGACCGCCGCCTTGTCCGGACCTTCGAACTTGATCTCTCCGGTGCTGATCGCCGCGGCTTCGACCTTGCCGGTGGCCGGATCGGGAGCAGGCCCGAAGACCGGATCGTAGTCCCAACGGTTGAACTTGCAGTGGAACCGCTCGATCTGGTTCGTGCTGTTCTCCCAGTACTCGAGCAACTGCCGCACGTAAGCCTCGTGCCGTTCGTCCAGCGGCGGGAACGGGCAGGGGAGCGGGGTGTTCGGGTCGTGGAGCGGCGTCTGACCGCCCTCGTTCGGAGCGAACGGAGCCGGACCGGCCGGAGCCGATTCGATCGGGGCCTGGCCGCCGTTCGCCGGCGCGCCGAGAGGCTGGCCGGAACCGACTTGGCCGGAACCGAGCTGGCCCCGATCGTCGGGAGGAGTCAACGGTCCCTGCAAGGTTGCCGCGGCGGGAGTCGCTCCCGCAGCAGCCAGCAGGATCAGCGCCGCACCGGCGGCCTTCAGCCGAAGGGGATTCCAACTCATCGGATCATCCATGATCGAGGGGTCGTTCGGTTCCGGCTCGGATTCCTGCCGGAGCCGATGCGAGACGGGCGGTCGGCGAGTCTAGCAGAGGGGGCGGGAGTCGACCTAGATCAAATGGCCGGCAGCGATCGACGATCGGCGATACCTGAGTTCTTCCCCTCGTTTCCCCTGGTACGATGTTCCGCGCCCAAGGGCTCCTCGATCGGACGCTCCTCGATCGGACGCCCCGCTTGCCGCCGCATCGACCTCTCGGTCGAGCGGCCTTCGATTCGCCCCCCCGACAGGCTCATACCCCTCACCGAGTCCCCTCTCGTACCGGTCGCTTCATGACTACCGAAACCGACTTCCGCTCCCGCTATCCGCAACCGTCGACTCGCGAGCTGCACCCCGGAACGGCGATCGAACGGATCCGCTCGATCGACCGCTCGGGCTTCCCGCGAGCCGCGCTGTTCGACTTCGACGGGACGCTCAGTCTGATCCGCGAGGGGTGGCCCGACGTGATGATCCCGATGATGGTCGGCGAGTTGCGGTCGACCGGAACGAGCGAGACGGACGACGAGCTGACCACGCTGGTTTCGACCTTCGTCCATGAGCTGACCGGCAAGCAGACGATCTATCAGATGATCCGACTGGCCGAGGAGATTCGGCAGCGCGGTGGGGTGCCGCGCGAGCCGGCCGACTACAAGCGGCAGTATCACGACGCGCTCACCGCGAGAATCACGGCGCGGCGCGAGGATCTCCGCAGCGGCCGCGTGAGCCCCGAGGCATGGCTGGTGCCGGGGAGCCGCGAGCTGCTCGAAGGGCTGCTGGTGCGAGGGGTCGAGCTCTTCCTGGCGAGCGGAACCGATCTCCCCTACGTTCGCGAAGAAGCGGAACTGCTGGGGATCGCGCATTGCTTCGGGCCGCGGATCTACGGCGCGCTCGAACAGGGCGAGGCGTTCTCCAAGGAGATGGTGATCCGGCAGATTCTGGAGTCGAGTTCGGTGCGCCCCGAGCATCTGATCGGCTTCGGCGACGGCTACGTCGAGATCGACAACCTGGCGACGTACGGCGCGTTGGCGATCGGCGTCGCGAGCGACGAGCGGCATCGTCAGGGGCGGATCGATCCGTGGAAACGCGAGCGTCTGATTTCGGTCGGCGCGCAGCTGATCGTCGCCGACTTTCAGGAGCACCGCCCGTTGCTCGAGCTGTTGTTCGGGCGGCGTTGAACGACGTTCCCGATCAGGGACTCGCCGAGAGGCGCTCGCGGTCCCGAAAGGCGGCCGGCAGCCAATCGATCAGGTCGGTCGCGATCAATGAAGACGGGTGTCCGTCGGCTGCCGCGAGATCGCCCGCTCGGCCATGGAGCCAGGTGGCGAGCATGCCCGCGTCGAGCGGCGTCATTCCCTGGGCGGTCAACGCCACGATCAGCCCGGTCAGCACGTCTCCCGTTCCGCCGGTCGCCATGCCGGGATTCCCGGTCGGGTTTCGATAAGCGGCGATGCCGTCCGTGACGAACGTCCCCGCCCCCTTGAGCACGACGACGCAACGATGCTCGGCCGCGAATCGTGCGGCGCAGCGTTCGGCATGACCTCTATCGGCCGTCACCTCAGGCATCAGACGCCGGAACTCGCCGGCATGCGGCGTCAGGATCGGCCGCACGCCAACGCGCCTTGCAAGCAGATCCCCGAGGTTTCCCGGAAAGAGCGCGTCGGCATCGATCACCAGCGGGCCGGGGAAGTCGACCGCCAGCCGGAGGAGCAGCTTCGCGGTCCCCGCCGTCCGCCCCAGCCCCGGTCCGACCGCGACCGCGTCGGCTCGCCCCAGCGCCTCGGTCAGCCGCTCTCCCGGCTCGCCGTCGATCACGCCGTCGCCGTCGCAAGCGAGCGGGAGCGTCATGTAGGCCGGATGCAGCCCCGCGACCACCTCGACGATCCGATCGGGAACGGCCAGGGTGACGAGCCCCGCCCCCCCGCGCAACGCGGCTCGTCCGGCCAGTGCGATCGCGCCGGACATCCCGCGACTCCCGCCGATCAGCAGCGCGCGACCGCATTCCCCCTTGTGCACGTCGACACGGCGCTCGGGGAGAGCGGGCGGAAAGGTCGACACGTCGGCCGGGAGCGAGTCGTTCATGGCACAGCTCGCGAAACGGAAGCCTCATCCGACGACTCGGTGCGCCCGTTCGACGTGGCGATCAGACCGGCGACGAAGCCTCCCTTGAACCCGGCGTCGATGTTGACGACGGTGACGTTCGCGGCGCAGCTGTTGAGCATCGACAGGAGCGCCGAAAGTCCGCCGAAGTTGGCGCCGTAACCGACGCTCGTCGGAACGCCGATCACCGGACAGCGCACGTGCCCGGCGACGACGCTCGGCAGCGCCCCTTCCATGCCGGCGACGACGACGATCGCCGCACAGTCGACCAGCATGTCGAGCCGCTCGACCAGTCGGTGCGGTCCGGCGACACCGACGTCATCGACCTGACGCACCGGAACGCGCATCCAGCGGAGCGTCTCGCGTACTTCCGCCGCGACAGGTCCGTCTCCGGTCCCGGCCGTGACGACGGCGACCGGAGCGAGTCGTCGGTCGGGCGACGGAGAGCCGTGCATGCGCCGCCAGGTCCGAGCGGTCGCGTCGGCATGACCTTCGGGCCAGGCGCGCGACAGCAGTTCGAGCTGGCGATCGGTCAGTCGAGTCGCGAGCACGTCCTGCCCGGCGGCGACCAACCCGGCTGCCGCGCGGATCAGCACCTCGTCCGACTTCCCCGGTCCGTAGATCACCTCGGCGAAACCGCACCGCTCCTTTCGTTCGACGTCGAGCGTCAGCGGCGTCGCCCCGTGCACGAGGCCGTGTCGATCAGGTTCGGGCGACAACGCGGCGGACGCCGTCGCCGGAGCGAGGCCGAGCGAGACGAGGAGTTGCAGGACCGGATCTGACATCGGTGAGGCCGAAGGAGCGAGAGGAGGGAAACGAGCGACGAGGCGCATCGGATCGGGCGAGTCCGATCGATGATACGCGGCGCGGCGATAGGGGGGAGCCGGGGGCAGGGACTCGGGCGTTCGTCCAGGAGACGACGCTTGCCCGCACGCGGCGAGTTTCGGACCGGGGGAAGCAGGTCGACGAGGTCCCTCGGGGAGCGAGGGGAGCCGCTATCGCGCGGCTGACGATTGGATTACGATCGTTCGTCCGTCCGGCTCGACTCGGTCGTTCCGGAGCGTTTCCCATCCGTTGGCTCGTTGCGACAGGACTCTCGGTTCCATGCCCAGCTGCGTTCTCGCCTACTCCGGTGGTCTCGACACGTCCGTGATTCTCGGCTGGCTCCAGGACCAGGGGTACGAGGTCCATGCCGTTTATGTCGATCTCGGTCAGCCGTGCGAAGATCGGGAAGCGATCCTCGCCAAGGCGCGGAACTGCGGGGCCAAGTCGTCCCGACTGATCGACGTGCAGGAAGAGCTGTGCCGCGACTTCGCCTTTCCGGTGATGCAGTGGCAGGCGAAGTACGAGGGGCTGTATCTGCTCGGCACGTCGATCGCCCGACCGCTGATCTCGAAGGTCTGTCTGCAGGTGGCGCGCGAGCTGGGCTGCGACGCCTATGCGCACGGAGCGACCGGCAAGGGGAACGACCAGTGCCGGTTCCAGTTGGCGGCCGAGGCGCTCGAGCCGAGCATCAAGCTGATCGCTCCGTGGCGGATGCCGGTCTTCCGTCAGGCGTTCCCGGGACGGACCGAGATGATCGCGTACTGCGACGCGAAGAAGATTCCGGTCAAGGCGAGCGTCTCGAAGCCGTACAGCAGCGACGAGAACTGCCTGCACATCAGCTACGAGGCGGGGAAGCTCGAGGACCTCGAGGTAACCGGCGTCGACCTGGTCGAGTTCGGCATGACCGTCTCGCCGCAACAGGCTCCGGACGCGGTCGAATCGGTGACGATCGACTTCGAGGCGGGGATGCCGGTCCGCCTGAACGGCAACCCGCTTTCGGCGCTGTCGATGGTCAAGACGCTCAACGCGATCGGCGGGCGGAACGGTGTCGGCCGGATCGACGTCGTCGAGAACCGTTTCGTCGGCATGAAGAGCCGCGGCGTCTACGAGGCGCCGGGAATGTCGATCCTGTATGCGGCGCATCGCTATCTCGAACAGCTGACCATGGACCGCGACCTGATGCACCTGCGGGATCGCTTGAGCCCCGAGGTGGCCGAGATGGTCTACTACGGCTTCTGGTACGCGGCCAAGATGGACGCGCTGATGGAGTTCAACCGCTCGGCCCAGCGCACCGTCACCGGCAGCGTCACGCTCGGGCTGTACAAGGGGAACATCATCTGTCAGGGACGTCGCAGCCCGCTCAGTCTGTACGACGAGGGGATCGCGACGATGGAAGGGGGCGGCGCGTATAACCAGGACGACGCCGAAGGCTTCCTGCGCATCCAGGGACTTCCGCTGCGGGTTCAGGGGCGCGTCACGCCTCGCAGCTACTGATCGCTCCGCCGCGCCGACGGTAGGCGATCCGAGCACGAACGACCGTAGCGTCTCGGGCGAGCGGCATGAGCGATCTGCGCGACAACCCGGTGCTGCAGCGCGAGCTGCTGGTCAACCTGCGGATGCCGCGCGCGTTCGTGCTGCTGGCGATCTATCAGGGGCTGCTGGCGCTGATCGTGATGGCGGCATGGCCCCGCGAGTCGCGTCTCGATCTGCGCGAGAGCCCCGAATCGGCGCGGCAGCTCGGCGACCTGTTCTTCCTGGGCCAGTTCGTCATCGCGTCGCTGATGGCTCCGAGCTTCGCCGCCGGCGCCGTCGCGGGAGAAAAGGAGCGGCGGACGTTCGAGATGCTCCTCGCCAGTCCGCTCCGTCCCGAGAAGGTCGTGCTCGGCAAGATCGTCGCTTCGCTGACGCACCTGGGGCTGCTGGTCGTTACGTCGCTGCCGATCGTCGTGCTCTGCCTGCCGCTCGGAGGGATCTCGTTATACGAGGTGCTGGCGGCGTATCTGGCGATGCTCGCCTGCCTGATCCTGTTCGGCGTCATCAGTCTGGCGTGCAGCAGTCGCTTTCGGCGGACGAGTGCCGCACTCGTCGTCAGCTACCTGATCATCCTGCCGCTCGCGGCGCTGGCGGTCGGCGGATGGCTGGCGCTGCGCGACCAAGGGGCACTCCGCCTCGAGACGGTCGTGATCGCGGTCCCGGCCGTCGCCTGGGCCGGCATCAGTCTGCTGTTCCGCGACGCGACCGACCGGCTGCGCCAGCCCGGGGACCTCGGGAGCGAAGGGAAGGAAGTGGTCGACGAGGTCGAGGAGCAGCGCGACGCGGTCGGTCTGGTGATCGATCGCGAGCGATTCCCCGATCGGCTCTTCGCCCCGCCCCGGCGCGACGACCTGATGGAGGATGGCTCGAATCCGGTCTACGAGAAGGAACTGCATAGCGAGATCTTCGCCCAGGGAACGCTGATGCTCCGGCTGGTCGTGCAGATCAGCATGCTGCTGTCGATCCCGATGATGGCCTGGGCGCTCTTCTTCAATCCCGGCATGAACTCGTGGTACGTCTGTTACGTGCTGCTGTTCGCACTGCTGGTCGGGCCGGTCTTCTCCGCCGGCAGCCTGACGAGCGAACGGGAGCGTCAGACGCTGGACCTGCTGCTGACGACCAACATCAGTCCGTGGCAGATCCTGTGGGGCAAGCTGATCTCGGGGCTGCGAGTCGCGACGGTGCTGACCGGCTTCCTGCTCTGGCCCCTGGTACTCGCGACCATCCTGGTCCCGATCTACTGGGGCAATCTCGGCGGCATCGCGGCGTACGTCCTGCTCTGCGCCGCGACCTGCCTGGCCGCCTCGGTCACCGCCATGGCCTCGTCGACGCTGATGCGCAAGACGACGCATGCGATGTTGCTGAGCTACGGGATCCTGTTGACGCTCTACGCGGTACCGCCCGCCGCCGATCTCTTCGTGCGGAACTACCTGGACGCGCCGGCACTCGCACGAGTCACGACGGTCGCCGCACGCATCTCTCCCTTCCGCGCCGCGTTCGACGTCCCGTTCGACGAACCGGATTCGCCGCGCGAGATGCGGCGTCGGAGAACGTCGGATCCGGCCGACCGCTGGCTGCTGAGTTACGCGCCGAGCGACTGGAGCGAGTTCGGCCAGCATCTGCTGATGTCGGGGAGCGGAACCGGACTGCTGATCGTGCTGATGCTCCAGGCGTTTCGCGTCCGCTGGCGCGTCGCGGATTCCTCCGGCGGCTGACGTCGACGCGCAGGGGAGCGGCCGAGGCCGCTCAGAAATTCGAGAAGAGTTCGTCGAGCGGGGATTCCTCGGACTTCTTGATGATCAGGTGATCGTTCGGGAACAGGGCATAGTCCTGCTCGTAGCGGACGCGGCGTTCGGCGCGGTCATAGTCGACGTGCATCTTGTGCCGCATGCCGTTCTGAGGGTTGGTGCGGATCAGTTCGATGTCCCAGCCCCCCTTCTTCTTGGTCAGACCCGCCTTCTCGAGCGCCGTGTTCACCGTTTCGGTCCCGTACAGCGGATGCGAGTTCGACTCGACGTCGTTCCCGCCTCGCCGGACCTCGATCAGGTACTGTCCCTGGGGCTGAGCCTGAGGGGTCGAGTCGGCGACCGCGTCGGCCGGTGCGAAGAGTCCCCCGGCGGCGAACGGCGAACTGCTGCAACCGAAGCTTCCGCAAGCGGCCAACAGCAACGCCGCGGTCAGTCCGCTCCGAACGGCGCGGCGCGCAGGACGAACCGAGGTCGAACGGAAGCCGGCTGCGACCATCTGGAGAGCCTTCACGAAATCGCTCCGAGAGGAAAGGGGAGTCCGACGTCGTTCGAAAGACGGGAACTCGCGGCGAGCCTTCGGAACCGGCAGAGTCTTCCCAGACCTTCCGGTCACCATCTCGGGCATCGACCTCGGGTCGCAAAAGGTTTACGCTGATCGGGCCTCGGAAGAGGCTTGCCGCGAACTGCTGGCATCTGCGCCGCGGCCTTTTCGCCTCCGAGCCGCTCATCTCATGTCCGCGACAGTCTCAACCGGGTGGGGCGATCGAGTCGTCCTGATCACCGGCGGCACGGCTGGACTCGGCCGTTCGCTCGTGGGAAGCTTCGCGCGCCGCGGAGCCCGCGTGATCGTCTGGGCGCGCGATCCCGATCGCCTGGCCGATCTCGAGACCGAAGCCCGCGCCGCTCGATGGCAGGTCGAAGGGGTCCGCGTCGACATCACCGACGAGAGCTCGGTCGAGCGGGCCAAGCAGCAATTGCTCGCCCGCTACGGACGACTCGACGTGCTGGTCAACAACGTCGGCAAGTCGACGCGCTGCGATGTCGCCTCGTCGACCCTCGCGCAGTACCGTGACCTGATGGAAGTCAACTTCTTCGCGTTGGTCCGCTGCACGCTGACGCTGGTCGACGAACTGATCCGCCGCGGCGGTCACGTGGTCAACATCGGCTCGCTTGCCAGCAAGACGGCGTGGCCGTTCGTCGCTCCGTACGCGACCAGCAAGTTCGCGGTCGCCGCCTTCACGCAACAACTCCGGCTCGAAACCCCTCGCGCCCTGCACGTGATGCTCGTCTGTCCGGGGCCGATCCGACGGACCGACGGCGGCACGCGCTACCGGACCGAAAGTCGCGAGTTGCCGGCCGAGGCGGGGAAGCCGGGGGCCGGGGCGCCGATGAAGGGGCTCGATCCCGATCGGCTGGCCGAAGCGATCGTTCGCGGCTGCGAGCGGCGCTCGCCCGAGCTGATTCTGCCGCGTTGGCCCCGCCTGCTCTTCGCCCTCGGCCAACTGTCGGCCGGGCTCGGCGATTGGATGATCCATCGGCTCAAGGGGACCCGCCGCCCGGATCGCCGCGTCGCCGACGGCGCAACGCCCGATCCGGTTTCGTCGGTTCCCGACCACGCCTCGACCAAGGAACCGTCGGATGAAGATGCGGCTTCACCCGTTTGACCTCCGACTCGCCCATCGCTTCACGATCTCGCGCGGGTCGATCGACGTCCAACCGACGCTGATCGTCGCGCTCGAGGACGACGGGCTGATCGGTTGGGGAGAAGCGACCGCCAACGACTATTACGGCCACACCGTGGCGTCGATGTCCGAGCGCCTCGAGCGACTCCGCTCGACGATCGAATCGACGGCCTGGAGCGAACCGTCGGAACTGCACGCGGCGATTCGGGACTCGCTGGCCGGAGACCCGTTCGCGCTCTGCGCCGTGGATCAGGCGGCGCATGACTTGTGGGGCAAACGGCACGGTCGAGCGACGCTCGAGCTGTTCGGCGGCTCGTTCGACATGCCTCGCCCGAACAGCAACTTCACGATCGGACTCGATCGGATCGAGACGATGGTGGCGAAGCTGCGCGAGACGCCCGACTGGCCCTGCTACAAGATCAAGCTCGGGACCGCCGACGATGTCGCGATCATCGAGCGGCTGCGGCGCGAGACGTCGGTCCCGTTTCGAGTCGACGCCAACGGCGGGTGGACGGCCGACGAAGCGATCGATCGGATCGGTCGGCTCGCGTCGCTCGGTGTCGAACTGATCGAACAGCCGCTGCATGCCGATGCGATCGATCGGATCGCACGGGTGCGCCAGGCGACATCGCTCCCGCTGATCGCCGACGAGAACTGCCAGGTCTTCGACGATGTCCGGCGCTGTGCGGACGCCGGGTTCACCGGAATCAACATCAAGCTGGTGAAGTGCGGCGGGATGACGGTCGCCCGGCGGATGATCGACCAGGCGCGGCAGCTCGGACTGCAGGTGATGATCGGCTGCATGACCGAATCGAGCGTCGGCATCTCGGCCATCGCGCAGTTCCTCCCGTGGCTCGATTTCGTCGATATGGACGGAGCGGCGCTGCTGGCGGGAGATGTGGCGGACGGCGTCGTGGTGGAACGGGGAGTCTGCCGATACCCCAGTCGCCTGGGGAACAGCGTGATCGGCCTCCGCCCCGGCGTCTGAGGTGGGCCGCACCGGTTTCGAGAACGGGAACGGCAACGCCCGGTTCCGCCGAACCCTTGACGACCGCGGGGGTTCGGGAAAGAATGCGTCGACGCCTTTAAACAACATTCCGAAGGCAAATCTTCCGAAAACATCGGACGGTGCCGCCGATCGTCGATCGGCGGCCTCCGACCGTTCGCGGCTCGGGCAGGACCGAGTCGTCTCCGGGTAATCGCAACGAGCAGCGAGGCAAAGTCGATGAGCGTGATGTTGACCGAGAAGGCGGCCGAGGAAGTGAAGCGGGCCATGAGCAGCTTCGATTGCGAGCCGGACACCCTGTTGCGGGTATCGGTCCTGGGAGGCGGTTGCAGCGGCTTCGAGTACGGCCTGAACTTCGTCAAGGAGTCGGACGAAGGGGCCGACCTGAAGACCGTGCAGCACGGGGTGACGGTCGTCGTCGATCGCAAGAGCGCGATGCTGCTCGAAGGGACGACGCTCGACTTCCACGAGGGGCTCGACAAGCGCGGCTTCACGTTCGAGAACCCGAACGTCGTCCGCAGCTGCGGTTGCGGCAAGTCGTTCCAGGTCTGATTCGCGTCGAGCGGTGATGTCTCGGCGAGATTCCGCCGCTCCGCGGCCATCAACGAAACGACGAAGGCCCCGCGATCGATGATCGCGGGGCCTGTTCGTTGTCGACGGTCGGTTCGCGACCTCGGACATCCGTGCGCGGCGATTGCCGGTGCGGACGCGTCGAAGGCCGCGTTCCGAGGCTCAGGCAGCCGCTCGGGCGCGGCGCGCCGAGGTGGCTCGCACCAGCGCATCGATCACTCGATGCTGCTCCGCTTCGGTCAGCTCGGGATAGATCGGCAGACTGAGCACTTCCCGGCAAGCCGCTTCGGTGTGCGGGAGCGAGCCGGCGGGCCAACCGAGCGAGCGGTAGCACTCCTGGCGATGGATCGGGATCGGGTAGTAGACCTCGCTGCCGATTCCTTCGCTCTTCAGCGCCTCGCGAACCGCATCGCGGCGATCGCCGTGGACGCGAATGGTGTACTGGTTCCAGACGTGGCGGCAGCCCGGCGCTTCGCTCGGAAGCGTGATGCCGAGCGCTTCGCTGCGGTCGGCAAGCGTTTCGCGATATCGATCGGCATGCGTCCGTCGCGCGTGGGCGTAGCCGTTCAGGTGTTCGAGCTTGATCGCGAGGATCGCGGCCTGGAACGTATCCAGTCGGCTGTTGATGCCGACCTCGCTGTGATGGTAGCGCGGGTGCATGCCGTGATTGGCGAGCTTACGCAGGCGCTCGGCGACCGCAGCGTCGACGGCCGTCATCATGCCGCCGTCGCCGCACCCGCCGAGGTTCTTGGTCGGATAGAAGCTCAGACAGCCGACGTCGCCCATCGAGCACGCCGGGCGCCCTCGGTACTCGGCTCCGATCGCCTGAGCCGCGTCCTCGATCACCTTCAGGCCGTAGCGCGCGGCCAGATCGAGAATCGGCTGCATGTCGGCGCATTGGCCGAACAGGTGGACCGGAATGATCGCTCGCGTTCGCGCAGTGATTCGCTCGGCGATCCGATTCGGATCGATCTGGAAGGTGACCGGATCGATGTCGACGAAGACCGGGCGGGCGCCCAGTCGCGTGACGGCCGAGGCGGTGGCGAAGAAGGTGAAGCTCGGGCAGATCACCTCATCGCCGTGACCGATGTCGTAGGCCATCAACGCCAGCAGCAGCGCGTCGCTTCCCGAGGCGCAACCGATCGCATGACCGACGCCGCAGAGTTCGGCGACGCGACGTTCGAGTTCCTTGCAGTCGGGACCGCCGATGAAGCAACCGGCGTCGTAGATCTCGGCCAGGCGCCGCAGCACCTGGTCACGAAGCGGAGCGTTCCCTCGTCCGATGTCCAACAGGGAAACGGGAGCCGTCGAGGGCTCGGCCTTCGAGGACTGCATCGTGCGCCTCCATGCGCGTCGTAGGTCGTCGTCCGGTCGGGCCGATGCGAACGGCTCGGCTGCGCGACGGCGAGACGACCGGGGTCGTCGTTCGATCGCCACGGTCCTTCCCGGAGCGCGGCCGGGTCACGGTAGGACGACGATCAGGAAGGGTCAAGATCGAAAGCGAAGCGATGCCGCTTGCCCGTTGGCGTTCTCGGCGGAGAACGCATGGGGACTCGGGGCGTTCGGTCCGGCGACCGATCGCCGTCAGCGCAGCGTGCGCCCCCGATACTGCGGGCGGAAGGCGGACGAGGCCGGATCGTCGATCGACAGGACGTTCGTCACGGCGGGAGGAGCGGTCGCGGCGGTCTCCTGCATCCACGCCCCCGGTGCACCGAGATCGATGCGAGGCGTGTTTCCCGGATCGGGCATCTCGAAGGTCGCGGCGCTCGTCACCGATTGGTTCACGCGCAGACCGCTCATCTGCAGCGTCAGCGTCATCTTGTCGGTCGTGTACGGGGCGATGGTCAGGATGACCCGTCGCGGAAGATTGACTCCCGGCGGCTGCAGGTACTCGAAGTCGGTCGCTTGGGCGATCGCCAGCGAGCGTCGCGCGTCGTCGTACCAATGCTGCTCGAGCACGCGAGCGGTTCCGCGTTCGATCACCAGGATCCGGGTCAACGTTCCGGAGGGGACCTGCTCGATGACGTGCAGTTCCCAGTTCCGGTCGTTGCGCGCGAACGGCCCGGCGAGAGTCGCTTCGGGAGGGATCGTCGCCAGGCCGAGCGCGTCCGAGATCCATTCGGCCTGCAGCGGCAGACGCTGTTGGGCCAAGGTGCTCGCGAAACGTTCGTGATTCGCATGGACGAACATCGGTCCGGACGACGGGAGCGACGTCTGGAACCACATCCAGAAGTCGGACTCGTTGCTCCCGACGTCGACGCCCGGACCGCCGACGCCGAGCAGGCGCGCCTGGAGTCGCAGGCGGCGCGGACGCTCGTAGATCAGCTGTCCCGAGAGACCGGGGAGGTCCTGAACCGAGAGGCGAACCTGAGACTGGAGCTGCCGGACCTGGTCGGCATTGGCGTTGACCGCCGCCGCCAGCTCCTGAGCGGTCGGCTGAGCCGACAGGACTTCGGGAGTCTGCAGGGCCGGCGTACGACCGATCGGCAATCGGCATCCCGACAGCAGACCGATCAGGACGAACGACGCCCCCAGCGCCGTTCGCACCGGCCAACTCCGGCTCGGCCGGCGATCGATCGATCCCGCGTCGGTCTTCACGTCAGCATCCTTGCCGCGATGATTCCACCGGTGCCGCTTCGGTTCCGGAAACGCGAGACACCGCGGGCTCGGAGGC
Source organism: uncultured Pirellulaceae bacterium (assembly GCA_964652385.1). Classification (GTDB taxonomy): domain Bacteria; phylum Planctomycetota; class Planctomycetia; order Pirellulales; family Pirellulaceae; genus UBA11682. Next base: position 1,711 of record CAZZBI010000001.1, on the reverse strand, counting down.
CCGAACGGCTCAGCTGCCCGAACGCGGGTCGGCTTTATCGATCCTGCCTGCGTTCGGTTCGCGTCTCTGGCTCGTCGGCAGCTTCCCCTTCGTCCGACTCGTTCGCTTCCTGCGTACCGAGTCCTTCCGTATCGTCGTCGCCGTAGAGCAATTCCAACAGCGCCTGCTGCAGTCGCGCCGCGTGACGCGGATCGATCTGCGGACGTTCCAGCTCGTAGATCCGATCGTTCAGCGGACTGCTCAGGCGCCAGCGAGTCGTTTCGTTTCGATCTCCCGTCCCCTCATTCTCGTCGTCGCGGAGCCAACGCTTGCGGACCAGCAACAGCGCCATCACGGCAATCAGTTGCGGATCCGCCTGTTGCTCGACCAACCGATCGAATCGCCCGACGACGGTCGGACCGGGGAGCATCTTCGGGGGTCCGCCGGCCGGTTTCGGCAGACGGGTCTGCCACCAGCCGATCGCCTCGTCAGGCGCTCCGGTCCATGCTTCGCTCGCCACATCGCGGCGAGTCACCGCATCTCGCTCTTCGACCAGATACGACCAGATCGCCTCGCCCGGACGCAATTCGCGCCCCGAAACGGCGCAGCGGCGCGAGCAGCGCGACACCTCGTAGTCGATCATGCGCGGCGTGACCGGTGAAAGAGACACGATCCCCTCGAGCCCCGTCGCATGGTCGCTCGACGGTTCGGGGGGTCGAATCCTAGGCGATCGGCTCACGGCGACCAAGAGCGATCGCCGAGACGCCCGGATCTGGTCGAGGCGCGATGCTCGCGGGAGCGATCGTCAGTAGACGTCGAAGAAGCGGCTGTCCGATCCTCCCGGCGCGATTTCGACGCGGACCGGATTGGAACAGCGAGGGCAATGCCCTTGGTACGCGGTCCCTTCCCGATTCCGATAGATCCGGGCGTAGGTCGCGCAGCAGTGGAATCGGACGCCGAGAAAGGGACGCCCGCTCCGTTCGGTTTCGGCGGACGTCGAAGGCGGGCGGGGAGCCGACGCCCCGGGAGAATCGCCGACGGACAGATCCAGATGACGCCCGAGTTCCTTGCCGCTCATCCCCCGTCTCCGCTCGGCAACCTCCGCAACGGCGCCGGATCGAAACTCCGGCGCAATGACAGGTGTCAGCAATATCGGTTTCGCCCCGGCCGTGCAGCCCTGATTTTCGCGGCTCCGGTCGCGGACATCCTCGTTTGCCCGAACTGCCGCTGCGCGTTGCGTCTGTCGGAGCTGACGGACTCGATGCGAGCCTCGTTTCGATCGCTCCGTTCGGTCGGAGCGGCCGAGGATGCCGCTCTCTCCGAATTTATGGGGCTGGAGTTGACGCCGCGATCTCGCTTTGCGGATACTCTTGACATCGCTGGGGCTTCGGAGCTACCGCACGGACCGTCGACTCGCACTCGTTGGCGAACGACGAGCGGTGCCCGAGAAATCCCCGCTCGCGACTCGAACGAGAAAGGGTCCCTGCAATCGACCGCGTTCAGGCCAGGATCAACGAACAGATCCGCATTACTCCCGTGCGTGTGATCTCCTCGACCGGAAGCCAGCTCGGCGTGATGCCGACCATCGAAGCGGTGCGACTCGCCCGCGATGAGGGCTTCGATCTCGTCGAGGTGGCTGCCCAGGCTCGTCCCCCTGTCTGCCGAATCATGGATTACGGCAAGTACAAGTACGAGAAGGGGAAGAAGACAGCCAAGGGGAAGGGGCATCAGA